>DATJYM010000284.1:0-23172 GCA_035499615.1 Candidatus Acidiferrales bacterium | reverse complement strand
CAAAGCCCAGGCACATTCCGGCCAGCAACGGTGGCAGGAGCGCCTGCCCCACGCGACGCGTCGGTGGCGACCAGAAAGGCTCGTGATCGTTGATGGTTTGCCGACGGGCGATCACGAATGCGCCAACAACCACAACGATGGCCGTGCCCAGCCAGAGCGCACCGAAAGCCCGCATCGAATCAAAATGAAATACCAGCCCGGTCGCCGCGGCGGCCACACCCAGCACGCCGGCGAACAGCATGATCGGCGCCAGTGCGCGCCGGTAGACGGCGGAACGTTCCATCAAGGTCCGGATGGTTTGTAAGTTCTCAGCGGCCCAATTCGATTCCATGGTTTAACTTTGCACTACAAAGCACAAATTGGCAAGGTCAAAATCGCCGCGCCGGCAGCCCCGAGCACCGTCTCGGCACGAATTTATGTAGTCCACCGCCGCGCCGAGACGGTTCTCGGCGCTCCCTTGACGTTGCCGGCTTGCTTTTCCGGTTCATTCGGTTGAAGCTTTTCCTCCTTGTGCCGCCCCCAAAAAAACATTCCGCCCGGCAGCAGGTCCTCGCCCAATGGCGCGGCGTGGATTTATCGCCGCTCGAAGCGGCGCGGATGGTGCGGGCCCGGGCCGTTGGCGAGGTGTTGCCGCGCGTCCTTTCGGATTTACGCATGGATGATCGGCGCGCCGAGGCGGAAATGGTCAAGGTCTGGAATTCACTGGTGGATCCCAACATCACCGCGCATGCACAACCGGCCGGTTTGCGCAAAGGCACGCTGTTCGTGAACGTGGATAGCAACGTCTGGCTCTCTGAAATCGTCCGTTATCGCCGCAAGGAAATTCTCGACCGGCTGCAGTACAGTTTCGGGAGGAACATCGTGCAGAAAATTTCGTTCCGCGTTGGATAAATATTTGCCCCTAGCAGCCGACGAGGCCGGCATTGACCTTTTCACCGGAAAGATAGAACGGACTCATCGCGCGTTTGCGGGACTGCTCCGATTTCAAACCATCCATTTCATCTGTTTGGGGGTGAGCAGCCACGTGAGCGTGGCGCACCGGCCGAAGCGCAATGACCCGATTTCCAATTTGCACAAACCGCCTTTCTTCAACCCCACGCCGGCCAGCTCCCCGCCCGAAATCAGCAACGCCACCAGCCGGCTCAAATAAGGTTCGTGGCCGACCAGCAGGATGTTTTCCGGCGCGGGTTTTAATTCGTGCAGTTGCCGGATTAACGTCTTCGCGTCGCCATCCGGCGTCAGAGCATCCGAAAAGGCGAGGCGTTTGTCCAACTTCAATGTTTTGGCGACAATTTCGGCGGTTTGCCGGGCACGCAGGAAAGGACTGGAGAGAATCAAATTAAAATCCAGGCCCATGGATTGCATGGCAGCGGCGATTTGCCCAAGCTGGCGGCGGCCCTTGGGCGTGAGCGGACGGTCGGCGTCTGTTTTGAACCCAGGCGCACCGCGTTCCACAGCAATTCCATGCCGCAGAATATAGAGATTCATGGCATCAGAATACCGGTCTGCCGGTCGGGCGCAACCCCGCCAAATGTAACATTTTTTCACTTGGGTTGGGAGGAGGTTGCCTCTTAGCTTTGTCGCCTCATGAAAGTTGTGCGGCGCGCCGTCATTGATGTCGGCACCAACTCGATCAAATTGCTGGTCGCCGATGTGTCCGGACGCGATGTGCGGCCGGTGCATGAAGAGAGCCGCCAGACGCGTCTCGGGAAGGGTTTTTATGCCACGCGCCAGTTGCAGCCGGAAGCTGTCGCGCACACAGCTGCGGTGGTCTGGGAATTTGCCGAGATCGCTCGCGAAAAAAACGCCGACTCCCTCCGTGTCATCGCCACCAGCGCGGCGCGCGATGCGGTGAATCCCGGCCACCTCACCACGGCCATCCAGCGTGCGTCCGATCTCAAGGTCGAAATCATTTCCGGCGAACAGGAGGCCGAGATGGTGTTTCAAGGCGTGAACACGGACGCGGAACTGGCGAAGCAACCCATGTTGCTGCTGGATGTCGGCGGCGGGAGCACGGAATTTATCGTGGGTCATGGCCGGCACCAGCACTTTGCCCAAAGTTTCCCGCTGGGCACGGTTCGACTGCTCGAAACATTTCCGCACAGCGACCCGCCGACCCGCGATGAATTTGTCGCCTGCCGGGATTGGATTAAAAATTTTCTGCGGAGTGAAGTCCGTCCCCAACTCGAGCCCGCCCTGCGCCGCGAAACAAGACGCGGGTCCGAAACCGGCGGGATCCAGCTGGTGGGGACGGGGGGCACGACCAGTATCCTGGCGCGGATGGAGAAAAAGCTGGACCGCTTTGACCGGGAGCGCATCGAAAGCACAATATTGAGCCGCGAACAGGTCATGGCCCATCGTAAACATCTTTGGAACCTGCCGCTGGCCGGGCGCAAGGAAATCCCCGGCCTGCCAAAGTTACGCGCAGACGTGATTCTCACCGGGGTCGTCATTTACGAGGTCGTGATGGAGGAATTCGAGTTCAAGCAACTTCGCGTCAGCACCCGCGGCCTGCGGTTCGCGGCTGTCATGGACTGATGCCATTTACGATTTTGAGTATTCCCAATACGCGGTCTCAAAAATTTGAGCGGCACGTAAATCGAAAATCGCATATCGTAAATAAAAATGAAGTGTCTGATTGTCGGATGCGGCTATGTCGGTTTGCCGTTGGGAAGGGAACTGGTCGGCCTGGGGCACGAGGTTTTCGGTCTGCGCCGGAGCGCAAAGATGGAAGATGAATTGAAAGCCGATGGTATCCGGCCGTTGGTAGCCGACGTCACCCGGCCGGAAACCCTGGCGAAACTGCCGCGTGAATTTGATTGGGTCGTCAATTGCGTTGCTTCCCGCGGAGGCGGCGCGGAAGAATACCGTGGGATTTATCTGCAAGGGACACGCCATTTGCTGGACTGGCTTTCAGCCAAAGCACCGAAGAAATTCGTTTATACCGGCAGCACGAGCGTTTATGGCCAGACGGATGGCTCGTGGGCCGAGGAAGCCAGTCCCGCGGAACCGTTGACGGAAACCGCCCGGATTCTTTTGGAAACGGAAACGGCGCTGCAGACGGCGGCGAAGGATCGCAAATTTCCCGCCGTGATTTTGCGCGTGGCCGGCATTTATGGACCGGACCGCGGTCATTGGTTCAAACAATTCCAGAAAGACGAGGCGCGGATTGAGGGTGACGGCTCGCGCTACCTGAACATGATTCACCGCGACGACGTGGCCGGCTGCATTCTCGCGGTGCTGAAGAACGGCCGCCCCGGGGAGATTTACAATGCGGTGGACGACGAACCGGTGCGTCAGCGGGACTTTTTCCAATGGCTGGCAGAAGAGCTCGGCAAGCAGTTACCGCCTCACACACCCGAAAAATTCGAGGAGGATCGCAAACGCGGTGTGACCAACAAGCGCGTGTCAAACCGGAAGTTGAAAATGGAGTTGGGCTATCAGTTCAAGTATCCCAATTTCCGGAAAGGTTACACCGCCGAAATTCTGCGGCTGGAACGCGAGGGCGAACGGCGTGCCACGCCGGACAAATTTTAGAGCACTTTGATCAATCTCGCAGCCGTCCCGCATTGCGGGATCAGTTCGCGCCATAGTATTCGTTTATTCGATTTGCGCCGACTAACGTCGGCGGCTGCATATCTTTCGAAAAGCGCCTGGATTCAATCTTCCCCGTTCAGGTCAGACTTTCTGGATTGCTGCTTTGACCCGGTCCGGCGTCATCGGCAATTGACACAACCGGGCACCGGTCGCGTCGTGGATGGCGTTGGCCATGAGCGCGCCCATCAGCACGATGGCGGGTTCGCCGCCGCCCTGGGGAGGTTGGTCTCGTGCATCGAGAATCACGGTGTCCATTTTCGGCACCCAGGCATAACGAGGGATTTCGTAGGTGTCAAAGTTCGTGTCCAGGACTTTCCGGCCCTGAAAATGAATTTCTTCTGTCAACGCATAGCCCAGGCCCATGGTAATGCAACCTTCCATCTGGATTTTTGCCCCTTCGGGGTTGACGACCAGTCCCATGTCCTGGGCGCAAGCGACTCGTTTGACTTGTACCGCACCGGTCTTCGTATTCACCGCAACTTCCGCGATGGCGGCGACATAAGTCCCGGCGTCGATGCCGCAGGCAACACCATAACCGCGCTGGCTCGGGGCCTTCGCCGGCGTCCATCCGAAGGTTTCCGCGGCAGTTTTGAGAACCCGTATCATTTTTTCGTCGCTTAAATTGTTCAGTCGGAATGCCACCGGATCGATTCCCGCCGCGGCAGCCATCTGGTCAATCTGTGATTCCCGGGCGAAGGTGTTGGTGTTGTTACCGGGAGCGCGCCAGGCGCCGGTGCGAAAGGGATGCTCCGATCCCTGCCAGCCGCGGCCGTGTCCGGAGGTCCGATGATTCGGAACGGTATAAAACTGTTGTGAGCCACGGTCGCCGGCGTAATAAACGTTGTAATCCCAGAACGCCATCTTTCCGGACGCATCCACGCCGGAACTGATTTTGACAATGGCGGCCGGTTGGAAGGTATCGAAAAAGAATTCCTCTTCGCGGCTCCACATTACCTGCACCGGTTTGCCCGTGATTTTCGCCAATTGCGCGGCTTCCACCGCCTGCTGGTTGTAGGTCTTGCCCCCGAACCCGCCGCCGACAAAGGGCGTGATCACCCGGACCTGTTCCGTCGGGAATCCAAGGGCCCGGGCAATTTCCTGCTGGGCGCCAAAAGGATTCTGCGTCGAAGCCCAAACTGTGGCCTTTCCGTCTTCGATCTGCGCCAGCGCCGTATGGGTCTCCATCGGCGCGTGAGCGACGTAAGGGTCCAGATAGGTGGTTTCAATCGTTTTGACGGCGAGTTTCCGGCCGGCTTCCAGATCGCCGCCCGATGCCAGAACATTGGCCGAAGGCGCGACCCTCAGCAGATAATCAAAAATGGTTTTGTCATCCACCTTGGCTTCCGGCACATCGAATTCAGCCTTGATTTGCGCCAGGGCCGCTTCCGCCACGTCCGGAAATTCGTGGAGAACGGCGATCAGGTTGTCCTGCTGAACCACCTGCACGCCGGGGATTTTTTGGGCGGGCGTTGTGTCCACGTTTTTCAATGTCGCATTATGAGCGGGTGGTCGCAGGATCTTCGCGTAGAACATTCCCGGCAGGCGGATGTCGCCCGCGTAATGAGCGGCGCCCGTGACCTTGGCCCGGCCATCCCGATGCAGCTCGGGTTGGCCGATGACCGTAAATTGAGCAGGATCCTTGAGGGGCGGTTTGCCTTCGATGTGCCGTTCGATTTTTTTGCCCTTGGTCAACTCGCCATACGTCACCCGATGCTCCGGCTTTTCCTTGTCAAAGATGGCGCCGTCTTTCGCCACCAATTGTGCCGGTGGGATCTTGAGCGATTCCGCCGCCAGTTCCAGCAGCACCGCTTTGGCCTCTGCCGCCGCGGCCTGCAGCGCCGGTCCGAACATGCGCGTCGTCATCGAACCAAACGTTCCCATGTCCCAGGGACACAAGTCGGTGTCGCCCATGACGATGTCCACGGTGTCCAGTGGTGTGTCCAATTCCTCGGCCAGCATTTGCGGCAACGAGGTGATCGGTCCCTGGCCCATTTCGATTTTGCCGGTGTAACCCGTCACGCGGCCATCTTCGCCAATCCGCAGGAACGCGTTGAAATCGGAAGGCAATCCGCGGCCAAAACCCCGGAAGCGCCGCGTTTCCTGGGCTTGCGCCGCCAGAACCCCGCTCATCACCACGCAAACAATAATGCCTCCGCCCAAACGTTTGAGGAAATCCCGCCGGCTTTGGGGATAAAGGTCCGAGTAATCCTTGATGTCCTTGAAATTCAGCGCCAGATAATCATTCGTATTCATTGGGCCGGCCCTCCCCTCATTTCTGCGGCGGCGGATTGAATGGCGTCAACGATGCGGGTGTGCGCGCCGCACCGGCAGAAGTTGTTGTTCATGCCTTGCACGATTTGTTCCCGGGTCGGCTGCGGATTTTTGGTCAACAGACTGACGGCATTGAGGACCTGTCCCGGGATGCAGAATCCACATTGCAGGGCGTCGTGCGCCATGAAGGCCTTCTGTACCGGATGCAATCGCCCGTCCTGTTCCAGACCTTCAATCGTTACGACGTCCTTGTCCTTGACCGAACTGACGGACATCAGACAGGAACGCCATGCCACGTTGTTCACCAGCACGGTGCAGCAACCACAATGTCCCTGCCCACAGCCATATTTGGGGCCGGTCAGACCCAGGTCGGTCCGCAGCACCCAGAGCAGCAGGCGGTTGCCGTCCACCTTGATGCGTGTGGGCTTGCCGTTGAGCTGGAAGGAAATAGTGTCAGTCATGTCAACCTCCGGTTTGAGTACTTGTTGAAAGGATAAGCAGTCATTTTGCATCCATAACCCTGCCTTTCTATCTCATTGACCCGGACTGTCAAAGCAGAATTGCTGGCGATTGCCGGGCCGGGAAAATCGGCGAACGGTTGGTCGCCGGACCTTGCTTTTTATAGTCCCTGGTAGCACAAGGCAACGGGCGCCAATGTGCGACCGCTCCCCGGTTCCGTTTGGGGAGAGAAAACCGGATTCAGCCGATGGCGCCGGTTCGGGATGCCTGCGAATTATACCGCGCTGTCGCCACGTTCGCTGGTGCGGATGCGTCGGGCGTCGTCAACCGTGGATACGAATACCTTGCCGTCGCCGATTTTCCCGGTTTTGGCCGCGTTGAGGATGGCTTCGATGGCGGCTTCCACCTGGGTATCGGGCAGGACGGTTTCAATTTTGACTTTGGGCAGGAAATCCACGGTGTATTCACTTCCGCGATAGATTTCCGTATGGCCTTTTTGCCGGCCAAAACCCTTCACCTCGGTCACGGTCATTCCGTGGATGCCGATTTCATTGAGCGCTTCTTTGACTTCGTTCAGCTTGAACGGTTTGATAATCGCTTCGATTTTCTTCATAAATCATCTCTTTATTCGTTATAGGCGCGTTCGCCATGTTGGGAAAGATCCAGACCCAGGCTTTCATCCTCCTGATCCACGCGCAAACCAACGACTGCGTCCACCAGCTTCAGGATAATAAACGTGGCGCCGGCGGCGAGCGCCACCGTGGCCGCGACGCCAGCCAGTTGATTCCACATCTGGTGCATGCCGCCCGCCAGCGAAACCACCACGCCGTTTTGGGAGAACGTGGTGGCAATCAGCGGGTTCACCGCCGGGCTTGCCAGAAAGCCGAGCAGCAACATGCCTGTCGTGCTGCCAACCCCGTGAACGCCGAATACGTCCAGCGAATCGTCATAGCCGAAAGTCAATTTGAGTTTTGTGACGGCCAGGTAACAAACGACCCCCGCGACCAGCCCGATGCCAAACGCCGCCGGCACGCTGACAAATCCCGAGGCCGGCGTGATGGTGGCCAGGCCCGCGACCATGCCCGACGCGGCGCCGAGCACGCTGGGCTTGCCTTTCAAGTACCATTCCGTGAAGGTCCAGCTCAACGCCGCCGCCGCCGCCGAGAAATGGGTGGCGGCAAACGCGCTGGTGGCGAGCGCGCCCGCGTTCAACGCGCTCCCGGCATTGAACCCGAACCAGCCGACCCACAACAGTCCCGCGCCAATCAATGAGAGCACCACGTTATGCGGCATGATCGGTTCGCGAGGAAAACCGTCGCGCTTGCCGATCATCAGCGCAAAGACCAGCGCCGACACGCCCGAACTGATGTGCACGACCGTTCCACCGGCAAAATCGAGCACGGGAATTCTTCCGCCGTTGGCCCAGTTGAACAGGCCGCCTTTGCCCCACATCATGTGACAGAGCGGCAGATAAACGACAATGGTCCACAACACCATGAACAGCAGATAGGCCTTGAACTTGACGCGTTCGGCGACCGCGCCGCTGATGAGCGCCGGTGTGATGATGGCAAACATCATTTGAAACAGCATGAAGGACTCGGCCGGGACCGTTCCCGCATAATCCGGGTTCGGCGCCCCGCCGACGCCTCTTAGAAAAAAGTGGGTAAACGGATTGCCGAAAAACGCGTTGCCTTCTCCAAATGCCATACTATAGCCGAACGCCATCCATAATGTGGAGATCACCGCCATCAGAATCAGGCTGTGCATCATGGTGGAGAGGACGTTCTTGGTGCGCACCAATCCGCCGTAGAAAAGAATCAGCCCCGGCGCCGTCATCATCAGGACGAGCGCCGCGCTGGCCAGCAACCAGGCGTTGTCGCCGGAATTGATAGCGGCGGAATTGGCGGCGGCGGATGTCGGTTCCAATTGTTCCACCACGCCCGACGGATTGTCCGCGGCCTGGGCGCAATTTACAAAAGCAAGCATCAGAGTGGACAACAAACAAATGCCAGGGATTAAACCCCCAAAGCGGCGAGACGAGGTCATGCAAACAGCTTGTCTTTCAATAATATTTTGTCAACCGATTAACAACTTCTGAAAGCCATTTGCCAAAAAAGGGAGAACCGCGGGCTCTTTCCCGAAGCGGCCGGCTCATGCGCCAGCCGGTGAAATTTCATTTCGACGCGTTTCAACTTCCTGACTATCGTCTTGCCGATGGCCGCCGAAGCCCAACTTACCCCCATGATGGCACAGTATCGTCGCATTAAGGGCGAACTGCCGAAGGACGCGTTACTGCTGTTCCGGCTTGGCGATTTTTACGAGATGTTTTTCGAGGATGCGCAGACCGGCGCGCAGATCCTCAACCTGGCGCTGACGGCCCGCAACGGTGTGCCCATGTGCGGGCTGCCGCATCATGCGGCCAATGCCTACATCGGCCGGCTGCTCAAAGCCGGCCGGAAGGTCGCCATCTGTGACCAGCTCGAGGACGCCCGGCCCGGCAAACTCGTCAAACGTGAAATTACCCAGATCCTCTCGCCCGGCACACATTTCGACGAACGAATGCTGGTCGCCGAACGCAACAACTTCCTCGCCGCCGTCAAGCCAAGTGGCCGGACGTTTGGCCTTGCACTCGTGGATTTGACGACGGGTGATTTTCTCACAACGGAAGTGGAGAATGACTCCGCGTTGCTGACCGAACTCGAACGATTACGTCCCGCGGAAATCATTTATCCGGGCGAAACGCCGACGTTGCGGGATTTGCTCCTGGGCGCTTTTCCGATTCTCATTGGTTACGACGACTGGACCTTTGCGCCGGAGACCGCGCTTTACACCGTGCGCGATCATTTCCAAGTCGCATCGCTCGACGGTTTTGGTCTGAAAGACCACCATGCGGCCATCGGCGCGGCCGGCGCGGCCCTGCATTATCTCACGCAACATTTGCGCCGCGACGTGAAACATCTCACGCGCCTGTCGTTCTACCAGCGCCACGATTTTCTGGCGCTGGATTACACGACACTGCGGCATCTGGAAATTCTGGAGCCGTTGCGTCACGACGCCCCGCGCAACGCCTCGCTCTACGGCGCGGTCAATCGCACTGTCACACCCATGGGCGCCCGGCGCCTGCGCGACTGGCTGTCGCAGCCGCTCGCCGCCGTTGACCCGATCCGGCGCCGGCAGGAGGGGGTGCAGACGTTCGTGGAAAATTCCGCCGGGCTCGACCGTTTCCGGGTGCAACTGGCCGATGTGCGCGATCTGGAACGGACGATCGGACGGCTGAGTTCCGGCAGCGGCAATGCGCGCGACCTCGTCGCCCTGCGACTGGCGCTGGAACAGATCCCGGCGGTGAGGGAAATTTTGCAGATGGTGGCACAGGCGTCCCGCCTGCAGCCTGAAGTACTCCAGAAAACTGGTGAAAACCGAAATGCCGCCGGGACGGCTGCGCTGCTCTACGAGCTTGAATCTCAACTCACCGAGTCCCCCGACTTGGTCGATTTGATTTCGCGCGCTATTGTGGATGATCCGCCGCTGGCCGTGAAGGAGGGCGGCATGATCCGCGACAGTTTCGACCCGTCGCTGGACGAACTGCGCCACGCCACGCGCGGCGGCAAGGATTGGATCGCGAAGTTGCAGGCCGACGAGATCACGCGCACCGGCATCCCGTCGCTCAAGGTCCGTTTCAATTCCGTCTTTGGCTACTATATCGAAGTCACCAAAGCGAACCTGGACAAAGTGCCGCCGCATTACATTCGCAAGCAGACGATTGCCAACGGCGAACGCTACATCACGCCGGAGTTGAAGGAAATGGAAGGCAAAATCCTCGGTGCCGAGGAGCGCAGTGTGAAACTGGAATACGAAGTTTTTCAGCGTGTCCGTGAAACCGTGCTCGGCCAGCTGGCGAAAATTCAACGGACCGCCGCGGCCCTGGCCCAACTCGACGTGCTGGCGTCGTTTGCCGAAACCGCGCGTTTGCACAACTATTGCCGGCCGATTGTCGGCGATCAGGGAGTCATTCAAATCCGGGACGGACGGCATCCGGTGCTGGAGCAGAGCTTGCAGGACGAACGTTTCGTGCCGAATGACACGGGGTTGGTAAGTGTGACGGGCTTTGCTCCTCCCTCTCCGCCGCAAAGCGGGGGAGAGGGCCGGGGTGAGGTGGCGCACAGTGGTTCCCCTCTTCCGGCCTCCGGTCACCCTCTCCCCATCGGACGGGGCGAGGGGAAAAATTCCACGTTTCCCCAAATCGGGCTCATCACCGGTCCTAACATGGCAGGCAAGAGCACGTACATCCGCCAGGTCGCGCTCATTGTCTTGCTGGCGCACACCGGCTCGTTTGTGCCGGCGGCCGAGGCACGCGTCGACCTGGTGGACCGCATTTTCACCCGGATCGGCGCCAGTGACGATCTCACCCGCGGGCAATCCACGTTCATGGTGGAGATGACCGAGACGGCGAACATATTGAACAATGCGACCCCGCGTAGCCTCGTGGTGCTGGACGAAATCGGACGCGGCACCAGCACGTTCGACGGACTGAGCCTGGCGTGGAGCATCGTCGAATACCTGCACAACCAGGCCGGGGCCAAAACCCTTTTCGCCACGCATTACCACGAGCTAACCGAACTGGCGCAACGTCTGGCGCGGCTGAAGAATTTCAACGTGGCGGTGCGCGAATGGCGCGACCAGATTGTGTTTCTCAGAAAGATCGTTGAAGGCGGCACGGACAAGAGTTATGGCATCCACGTGGCGCGTCTGGCCGGGGTGCCCGTGGAAGTCCTGGATCGCGCCAAACAAATCCTGGCGAATTTGGAGGAATCGGAGCTGACGCCCGAGGGCAATGTGCGGCAGTCACGACGCCAGCAGGACCGCGACAAGCTCAAGCAAATGGCCCCGCCACCGCAGATGGATCTATTTGGATAACATATTCTATTTGACACACCTGTTTATTTGTGTTTAGCTTATCCACTGTAAGACAGGTATGGTCACCGAAATTCTTACAGTACGGAAAGGGGCTCCTATGAAAATAATTGCGGGCAGTTTGTTCCTGGGCCTGTTCCTTTTCCAGGCATCGGCTGAAGTATTCATCGCCTCCAGCAATCACCTGGACTATTTGTCCGTCCCGACAAACCAGACCCTGTTCATCGCTTCCGTCAAGTTTGGCGCTTTTGATAACAGCGGCAGCGGGAATATGGTGTCGGGGTTGATCCTCCAGAACGGAATCACCAATACCGTTTATTTTGTAAACGCGAACTATGATGCCGGTTATCGCGCCTTCACCGCCCCTTATGCGCTCAACGGCCCCTGCCAGATCGCGTTTATAGACGAGGCTAATACGGCCCCGGCAGCGGTGGTGGTCAGTTATAAGTTTCTCCCGAATAGCCTTATTCGCTCCCTGCTCGCGCCCCCAAACTCGACCAATGTTATTCTGGTGCCGGCTGGAAAGAGCGTCCGCTTTTTAGGCTCGACGTTCCTCTGGAGCACCGTCGGAGGCGGTTATGGAACTGTTTTTTTTCAGAATGGAACGAATACCGTTTACAATGTCTTTATCAACAATGGAGATGAGTTTGCCGGTCCGTTGACAATTACAATTGTGAACCCCGACTTTTCCTACGCTCAGTTGATTGCTTATTACTTCACCGAAGATTTCTTCGTGGTGCCGGACATGGGCTATATCCAGGGACCCACAGGCTCCTTCGAGGTTGCCGTGGAGAAGTCCGTGGATTTGGCCACTTGGTGTCCGGTCGTCGTGTATGGCACGGGTTCGGATCAGAAGGCATTTTATCGGCTGCGAATTGAAAAATAACCGACGTGCAATACACGCCCTTGGCCTGGTCGCAATAAACTCAAACGGCTCGCCCGCCACCACGAATGAATTTGTTTGGCTGGTAAAATGTGGGTCATTCCTGCCAGACCGTGACCCCGGCCGTGGGGACATCAGCGGAGCCGATTAAAATCTTTGCGTTCCTCGGGATGGGAGCGCGCTGGTTCTTTTCGGTGAAGTTGGTGGCCACCCAGAAACCATCGCGCCAATCCACCAGAAAGCCGTTGGCGAAATCCTCAACCGGTACTTTGGCCTGCTCGAAGACACCGCGAATGAGTCGGGCTTCGAGTTCGCCGGTTTGCGAGTCCACGCCGATGTACGTCACCGTGCCTTGGCCCAGTTTGCGTGTCACCGCCGCCACACCGCCCGCGTAATATTGATCGGTATAATGAGCCAGCGCGGTGGTGCCGGCTTGCGGTTCGAGCACTTCGGCCCAGGTGGCCCAGTCGTAGGTTTGATGGCCGGCCTGCACCTTGCCCACATAGGGTTCGGGCAGGGTGTCGTAGAATTTTATTTTCGCGCCGATGAGGTCCAGAATGGGCGCCGCCCAGGGTCCTTCCCAAAGGTGTCCGTTGCGGTCCTTCTGCCCGGTACGGCACGTGAGAACCAGATGCCCGCCCTGCTCCACATAATCCTTCCAGCGTTGCACCAATTTCCCGTCCACCAACTGGCAGGCCGGCACGACCAGGAACGGATATTTATTGAAATCCTTGTCTTCGGTGATGACGTCCACCGGGCAACCGAGGCGTTTGAGTGCGCGATATTGCTTGAGAATGTGCTCCATGGTGTCCCAGCGTACCGTCTGCTTGTGGTCGTCAATGTTCCAGCGGCTCTCCACGTTATAGAGCAACGCCGTGCGGCGCGCGGCGTAATCCGCCGGTTCCTTCGCGTCGGGATTGAAATTTTTCCGCAGCAACGCCATCTCCTGCGCGGCCTGCGAATACTGCTCGCCGCCGGTCGTGGGCGTGACACCGTCCGTGCCCACGAGTCCGTAATGATATTGCTCGGGGCCGACAAGCGGTTCGCGATAGCGATAGGTACAGACGATTTTTGCGTCGGCCGCGAATGCGCGCATAATCCAAAGATGAACCGCGCCGGGATACGGTTGCGGATTCACCTCCCCCCAATTCACCTGGCCGGGCTGCAATTCCATCAGTCCCTCAAAGCCGTTAATGCTGCGGTGAAAGTCGTGGGAGAACGACATCGCCGCCGCGCCGCCCAGGCGGAAGCCGAGCGGACCTTCGTTCAAATTGCCGTGCGCCGGGTAATGCGTCCAGGTGATGATGTCGAAATCGTCGCCATTAAGCGCCGGATTGACCGCGGCGAACAGGTGCATGAAGTTGCTCGTGATCCATTGGCGGTGGCCGCAATACTTCCGCAGGATGTTGGCCTGAAAACGGAGGTAATCGGCGGCCTCATCCGCGAACCACCGTTGCGCGTCCAGTTCCGCGTGTTCATTGACCTGGGCGACCAGTTCCTGGCTGTTCGGAAGGCGAACCTGGTCGAAATTCTGATAAACCTGCGACCAAAAGGCCGTGCCCCACGCCGCGTTTAAATTATTAATCGTGCCGTATTTGTTTTTGAGCCACGCCCGAAACTTTATCTGGCTGGCCTCTTCATACGACGGCTCATTGCCGTAATGGCTCAACTCGTTGTCGAGCTGCCAGCCCCAGACGCGGGGGTCATGGCCATAACGCTTGCCGAGTTCCTCCACAATTTTCCCGACGTATTCCCGATACACCTCCGAACTCCAGCTCGCCTGCTGCCGGGTGCCATGCAACATCGTCCGCCCTTCGGCGTTCACCATGAGAATCTCCGGATGTTCCTCCGAAAGCCACACCGGCGGCGCGGAACTCGGAGTGCAGAGAACCACTTTCAAGCCCTGCCGGGCGCAGAGTTCGATATTGCGGTCCAGCCAGGAGAAATCAAACTTGCCTTCCTGCGGTTCCATGAACGCCCAGGCAAACTCGCCCAGGTGGACAAATTCCAGATGCATCTTTTTGATGTTGGCGATGTCGCGCGCCCATTCGTTCGACGGCCACGCTTCCGGGTAATAATAAACGCCGATCTGCATGAGGTCCGCCCGGGGAAACAACGGGCTGTCGGCAGCGGCAAGCGGGATGGCGGTGGACACCAGCAGGGCGGCCACCAGGGCTGGAATTTTCATAGGGTCAGCAGGTTTCTTTCCTAGTAACCGAAAAGGGCCATCCCGGACAAGGCAAAGATAAGACCGGGCGGGGGGTATTTTCCATGAATGAGCCGGTTTGGCCGGTAAAATGTGCTTTTGACGGTTGAACGCAGCGATTTATCCTCTATCTAATAGAATATATGAAAACTAAAGCATTACGGGCATGGGCGGCTGTTTGTTTGTCGGCATTGACGGCGACGGCGGGGTACCGCGCGTCGGCGGATGACGCTTCGGCAAATGCCACGGCTGCGAAACCGGACAAGAGCTACACGGGCACGATCGTTTCCGTGGACCCGAAGGAACATATGCTGGAGGTGAAGAGTTTTCCGTTCAGCAACAAAAAGTTCAATCTGGGCGACACCTGCACTTACACCATCGTGGATCAGGACACGG
The DNA here is from genome assembly GCA_035499615.1 of Candidatus Acidiferrales bacterium. Taxonomy (GTDB): domain Bacteria; phylum Verrucomicrobiota; class Verrucomicrobiia; order Limisphaerales; family UBA11358; genus UBA11358. The sequence continues at coordinate 8,449 of DATJYM010000284.1, read as the reverse complement.
GAGCGGTTGGCGACTTGCGGCCCGGCCAGAAGGTCACCGTCGGTTACCAGGATGCCCACGGCGTGCTGGTGGCGGACCGCGTGACGCAACAACCGATGCGGGATGAGGGTATGGTCAAGGCTGTCAACCCGACGACGCAGACGTTGACACTGCATCTGAGCGTGATGGACAAGACCTTTCAGCTTCCGACTGATTGTGTCGTCATGCTGCGCGGTGACAAGGCCGGCACGATCGCTGACATTCAACCCGGCAATCACGTGTTGATCACCTATGAGGTCCCGAACGGGAAACCGACCGCGCGGCAAATCGCGCAGACCAGCGAGACCTTCACGGGCGATCTGACGGCGATTGACCTGGATCAAAAGACGATGAAGGCCAAGGCCATGTTCGCGACGAAGAAATTCAACGTGGGCGATGATTGTACCGTGGTCATTAATGGCAAGCCTGACGGCAAGTTGACCGATCTCAGGCCCGGCGAAAGCCTGATGTTCAGTTACGACAACATCAACGGTGTGAACGTCGTCAACCGGATAGCCCCGGCCAACGGGTCGGGCAGTGCGGTGGCGGAAAATAAATAAATTATTAACCAAATCTGGCCGGCGAAACCGGTCGGATCATCGGGCGCGTCCGGTAGTCGGACGCGCCCTTTTTGCTTCGGCTCGTGCCCGGCCTGGCTAATGCGCGAGTTCGTCCGTTAATTGCGGCAGTTTATGTCCGGATACCGAGCAGGTGGGCGCGTTGCTGACCGCGCCAATCGTGTAAGTGCCGCCGGCTGGACAAGTCGGAAAAAACCCATTTGGGAAATAGGGTTTGAGATCTCCAGCCGTCGGAACGTCATCAGCCTTTTTATTATTCTCCAATGCCCATTGCTGTTTAGCCGCGTCAATCGTGCGGAGATTGTTGATGCACGCGTTTTGCATGGATACTTCGCGCGCGTTGACAAAATTGGGAATCGCAATGGCCAGCATCATCGGCACCAGAAGAATAGAAAACCCAATGCTCAGGTAACCGGTTATCAGTCCGGCCAAAGCCATGCCCTGGCCGGCCAGTGCGCCGCCGGAATGCTTGATGCGCGAATAAGCCATGTGTCCACAAATAACCGCGGGAATGGCGAAGAGCGGCCCGACGCAGAACACTAGAAACGCCAGGCCGATTACGCCCAATACGAGGCTCCAGATGGCAAGGGCGGAATTTTTGAGTTGGGGTGCATTGCCGGGGAGCGGAGGCATGGTTTCGTTCATAGGCCTGGTCGGTTTTGGTTGGTTTGGGAACGACTTGCCTGACCATTACCTCGACCGGCCATGGTATTTCAATGATTTTTGTGCCTCTCCTCCACGGTCGGGCCAGTCAGGCAGGACACGACATTTTTAGATGTCACCCGTTTCCGATGACAAAAAACTGTGCACGAAGGCGGTTTGTGTTAAAAAGATGCCCGTTTTATGTCAACGCCGGCTTCTCCCGCATCATGGCAGCAATTTGAAATTCCCGGACATATCACCATTGCCCGGGGCACCGGTGGCCTGCAGAAAATTGACATCGTGACCGGCCGGAGCACGGCGGAAATTTATCTTCACGGCGCGCATGTCACTGGATTTCAAAGGAACGGCGAGCCGCCGCTGCTGTTCGTGAGTGCCCGGAGCCATTTCGCGCCGGGTCAGCCCATCCGCGGCGGGGTGCCCATCTGTTTTCCCTGGTTCGGCAATCGCGATAACGAACCGTCACACGGGTTTGCGCGCATTGTCGAATGGCAGCTCGTTAAAACTTCCGCCGCCCCGGCGGGGGCCTTGATGTTGGCTTTTGCCCTGCCGCACATTCCCGGACGCGACGCCTGGAAAAACCTGCGAACGGAATTCGTCGTGACGGTGGCCGACACGCTGACGATGGAATTGATTACGACGAACGATTCCTGCGGGGAAACGCAGGTGATCGAAAACTGTTTGCATACTTATTTCCACGTCGGCGACATCAACCGGGTTTTCCTGACCGGCCTGCAAGGCGTGCCGTTTGACGATTTCGCCGACGGAGCGGCCGGCGCCCGCAGACTGGAAAACGGTTCCACCTTGCGTATCACGAAGGAGACCAACCGCGTATATCCCAACACGACCGGTCTCGTGGAAATTCACGATGAACAACTGAAACGCATCATCCGCGTGGAGAAGTTCAATTCCCATTCGACCGTCGTCTGGAATCCGTGGACCACGCAAAAATTGCCGGACGACTTCGACCCGGCGGAACACCAAACCATGATTTGCGTGGAGTCCGGCAACGTGAAGCAGAATAAACTTTCGATCGCACCCGGCCAGACGCTCAGCCTGAAGGTCGTTATCAGCAGCCGACACCTGGATAAATGATTTCCGTCATCGAATCTCAACCGGCCGGGGCGGCCATTGATCTGGTAAAACAGGTTGAGGAGATTTTTTCCCCATCGGGCTTGCTGTCGCGCGCGAGCAATTTCGAATTTCGTCCTCAGCAGCAGGAAATGGCCGTGGCCGTGGCGCGGGCATTGCAGAACCGTGAACATCTCGCGGTCGAGGCCGGTACCGGTGTCGGCAAATCGCTCGCCTACCTGGTCCCGGCGATTCTGTTCGCCGTCGCCGAAAAGAAAAAGGCCATCGTGTCGACTCACACCATCAATCTGCAGGAGCAGCTCACCGAAAAGGATTTGCCGATGCTCGCGCAAATTCTGCCCGTGAAGTTCAGCTTTTCGATGCTCAAGGGCCGCGCGAATTATCTCTGCACACGCCGGTTGCAGAAGGCGCTGCAGCAGTCCGGCAACCTGTTTACGTCGTCCGAAGCCGAGGAGCTCCAGCGCATCTACGAGTGGTCGAAGGAAACCCGGGACGGCAGCCTGTCGGATTTCGAGGTGGAGCCGGATCCGAAGGTCTGGGCTCAGGTTTGCTCCGAGCGCGGATTGTGCTCACCCAAGGTTTGCGGTTTCCCGTCCGATTTTGCCAGGGACCACGGCGTCTGCTTTTTCCAGCGCGCCCGGAACAGATTCCTCTCCTCGGACGCGCTGGTGCTGAACCACACGCTGTTTTTCACCCTGCTCGGCGGGATTGATGAGGAGCTGGATGGCGGCATCCTCTTCAAGAACGACTTCATGATCTTCGACGAGGCCCACCAGATGGAGCACGTCGCGTCCCGGCACATCGGGTTGAGCGTATCCAGCGGCCAGGTGCGCTACGCGTTGAACCGGCTGTGGAATCCGCGCACGGAAAAGGGATTGCTCGGCGCCTTGCGGAAAGGAAATGCGGTGAAGCTCGTCGCCGACATTCTGGAGGAAGCCGACAAGTTTTTTGAAAGTGTCGAGGCCGCCTGCGAGGAAATCCAGAAATCAGTTGGTAAAAACCGGTTTGGCGGCGGTGAAGACGGCGCGCGAGGTCGCTCGCCCCACCAGAGCAAGCGCGCATGGACGGAACTGCGCATCCGCCGCGCAGAACTGGTGAAGGACAATGTCACACTGCCGATTCAACGCCTGCGCGAGGCGGTCAGCGATTTGGTCAAACTGAGTGAGGACAAGGACATGGGGCAGGAATTGGCCGAGTGCAACCGGCGGTTGGACGAGTTGCGCGTGGAGGTAAAGGCCTTCCTCGAACAAAGTGCCGGCGACCATGTCTATTGGGTCGAACGCAGCGGCAAGGCGCAAAAGAACCTCACGCTGAACGCCGCGCCGGTTGACGTGGCGGAATTCCTGCGCCGGCGTTTATTTGAGAGCGACACCAGCATCATTATGACCAGCGCCACTTTGGCCGTAAAGGCCAAGGTCGAGAGTCTGGAGTCGAAAGACGGGAGCCGGAGGAAGCACTCGACCCTCGCGCCTCGACCCCCGACGTCGCCGCTAAGCTACTTTGCCAAAAGGGTGGGAGCCGAAGCGGCGACACTTTTGCAGGTCGGCACGCCGTTTGATTACGAGCGGCAGATGAAGGTTTTCGTTGCCAAAAAAATGCCCGATCCGCGCGAGGCAGGCTACGCTGACGCGCTGGAGCATTGGATCGCGCATTTCGTGAAGGAAACCCACGGAAAAGCGTTCGTATTGTTCACGAATTACAGGCTCATGCGGGAATTGGGCGAACGGATGCAGCCGTTTTTCAACAAGCTCGGCGTCGCCTGTTTCGTGCAGGGCACCGGCACGCCGCGGTCGACCATGCTTGAAAAATTCAAGGACGACGTGGATTCGGTGTTGTTCGGCACGGACAGTTTCTGGCAGGGCGTGGACGTGCCGGGCGAGGCGTTGAGCAACGTCATTCTCACGCGGCTGCCCTTCGCCGTGCCCGACCATCCATTGATTGAGGCCCGCATCGAGGCGATTGAGGCGCGCGGTGGCAATTCCTTCGCTGAATTTTCCCTGCCGGAGGCGATTCTGAAATTCCGCCAGGGCGTCGGCCGGCTGATCCGAACGAAAACCGACACCGGCATCATCGTCGTCCTGGACAACCGGGTGTTAACCAAGCAATACGGCCAATCCTTTCTCGACGCCCTGCCAAAATGTCCGGTGGAGATTGTTTGAATTAAAACGGTGCAAGCAGCGGAATGACACCGCGGCCTTTGCGCCGATACACCAGAAAATCCCTGTCCGTTGTGAAGATTTGGCAGTTGTCGTTCACCTCCGCCATGCGAACGAGACACGCATCCGCCAGACTCATCGGCTGGTCGGCGTATTTGCGCAGAAGATTCAAAACGTCGGCGCGATTTTCCTCCAAAACGAAATCCACCCCGATGATGCCGGATTCGAGATAGCGGAGAATGGGATCCAAACTCATTCCTTCCGATTGCAGCGAGAAAACCGCCTCGGACAAAACGGCTTCGCACGTCCACAACGGATCGCTCAAGGCCGCCCAAGATTCGACCGCCCACTTGTGATGCTGGTCTTTGCGGTTCAGGTAGCCAATCAGCGCGCCGGTGTCGAGCAGCACCTTAGTCGCGGCCATAACCGGTGAGTTTGCGCGTGGACATATCGGGCGGACCGGAGACGCAACCGCAAAATTCTTTGGCCCGATCGTGCAGCGACGGACGTTTCTTGCCGGCGAGATGCTGGTCAATCAAATCGCGCACCACCGCCGCCCGTGAACGGCCCAGTGCCTTGGCATGTTCCTTCAAGAGCGCGATGTGCTTCCGCTCCATTTTCAACGTGACGGTTTCCATGCGCCTAAAGTATTACCTTTTTGCCAGAAAGTCAACACCGGCATCATTGTCGTTTTGGATAATCGGATTTTAACGAGGCAATACGGCCAATCCTTTCCCGACGCCCTGCCAAACTGTCCGGTGGAGATTGTGTAAACCCTGTAGGACCGGCGGCGCGCCTGTCTCTGACAAAAACCGAAGCGCCTTGAGGCGGAGATTTACTAGACGGAGACGGGCGCGCCGCCTGTCCCACGTTTCTACCACCCGCGGAACCTGTTAAAGACGGCCGAGGTCAACGCGCCGGCAAATAAATCCTTTTCCCGGTTTTGGCGGATACGCGGGCGGCATCCAGAATTTCCATCACGGTCAGGTTCATACCCAGGGAAGAAAGCCCCGAAGGTTGGATTTCCTTGCGCACCACGGCAACCAAATATGACAGATAATCCGCTTGCGTACCGGTGAGCGGAGCCACGGTGGATTGGGTTTCCGCGGCGTTATTTTTCATCACGCGCAATATGTTGCTTTGCGGCACGAGTACATAACCGTGGGTGCCATAAATTTCCATGTCCTTGCGGTTGTACGGCCAGTTCCAGGAGGCCTGGATGATTCCCTGTGCTTTGGGATACGTCACCACAATCGTCGCTTCATCTTCCACCTTGGGGTACACCTCGGGCTTGAAGTGTTGCGTCACGGCAAAAACCGAGCTCGGCCGTTCCCCCTGCATCAGCCACGTCATCAAGTCCGCGCCGTAACAGCCGAAATCCATCAACGCGCCGCCGCCATCCAGTTTGGGATCGGTGAGCCAGGCCAGAAAATCCTGCGAACAGCCGATTTCCTTGGGGCCCCAATGTCCGTCGTTCACCTCGATTTTACGGATATCACCGATGGCATGTTGTTCGCAGACCAGATCGTATGCCGCCTGATTTCCCGGATACCAGGTGGTTTCGTAATTCACGATGATAGGAATGCCATACTTCTTTGCCGTCGCCGCAATGGCGCGACCGTCCTTCAAATTCACCGCCAGCGGCTTCTCCATCATGACCGTCAGGCCGAGCGGGACGCATTCCTCTACCACGCGACGGTGGTCGTACGTGCTCGTGAAAGTGGCCACGGCATCCACATTTGTGTTGGCGAGCAATTCTCCCAGCGTGGCGTGGAACAGATTCGTGTCCAGATGAAAAGACGCGGCGATGCGCAGGGCCAGGTCATGGTTGGGTTCGACAATGCCGACGAGTTGAACATCCGGGCATTTGAGGGCGTTGGGCAGAAAACCTTTCACGTGGTCGTGAACCAGGCCGTAAATGGCCAGATGCACCGGCGGTTGATTGGTTTCCCCGGCTTTGACTTGAACAAAGCCGAAAGCCATTAAGCCCACAAGAATCAGAGGGAGATTTTTCATAAATATCAACGGTTAATCTTTTGAACCGTCACGAAAATGGAACGGAAACGTCACTTGTCAAAATGGGAAGGCAGTTTAAGGTGCTCTGGTAGCCCAAGTATTGGCGGCGGGCGTTGGATACAGGTCACATTCGTATGTTGCTCAACGTCCGCCGTTTTTTTCAGAATCTATTTCTCGCCTTTCTGTAGTTCTTGTACGCCTTTTTTCAGGCATTCCGGGCACATGCCGTGCGATGTCTGCGTGGCGAATTTGGAATTGAAAAACGCTTCCATGGTGAGCCATTCCCCTTCGTGGCACACTTTGCGACACCAGCCGCAGATTCGCAGGAATTCCTCCAGATAATGCAAGCGCTTCAGCAGCCGCCGGGTTGCCAGATGGACCCAGAACCAGATCAAGGATATGACTATGGTTCGCAGTATCGCCCGGTGCCAATTCGGCGTGAAAGGCTCTCCGAAAAGAAAATGAGGAATTCGCGTTGCTTCTGTCAGCCACGAAAACGCAATCAATACCGAGAAGCCGAAGGCCTCAATCCAGAGGATGGTGTCCGGTTTTTCCTTGGTTTGTTTCATGAATTTTACTTTGCTCGCACCGGGCGCTCTTGTCCAGAAAAAGCGGTATTCTCGACACTCCGGCTCCAGGCCGTTAAACTGTCGGCACATGACGCGCACCGAAAAGCTCCTGGCCGACCTGATCGCCCTTCCCAGTGTCAATCCGGCCTTCAGGTCCCAGGAGGGGGCAGGACCGCATGGTGGCCGGCAACTCCGCCTCGCCAAAAACGGGGAAAAAAACGTTGCGGATTTTCTCGCGGCCGTCGCCGCGAAGGCCGGACTCGGAGTCGAATTTCAAAAGGTGCTGCCCGGCCGTTCCAATCTCCTCGTGAGCCTGCAGCCGCGAGGCAAAATCCGCCAGACCATTCTGCTCGCACCGCATCTCGACACCGTCAACGCGGAGGATTCCCAGTTCGTCCCGCGACGGAAGAACGGCCGACTCCATGGCCGCGGCGCGTGTGACACCAAAGGTTCGATCGCCGCCATGCTCGCTGCCCTGTGCGAACTGGCGGAATCAAAAACGCGTCCGCGGGAAACCCGGATTATTTTCGCGGGATTGGTGGATGAGGAACACGCACAGGCCGGTTCGCGCACGCTGGTGGCCGGCGGGTTCAAGGCAGATCTGGCCATTGTGGGCGAGCCGACCCGGTTGCAGGCGGTCACCGCGCACAAGGGCAGCTTGTGGCTCGAATTGGAAACGCACGGCCAGGCGGCGCATGGCGCGACGCCCCATCTGGGCCGGAATGCCGTCCGCGAGATGGCGCACATCGTCGAAATTCTGGAAGCGGATTATGCGACGCGATTGCGAAGTCGCCGCCATCCCCTGCTCGGCCCGGCGACGGTGAACGTGGGCACCATCTGTGGCGGCACCCAGCCAAACATCGTGCCCGACCGCTGTGCCATCACCGTTGACCGGCGCACCTTGCCCGGCGAAACGGACGGCGGGGTGCGACGCGAAATGGCCGTATTTATCCATGTCAGAAAATTGCGCGCGACAATCACCAGCACGAAGCTGGCACCGGCGCCACCCCTGGAAACCAATCCGAAACTGCCTCTGGTCCGGCAGTTTCTGCGGAACCTCCGCCAGCACCGGCCGAAGGGTGTGGATTTCTTCTGCGACGCGGCGGTGTTGTCGGCGGGCGGGACTCCCAGCATTGTCTTCGGTCCCGGCGACATCGCGCAGGCGCACACGACCGACGAATGGATGTCACTGGCGTCGCTGGAACGCGGCAAAAACTTGTTGTTGCGGTTTTTGAATTCGCTTTCTTGAACCCGCCGGTTCTTTTATCGTCCAACGTTCATGTCCGCACCCGCAACCGACCCGATCCCAACCGGTGCCGCCGCGCCCCATGCCGCTTTTTTTCGGCAGAGCGGCTGGTTG
>DATJYM010000283.1:0-13533 GCA_035499615.1 Candidatus Acidiferrales bacterium | reverse complement strand
AAAATCCGATGGCGTGTCGAAGCCCCACCGGTGTTTAAATCGGCCGATGACCGGGCCGGCCAGCCGATACGCCACATAGAGCGAGATGAAGGCAAGGAGCGATGCAAAGGCAATCAGTTTGATGACGTGGTGAAGAACGTAATGACCCATTTCGTGTCCCAGGATAAAGAGGAGTTCGTCGTCATTGAGGTCCTTCAGGATGGTGTCCCAAAACACGATGCGTCGCGTGCCGAGCAGCCCGGTCACATAGGCGTTGTCCAGCTTGGTATCCAGGCTCAGGTTGGCTTCATAGACGTGACTGCCGGCGATGCCGGCGCGTGCGGCCTGAGCAAGGATTTTTGCTTCGAGGGTTTTGTCCGCCAACGGGCGGAACTGATGGAACAGCGGGTCAATCAGGACGGGTTTGATTAAGAGCTGGACGGACATGAACAGCGGCACCAGTAAACCGAGATAAAGCCACCAGCGGCGCGGACTTTTTTTCAGGACGAGAAACGGAATCCAGCCCACCGCCAGGCCAACGACCAGCATCACCGCCGCGCTCTTGAGGGTGTTGCCCAGCCAGCGGCTGAAGGTTTGATTGGTCAGATCGAATTGGTGGGGAAAGACGAAGCCGGCGTAAAATTTCAAAGGTAAATTGATGAGGAAACAGAGCAGGCCAAAGGCAAGGGCGAACAGAACGAAAGTGAAATACCAGTTTTGCCTTTGCCGCTCCGCCCAGGAGCGGATCCGGGCGGACCAGCCGGCAAACAGGAACAGCGCCGGCACCAACATGCTCCAGAAGATGGCGGCGGCTCCGACTGCCACCGTGGCGTGGTAACGGCGGACGGCTTTTTCGCTTGGGACCGGCACGGCCACGGTGGCGGCATTGGAGCTGTTGATTTGGGCATTGGTTGGCGCGGCCACGACCGGTTCGTCGGTCTGCGCAGGGCAAAGCGTAAGCCAGAGGCCGGTGACGAGCACGAACCAGAAGAGGGCGGTCTTCATGGATGCGCTTTTGATACGGATGAACAGCCGGGACGACAAGGTTTTTAAACCGCAAAGAACGCAGAGAACGCAGAGATTTAAGCCACAGATGCACTCAGACGGGCACAGATAATTAACCGCAGAGATGAAGAGGCGCAGAGACTTATTAACCGCAAAAGATAACCGCGAAAGACGTCAAATACGCGAAAAGGCAAAAAACTGTTTAACCACGGATGAACATCCTCCTCCGTCCCGCATTGCGGGACTACGGAGGACAGGCAGATGGACACGGATCTTTTGCCGCACAGAGGCACAAAAGGCACAAATGAATTTTAACGCAAAGAACGCAGAGAAATATTCAACGCTCAACTGCCAGCTCTCAACCATCAACCTTTCCCAAAAGCGGCACTCTAAAGGTTTCCTCGAAAGAACAGCGCGGCCCCGGACGCGGGTTCCATGGTGAGTCGCACCTGGTGGTCTTTGCTGATGAGTCGCTCTTCCTGAGCGGGATGCCACACCTGGTCAGGCCTGATTTCCGCTCCCGCCAGCGTTACGCCTGAAATGGCCGTCAACCCCGGAGCCAGCAAGCGCCACAGCCTGGCGTCGTGGGGAGATTCAATGGAAATCTCCAGCTTCTGGCTGGCGTCCTTGTTGAGCAGAACCAAACGCGTGCTCCCGTCCGGCATCTCCGCTGCATAGGCGCCGGCGTTGGCCGGCAGCGGATCGAATTGCGCGGAACGCATCCGGCCTCCGGCCAGGACGCCCGCCAATTTCATACCGTAGAAGACCGGCCGGGCGCTGAAGCCCATTTCGCGACTGCCGGCAATGGGCGTGTAAAAACTGCCTTGGGCGGCGATGGCCGCCGCGTCGGGGGAAAGCTGCGCTCCCGGCAGATGTCCGCCGAGGGACTTGCGAATCACACCGGCGCCGCCGCCGTGAAGATTCACCCCGGCACATCCAAAACCCGCGAGTTTGAGAAGGTAATCCGCCGCCCAGAGTGCCGAACAGAAAGCGTTGCTCACCCCCGGCTTGCCGCCGCGGTAACAGGAGTTGCCCTCGGTCATTCGATAGACGAGGTGATTCTCTTCGGCTGCGTGGATGATGCGCGGCACCTCCCGGTCCACCCTGGGATCGGAAGCGAGCAGCCGCTGGGCGGTCACGCGCGGATTGTCCGGAGGTCCCATCGCGTAATAATGCCCGGTGCAAGCCACAATCCGGCCGGGGAGCAGTCGCGGCGCTTCCTGCGCGAAACGGACAACCCACTCCGCATTGGAACCGACGTCCGGCCCGGCGAAACGCGCTTCCGGCACGCGGGCGATGACCGCCCTGGCGAACGTCATCCATTGAGCGAGATATTTATCAAAGTCCCAGTCCTGGGGCCGCAACCGGTTGTTGGCATCGCGGTAATACTCCGGTTCATTGCCAATCTGGAAAGAGAGCAACCGCTTGCCCAGCCGGCGGGCGACGTAGGCCGCCTCCCCGGCATCCCGCTCCGGCGTGCCGGTCCCGAGATTCAAGCCATAAATGGCCGTCCAACCCGTCGCCGTCAGGAAACCTGCCAGGGAATCCACGGCGACCGATTCGATGGCCGTGAACGAGTGCGGCATCCAGTTGTCCGCGCGGCGGGCGGACTCGGGCAACTCCGGCGGCTGGTCAGCCGGCGCTGCTTTCCACCAGCAAAACTCGCTGGAATTTCCACCCAGACGCAGGATGCCTTCGGGCGTGAGCGCCTTAAAGAGAGACACCAGTTCCCGGTTGTCTGCGGCGAAATAGGCCGGGTCAGCCAACTGTGCCGTTTCACAACTGAAACCGAGATAGTCAACCGGCACGGCACCGTCCGCCGCGCTTCCGAGAGAGAGCCGGATTTTCGTCGCATTCTCCTGCGCCCACGCAGGCAGGCCCGCCAGCGCACCTGTGCTGAGGGCGGCAAGCGTGAGGAATCGCCGCCGATTCATGCGCCGCACCCGGCGGCTGTGCTCGTGGTCCAGCTTCTCCCGGCCCCAAATCACCGGTTGGTTCGTCATGGTTTTGAGGCTATTCCCGGTCCGGGTTGCGCGTCAATTGGGAATGCCCATTGCGGAGCCGGCGGGAGATGTCGAGTGGCGTTTTGGATTTCTTCGGCACGACCGTGGTGCAACCCCGGAAGCGTTCGGGGCTGGTTGACACCTCATCGGATCGCAGCAAGTCCAATCCGTGTGACAGGTAACAGGTGACGAGCGACAAGGGCCGGAATGGGAAACATTCGAACATCGAACATCGAATCAAAATTTAAATGGCCGCAAAGAGGCACAGAAGGCGCAAATGAGCTTTACCTTAGAGAACTCAAGGAACACAAAAGCAAACATTCAACATTCAAAATTCAACGCTCAACCAATTAACAACCACCGATGGACACGGATGGACATGAATTTATTAACCGCAGAGGCGCGGAGACGCTGAGACGCTGAGTCTTTTGATTTTTTGACAGAATGAACCGAATCAATCCAATGAATTTTATCCTGTGAATTCTGTAAGTTCTGTCAGGGCTTCAATCTGTGTTTCATCTGTGCCGATCTGTGGCTCGCGTCACCAGCCACTTGTCACTCCTCACTTGTCCGGGTTTGTTCGGCGAGCCAGGCTTCGTAGCTGCGTTTGGGCACGGACAAGGTGGCCACGACCACCGTTTGCGCGTTTTTCTTCTCGCACAGGTACAGCAGGAAACCTCCGGGCATCTCAATGACGGCGCTGATGTCGCCGGCCTGGCGGAGTTGTGTCCGCAGAACGGATTGCAACGCTTCGGGCAGGTCCGTGAAATAGAACTTCGGCGGTCCGGGGGGTTCCGGTGATGAAAGGACCTGCGCGTTCGGGCCGAATTGTTTCCGGATTTCGAGCAGGTTCGGCGCAGGGGCATTGGTGTCCGCCGGGCGCGCGCCGAGCTGCCAGGTGGTTTCGGACACCTCGTTGGTATGGTCGTGCCGCAGCAACTCCAGCAGGTTGGTGACGGATTCGCCCCGGGCTTTGGCCGCGAGCAGTCGGGTGCGGACACCTTCAATTTCCGCGCGTTGCGGCGCGTGCCGGGTGTCGTCGTTGTCAAAGTGTTCGCGCAGTTCGCGCTCGACGAGAACGGGTTTGATGACGGTCTGCGCGAACCGGGCCGGGTCGTTGCCGAGGGCGGCTTTGAGGTCGGCCAGAATGTCCGGGGCGCGGGAGGTGTCGTTGATGCGCCGGACTTCGGCGTCAATTTGCGCGGGGGTGATTTCGAAACCGTAAATCTTTTTGAGGACGGCTTCCTTTTGGAGGTCCTGCCGGACGAGCTTTTGGATGGCCGCGGGCGGCAGGAGTTGCGCGAATGGCGGTTTGTTGCCGAGCCGATGCTGGTAATAGACCTGTTCGACAGCCGTCCGGTCGGCGCACAGTGCGGCGAAATCATCGGGTGCCACGGACGCTTTCGCGGCCAACAGCAGGAGCGCGAGTGCAAGGAGACAATGCCGGGGCAAAACCGGTTTCCGCCGGCCTGACGCGGGCAGGCTGAAGCCGGAACGCCGACTCATGGCCGCAGATACAGGTACATTTCCCGTGAGGGAGTGTAGGACCAGGTGTCAGCAAGAATATTTCCGCTGCCCACGCCCCACACCAGCATCTGGCTGCCGGTCCATACGGCCGAGTGACCACTGCGAGGAGCGGGTGCGTCGGTGAGAGTGACCGGGGTCCAGGTATTGAGCGCCGGAATAAACCGTGCGCCATCATTAAGAGCACCGGTGGTGTTGACACCGCCCCAGACAATCATCTCGCTGCCGGTCCAGACGGCGGTGTGGCCGTCGCGGGCGGTGGGTGCGCCAGTGGCCTGAACGGCCGTCCAGGTGTTGGATACCGAATTATAACGGCCGCCATCGTTCAAATAGCCGCCGTTGGCTCCGCCCCAGACAATCATCTCGCTGCCGGTCCAGATCGCCGTATGCCCGACGCGCGCGGAAGGCGCGCCGCTGGTGGTGACGGCGGACCAGCCGTTGGTTGCCGGGTCGTATTGTCCGCCGTCGTTGTACGGACCGAATTCTTGTCCGCCCCAGATAATCATTTTGCTGCCGGTCCACACGGCGGTGTGTTGTTCGCGATAGTTGGGCGCGCCGATGGTGGTAACGGAGGACCAGAGGTTGGAGATCGGATTATACCGTCCGCCGTCATTCAAAAAATTTACGTTGGCGCCGCCCCAGACAATCATCTCCGTGCCGGTCCACACGGCGGTGTGTTGTTCGCGTCCGCTGGGCGCGCCGTTGGTCGGGATGGCCGTCCAGGTGTTGGCCGCCGGATTGTACCGCCCGCCATCGTTCAAATAAGTGGTGGGATTGGGTTTGAGTCCTCCCCAGACAATCATTTCGTTGCCCGTCCAAACAGCGGTGTGAAAATCGCGTCCGCTGGGCGCGCCGTTGGTGGGCACGGCGGTCCAGAGGTTGAGCGCCGGATTATACCTCCCGCCGTCGTTCAGAAAACTACCGTTGAATCCACCCCAGACGATCATTTCGCTCCCGGTCCACACCGTCGTTTGCTGTGAGCGTCCGGCAGGTGCACCGTTGGTGGGAGGGATGGCGATCCAGGAGTTGGCCACCGGATTATATCGTCCGCCGTCATTGAGAATGCCGGCGGCGTTGGCGCCGCCCCAGACAATCATCTCAGTGCCCGACCACACCGCGGTGTGGTCCACGCGCCCGGCGGGCGCGCTGTTGGTGGTGACGGGCGACCAATTGGCGGTGGACGGGTTGAACAGTCCGCCATCGTTGAGATAGCTCGGGCCGGTGGTAAGCCCGCCCCAGACCAGCATCTGGCTGCCGGTCCAAACGGCGGTGTGACCCTCGCGGGCGGCGGGTGCGCCGGTGGCCGGTACGGCGGTCCAGGAGTTGGCCCCCGGATCGTACTCCCCGCCGTCGTTCAGAAAACTACCGTTGAATCCACCCCAGACAATCATCTGGTTGCCGGTCCACACAGCTGTGTGAATCTCGCGGGCGGAGGGCGCGCCCACGGTCGTTACGGCGGACCAACTGTTGGCCGAGGGATTATAAAGACCGCCGTCATTCAGGAAGGCGCCATTGTATCCGCCCCAGACAATCATCTGGTTGCCGGTCCACACGGCCGTATGACTGTTGCGTGCGGCGGGCGCGTTGGTGGAGTTGACAGCCGTCCAGGTGTCGACAGCGGGATTGTATCGGCCGCCGTCATTCAGGAAGTTGGCATTGGCGCCGCCCCAGATAATCATCTCGGTGCCGGTCCAGACGGCCGTGTGATTGTAACGCGCACTGGGTGCGCCGGTCGATGGGAGGGCCGACCAGGTGTCGTTGCCTGGATTATATCGGCCGCCGTTGTTCAAGTAGTTCCCGGGGTAGGTGCCGTTGTATCCGCCCCAGACAATCATTTCGCTGCCGGTCCAGACGGCTGTGAATTGCTGGCGCGCGAGGGGTGCGCCGGCGGTGGGGATGGTCGTCCAGGTGTTAAGCGCCGGGTTGTACCGGCCGCCGTCATTGAGATCGTTCCCGCTGTTGATTCCACCCCACACGAGCATTTCGCTGCCGGTCCAGACGGCGACATGATAACCGCGCACGCCGGGCGGGGCGTCGCTATCCTGCTGCCACACGTCCCCCAGGTCCACGCTCCCGATTTTGACGTAGCCGGCGCCGGCGAGATTGCCGTCGTTGTAATTGCTGGAGAGAATCATGCCGCCGCCGGGCACGGCGCTTTGCCCGCCGGCTTGCAGGTTGGCGGCCGCCGCGCCGCTGGCCAACTGCGCGCCGGTGATGGAGCCGGCGGCGATCTGGCCGCCACTAACCGGCCCGGTGACATTGCCTGCCGTAATGGCGTAGGGTGAAGCAGTGAAGGCCTGCCGGGGGCTGAGGATGGAGTACGCGCTAACGCTGCCGTTGGTGCGCACGCCAATCTGCAGTGCGCGCGGATTGCCGTTGAACACGCCGGCGCCGAAGTCGAGTGTAACGGTGAACAGGCCGTTGCTGACGGGTGTGGGCGCGTTGGTCAGCGGCCCGGCGATGAGGGTGCCGGGAAGGTTGGTCGTGTCGTAAACCGTGAACTGCAGGTCGTAATTGCCATTGGCGGGATTGCCGGTGTCATTCAACCGTCCCTGGTAAGTGAAGGCGGTGCCCTGGGCACCTGTCCCGCCCGGAATGAAAACAGGCAACACAACAGCCACCAGGAGGAGAATTCGCATTTTCATAAGCCTGTCCTCTAGCTTGAGTAAGTCATTCTTTATAAGCGAAAACACCATGAAATTCAAGTGTTTTTGACCTCAGATGAACATCCTCTCCCGCAAAGTGTTCCGGAGGACAGGCATATGGGCATGGAATATTTAGCCGCAGAGAACGCAAGGAACACAGAAAGGTTCTTCCGCGAATCGCACGAATTTTCGCGAATTGATTCGGAATACAACTTTAGCGGTAATTAGCGAAATTCGCGGATTCCCTGATTTGGTTCTCAACCTTCGACATCCAGCTCTCTGGGGCGGTTCGCACCGCCAGTGCGGCGCCGGCAAATGAACAAGCCAAAGCGATCAACACCAACACCACGGCGGTCAATCTGGCTGCCGGGTTGGGTTCGAGCACCAGACACGGGACGGTCGACAGGAACGCCGATCAAGTGGGTTGCCCGTTCAGCAAAGCCTGAAGACGGCTTATGCCCTGGTCCAAATCCTTTACCCCGGAAACCATCTGCCGGTCGCGGTTGGATTCGGTGACGGCATTTTCCTGCTTCACGGGCGCCAATATTCTGTCCTGCCCCAGTTCGACCAAACGGTCAACCGGGCCCATTCCGCCGAAGGCCACGAATTGGTCATAAGTGGCCTGGGCATCCCGGGTCCGAGCCTGCATTTGCCGGTCGGCGGTTTCCCAGGTGTTGTCGAGGTGCATGAACTGGGCCATCACGCCGACAATCTGGCGACGGACCGTGGACTCCGGCAAGGCGGCCACCAGGCTGGCCACGGTCGATTCGGTGGCGAGATAGCTTTGATGGTAGCGGTCGAGCCCGGCCGTTGAACCGCCCAAGGTGTTTCGCAGTGCCTGGAATTGCTTGAGCGCCGCGCCTGCCTTGTCCTGGTAAAGCTGCAAGGCTTTCTCGGCGTTTTGTTGCGCTTGCTGGGCATCGGAGAGTTGCCGCGTCAGTTCGTCAATCTTCTGCTTCAACGCGTCCACCTGGCTGCTGAGTGAATTCGAGGCATCGGCGGCCGCGTCAGCCTTCTTTTGTGCTTCCGCCAACTGGCCTTGCAAGCCCTGGGCGGAGGCTGACAGCGACTGGGTTGTCGCCGCGGCCTGGCCATGGGAGGCTTGCAGTTGCTGTTCGAGTGCTTGGACGCGAGCTTTAAGATCGGCATTCTCCGATTGCAGCGACGAATCCGTTTTTTGGCAACCGGCCAGGAAAGCCGTGATGGAGATGAACAACACAAACCTGAGGAGATTTCTGGTTTTCATAATTTTGACCTTGCTCCGCACCGGGTTGCATGTCCAGCGGAAAATTACAGGAAGTTGAGGGGCGAGGCGGGGAAAAGAATACTTAACATTCAACGCTCAACCTGGAAAACCGTCCGGACGCGAAGGATGACTTGACCAGAGATGGACACAGATGGGAACGGATTTCTTTTTCACTGGCAGGGTCGTCGTGCCGGGCTGACCGGAAGGTTGGCCCGACGATCCCTGCCTCAAGTTCGCTTTCAGCCGGTTGTAATCCGTCCCGCATTGCGGGATCTGTGTGAATCCATGGTTGAAACCCTGATGTTCGGGCTCGGCGGCTTCAATCCTTCATGCGCTGGACGAGCACGGAGATCTGCCCGTTTTCGTCGTTCTGGATCACCACCGCTTTGCCGAAGGTGACGATGAAGGTGGATTGCAGGCCAACGTTCAACTGGCTGTAGGAGGATGACGCGCCCATACCGTTGTTGAAGCTGCTGGTGACATAGGGCACGGTGCGGCCGAGGAACAATTGCAGCCGGCCCTTTGTATCGCTGAGGGCGTTGAGCGTTCCGTTGAATTTGAGGGTGACGGGAACGTCGTTGTTATTGATCTTCACGGAAGTTTTCTGGATGGTGTCCAGGTTGAAATTGCCATCGGTGGTCAACACTTCCAGAAATTTCGGGTCACCTTTGGGCTCCTTCCATTCCACGCGGATGAGGTAGTTGACGGAGTCTTTGACGGAGACCGCCGGCGGCGGCGCGCCGGCCGGCTGGATTATGGTTTGGAGGCGTTCCTGGAATGCCGGCTGGGCCTGCCCGGCTGCGGCCAGGAACAGGACGACGGTCAGAAATGAAATGGTTTTCATGGCGGGGTGGGGTTGGGCTCGGTTCACAGAGACGCAAACACCGGTGCGTCCGGCAAGTTGCGGACGAATTGGGGGGAGTATCGAGCAATGCTGAATCGATTAACCCCCGGGACGCGGAGAGCGCCCCCGCGTTCCTGCCGGCGGCGATCGCAATGTCCCCCAGTTGATTTTCCCGGGACCTGACAACCTCGCTGGGGAGGACGGCCGGGGCTATTGGGTGCGGTTCAGATTGTGGTCTTGAATAAACTTTTGAACCGCCGGCATGCCGCCCACGTGCGCGATCGCCACTCCCAGGGCCACGCCCACTACCACCATGATCAGCACCCAGGAGAGGATGGCGCGAAAATAATTTTTGCGGGATTCGTTCTCGCCACTAAACGCCCAGACGAGAATCATCAGCAAACCAACCACCGGGATGGCGGTGACGAACATCATCCCCATCCAGGACCCGACTGATACATAATTCCTGTCCATCTGTTTATCCAATGTGCTCATAAGTTGATTCAGACGCGCGGCCTGTTTTTTCTTTTTTCCATTTCGGTTTCCAGAGCAGCCCCTTGCGGCAATTAACATCTTTTGCCACTCATAGGTCCACCCAACACAGGTATTATCAGCAATCAGCGCGCCAGCTTAAACGCGGCATAAACAACATCAGATGAATGATTTACCGATTCGCGGGGCGTTAACGGCCAGGGTGCCAGGGACACCTGCAATTCAACCGCCGATACGCTCAGATTTTCACACCGGTGCTTATCTGTGTTTCATTGGTGTTCATCTTTGGCCTGATAATCGAAGACCGTTTCCGCATCCAGATATTTCGATGAGTTCCCTTTCTTGATCCGGGGTGTGCTGCGACCGATGTAGGACAGGATGCGGCGCGAGCCGGTCTTTTCCACGATAAAGACGAGGGGCTTCACCAGCCGGGCCACGAACAGATTGGCCGCTTTCATGGTGATTTGCACAGTCGGCCGGCCGTTTTGCGAAGACTCCCCCGTCTTCACCAGTTCGAACTCAAAAGTGCGTTCCCAATCCAGGGAGACGAAGTGAAATTCGACGGGTTTGCCCCGCAGCAAGCCGTCCCAATGGGCCATCATGAACGGATACAGGGTGTCATCAATCACGGTGTCGGGCTGGAGCATATGGGCGCGGCCCTTGGGCGGATTGAGGCTGTGGGCGTAGCTGATAAAGATGTCCGGCTTGGCCGGGTGGTCGGGATCCGGTTCGATGTGGATGGCGCCGGAGACCCGGGCCTGAAAATCCCGCATTTCATAAGAGACGAGCTGGTTGGATTCGTACAGGACTTTTTCTTCCGCTGCCACCGTGCCGTTGGTTAAGAGAAATTGCCGGTCAACATGCACCGTGTCGCCGTCACGCACGGCGGTGCGCCTGAACGTGAAGAGGACCTTTTTCCGGTCCGACCCGATGGCGTAGAGGGTGCCGGTGAGCAGTTTGGGTTCGGAAAAATCGTATCCGGCCGACGCGATCGAAGACGTGGTATCAGCGGCAAAGCCGGTCGACACGGCCAGCCAAACCGGGGCCAGCAGCATGAACCCGCACCTGATAAAAATTGAACCGGCGGAATGGTTTTGCACCCGGCCAATGATGCCCGAGCGGGGTAGTGCGGAAAAGCGGTAACATCGCACGCCTGGCATCCAACCTCGAACGCTGAAAACGGCTGCCTATGACGGATTGCAATTGTTTCCGCTACGGACACCCACCGATGCGTTCAACAGTTCTATTTGTGTCCATCGGTGGCCAAAAATCAGGCGGAACTGGTCATTGGTTTGCCACGTGGTACAAACCCGCTCCGTTTATCCGGCGTTTTGCGCAGTCTGCGGGCTGGCTCCGTTTTTGCTGTCATGGCGCCGGCGGGGAGAATTTTCCCGGTGTGGTATTATGAAGCATCAAGTTGTGCCTGGAATTCTGGGTCTGCTGGTCTGGTTTGGCCTTCCCCCGTTCGCCGCCGCCAGCGGGCGCATCAATCAGGAGGGACGCATTCTCGGTCCCTTGCCCGTGGTGACCAATGCCGTTCTGTTCGACACCAACGGTGCGGACGCGGTGGTCTCGGCCATGCAGATTTTCCCGGTGACCAATCCGTGGAACGAATGCATCTCCAACCGGCCGGTGCTGTCGAATTCGACGGCGATGATCGCGCAGATTGTCATGGACCTGCATACGAACCGGGCGGTCCTGACCCCGGAATTTGAAATGAATTATGTGTTGGTGCCGGACAATCAGCCGCTCGTGCCGATCCAGTTCGTGACTTATCCCGATGATTCGGACCTGAACGGCGGGACTTATCCTTACGGCCTGTACCCGATACCGACGAACTTGCCGATTGAGTCGTGGCCGGTGGGGACCAGTGGCCAGACCTTGTATCAATGGCAGACCAACTCGGGCGGGGACCGGCATTCCATCGTCGTCCAGCCGGGCGTGGGTTTTATTTTTGAAACCTGGCAGGCGCAGTTGCTGGGAGGGACCAATTGGCAGGCGGGCAATGGCGCGATCTTCAACCTGAACACCAACGGTCTGCGGCCGGCGGGACTGACTTCGGGGGATGCGGCCGGGTTTCCGATGTTCCCGGCACTGGTGCGTTACGACGAGGCCGAGCGCGGTATGATCGAACACGCCTGCCGGCTGGTGGTGGCCAAATCGCTCAGGGCCTACATTTATCCGGCCACGCATTATGCGAGCAGCATCACGAGCGGGAATTACCCAGCCATGGGCCAACGGTTGCGGTTGAAATCGTCGTTTGTTGTCCCGTCGGGCTGGACGAAGGAGGAAAAGGCGGTGCTGGCCGGATTGAAGAAATACGGCGCAATGGTGGCGGACAATGGAAATTATTTTTCAATTTCGGTGACGCCGGACGATCGCTGGCCGCCGAATTGTTTCAACGATTTGACCAGCATCAGCGCCACGAATTTCGAGGTCATCCAGACCACGGGACCGAACGAAGGACCGCGGTCGCCGGGTGCGCCGACGGCGAATGCCGGGCCAGACCGGACGGTGCCGGTGGGCGCGCCCGTGACTTTGTCGGGCGTGGTGACTTACAGCAGTGCACCGCCGGTGATGCTGTGGAAGCTGTATTCCGGGCCGGGCACTGTGACATTCGGCAACGCGGCGCAAACCAACACGACCGCGACGTTCAGCGCGCCCGGTGTTTACACCCTGGAATTGAGCGCCGACGACGGTGTGCACGCCGTCGCCTACGACGCGGCGGTTTTTACCGCAACCGCCGCCATTAACCTGTCCATCACGATGACGGGAACGAATGTGAATCTCAGCTGGACGGGCGGCACGGCGCCGTTCGTGGTGCAGGAAGCGAGTGCACTGCCGGCGGGGGTTTGGAACAACGTGTTGACAACGAATGCGCAAAACGTGTGGTTGCCGCTGACGGGCGCGGCGGAATTTTTCCGGGTACAGGGGCAGTGAGGAACGATTCATCGCCGAGGCGCGGAGACGCAGACGTTTGAGAAAGAATTAACAGAATTCTCAGAATTATCTTCTGCTTCGCTGGTGTTTTCTAATTTGGTTGATTCGGTAAATTCCATCTTGGTTTTTCTCTGCGCCCCAGCGTCT
Organism: Candidatus Acidiferrales bacterium; assembly: GCA_035499615.1. Classification (GTDB taxonomy): domain Bacteria; phylum Verrucomicrobiota; class Verrucomicrobiia; order Limisphaerales; family UBA11358; genus UBA11358. Next base: position 708 of record DATJYM010000283.1, on the reverse strand, counting down.
CTGCGTTTAGAATTCCTGGCGACCTCTGCGTCTTGGTGGTTTCTCCACTCGTTTTTGAATCGATTACAGGCGCCGGCTGCGGCATGCTACGAGGTCTGAAAACGCCCGAAATAGCCAATTCAGTGTCCGCCGACGAACGATACCCCACGCGGGAGCTCGTTCGCCGGCTGTTGGCGTTGGCATGGCGATTCCGCCGGGATTGTCTGTGGTCGCTGGTGTTGAGCGTGTTGTTGTTGTTGCTCGGCATTGCGGGGCTCAAGTTGTTGGGCGTGGTGATTGATGTGATCCGGTATGCCCTCGACCCGTCGCTGCCGCCACCGGCGTATCCGTTCGGCTGGCATCCACCTGCGGGGTGGTCGGCACTGGAGATTGTGACGGCCCTGGCGCTGGCCATCGTGGCGCAGGCGGTGTTGCGCGCGGGGCTTACCTACGCCTACAACATGATTACCGCGCGGCTGACGCAGGGCGAAATCGTGCCGGAATTGCGCGCGCAAATTTACGCCAAACTGCAGCGGCTGAGTTTCAGCTTCTTCGATCTGCACGGTTCGAATTCGATTTTTAACCGGGTGACTGGCGACGTGCAGAACACGCGATTGTTCGTGGACGGCGTATTGCTGCAGGGGGCGACGATGATTCTGACGCTGGCCGCCTACGCGATTTTCATGTGGCGCATCCAGCCGTCGCTGACGGTGGCGTGCCTCTGCGTAT
>DATJYM010000282.1:0-28336 GCA_035499615.1 Candidatus Acidiferrales bacterium | reverse complement strand
ATTTGCTGATTCTGTTGTGGGTGCGGCGTTGACGCGGCTGCGGATTCATCCCGGGCGCGGTGAAAGGAGACCGCCAGGAGGGTGACGCCGGCGATGGGAGCACGGATGGCGGATCAGGTTTGGACTTTGGAAGAAACTGCGAACCGGTTAAACTGGACCCATGAAAATCGTTTTATATCGTACGGTGAGCGGCGCGACGGCAATGGAATTGGACGGGGCGGTTAACAGCCTGATTGACGAAGGATACCAGTTGTATGGAAGCCCGTATTTGAGCGACCGGCAAGTTGAAGGCGTGACCGGAAGCATGGCTTTTTATCAAGCCATGACACTGGACAGCGATACCCGGGCTAAAAATAACGATGCCATCATGCACCAGGCTTTGAGCATTCAGAATCCTAAAATAATCAAACCAAACTGAGTCACTGCCGGACGATGGAAGCAATTGCCAGTCTGGTCTAATAATCCGATTGGCCCTTTACGAACAGAAAGAAATAAAAGACGAAGCCCACCAGGGCACCGATGAGAATTAACCAGGCGTCGTCGCGGCGAAACTGGCGCAACAAGGCCGGGTCCACCTGGTCCGGCCGACCTTGCCGTTGAAGGAGAACGACCATATAAGCCAGAAAAGCCCCGGCCAGGATACAAATAGTCAGATACATCCTGTCGGCATTAACGCGTAATCCGCCGTGGAGGTCAACGGACATTTTTCAAAGCAGTCCGCTTGCGCCGGGAGCACTCCCTTGATACTGAAGGGGTCAGGCCCATCAGAGTTTGAGTCATTTGGCTCACCCGGTCCAAAGGCGAAATTTGCGCATTGGCGTCCAACATCTTTTGCACGCATCCGTTTCCGCGCCTGACATCAGGTTAAAATATTTCGGCTATGAACCGGAGGCCACTCCGATATACGGCCTCGCGAGCAGGCTGATGAGAATGGTATCAGCACCATCAAGGAAAATTCCTCCGGGCCGACCCTCCGGACGCGCTTTGGCCATTCCAGCGCCAAACCCACAACTTCAGGTTCAGCCCGCGTGCGCCCCGTTGCAGAACGGCTTGTTGTCCGACTTGCCGCAGCGGCACAAGGTCAGCCGGTTCCGAATCTCATAAGTTTTGCCGTCGGCGGAAACCACCGGAATGCCGCCGCGCACCCAAATCGGGCCGCTGACTTTCTTCTCCGTGTCTTCAATCAGTCCGAGCGATGGTTCGAACTTCGGTTCAATGGGTTGGCCGGTTTTCTTGTCCCACGCCACAAGCCGGCCGGCGGGACAGTGGCCGGCTTCGTGTTTTACCAATCGTTGGGCTTCGGGATTCTCCTGCAGGACCAGATTCCAAACCCGGCCTTTCGGGTCGCAGAAACGGGCAAACGCGCACAGGTTCTCCTGATCGGTGAGCCGCATCGTGGGGCCTTCAATGGTTTCGGCCTGCTGCAGGTAAGGTTCAGGGCCGGCCGTTTCCGTGCCGTCGAATCGGACCTTGGCATGCGTGCCGTCGCAGAAGGGTTTGTTGGCGGAATGGCCGCAGCGGCAGAGGGCATATTGCGCCTCCACCGGAAATCTCTTTCCTTCCCGGTAATCGAGTGAATCCCCCTCGGCATTGGTGACGATCCATTGCTCGCTCAGGGGCAGTTGGCCGCTGACGAGATACGGGCCGTCCCTGGTGACTTCAATCTTCGCATCGCCATGTTTTTTCATGGGTCGATAAGATAACCGACCCCTCGGAATTGTCACGTGCGAACCCACACCCGTTCGTCGCACCTCCGGCACTGGCCCGGAGCTTCGTGGGGAAGGCGGAGAGCCGAATCAGTTCGGGGAGATGACGTGGAAGGCATTGGATTTCACCTCGACGTCCAGACCGGCATAGATACCGTCGGCGGAAATCACGTCGGCGGGATTCTCTTTTAAATACTTCAGTTGGGCCTGCAGTTCGGCAGGATTGTTAAATTTTCGTTCCACGACGACCCGCTCGGCCACGTCCCGCCGCAAACGATTTTCCAGGAGCGCATAGTCTTTGCTGGCCTGATTCAGATTGCTTCGGGTCAAAGCGATTTGCCCCGTGAGACCGGCCAGCTGGTTGGTCAAATCCGTGACGCGCCGGTCCAAGGTCTGATTTTGCGATTGAACGTCCGCGACCTGCTGGTTCAGGCTGGCGATCTGGTTGCTATAGAGAATAACGGCAGATTGGGCATCGACCAGCCGGTTGGAAAGCGCCAGCGACGCGGAAAGGCTTTCGTCGAGGCGGTTGGATATTGCCAGTATTATTTCATTACAACCGGTGATTTGAGCCTGCGCCAACACCAACTGATTCGAGCAACCAGCGAACGCATCGGTGTCACTTTGATGCTGTGCCTCATCGCTCCGTTTCATCACGACCAGGGCGACGACCAACACGATGCACACCAGGGTCAGGGCTATGGTTAATAATTTTTTCATGCGGCGGGCAGCGCGCTCAAGTCAAGTTGGCGTCCACTCATCGTGGAAAATCTCGCAAAGGCGAAACCGTCTCGACAAGAATGCATTTGTTACGATTCGGTTACACGAGCCATGTCAGATCAGCCGGCGTGGCGTCGGGCGTGATGCGGAGGGAAGTCCCGCAGCGCGGGACCGCTTACCCCGGTTCCGGGCAGTGACGACGCCATGCCCTCCCGGTGAAGACGCTCGCTCGTCTCGAATGGGCCGCGGGCTCGCGATCAAGCCTCCGCGCCCTCGCGTTTGCGGGCCAGGCCGCGACGGAGAGCGAGCGGGACCAGGGCGAAGCCCAGCAACGCATACGGCGACGGTTCCGGGACGGCGGCAACCTGGGCTCCAATCAGCGCCGTCATACTGTTCGCCGTCAACCCCCCGACCGCATAAGTCAGGGTATCGCCTGCATTCAGCAAAAACGGGCCGGAGGACAGCGGAACATCGCTGGAGGGCCCGAAACCCAGAACGTTGCCGGCGGCGACCACCGCGTTATTCTTCAAAAGATACACGGTGCTCACGGTGCCGGCGGTATCGATGCCTTCGAAGGTCCCCTGGAACGTGTAGATCCCGTTTACCGGAGCGCTGAATTGGACCATGGCGTATTCGTCATTGGGCCCGGCGTTCAGGGCCAGCATACCCGGATCAAATTGCGAGACTTCCGTTCCGCTGGTGGTGACGATCTGGTTCAGAGGTGTTCCGTTGTGGAAAACTCCAAGAAAATTGCCTAACGGCGGGGACTGCCAGGAATCAATGGCCGGACCAGGCACGGACGCGATGGGAACGGGAGCGGTCAACAGATTAAAAGGGGAACCGAGGGGAACCGTTTCAAAGCCGTAGGTCCAGACGCTGTTGGGATTAACGACGGGAGAGAACTGCGTGGATGGATCATACTGGCCGAGGGCCAGCCACGTGGTGCCGAGCACGAGTCCCAGAACGACGGTGATGGCGCCATTTTTTCTGACGGGAATGGCCCGGGTAGCGTACCGCGTACCCGATGAGGTTCCGAGGTTGAGCCGGATCGACCCGGCGACGGAACACGAAGCCGATTTGGTCTGATTGCAGGTTTTCATAGACATCCTTGTTTTAGGTTCGGGAGTTGAATGGACGGCGCAGGAAAGCGGCCCGGTTCAGGCGAACCGGCAAGCGGTTGGCACTGGCAAAAAAGCAGTAGAATTCGGGCGAAAACCGTCGCTGCGTCCGGTTTGGCATTGGACTAATGTAAGACATAAGGCGTACCTCTCTTTGACGCCCGAAGGGTATAGCAAACCGGAGTAAATAAGTCAATCAGTTTCCATCCACCCGAAGGGCAACGAATCGGTCCTCGTCGCGCTTTTTGTCGCTACCATTCACTATTGTCACCCGACCGGGAAATCCTGTCTTCCATTTTTGCTCTTTCCGCCTTCCTCCGGGTTCGGGCGAAGCTGTAGCGCAACAAATCTGTGAAGTTCCGCGCCCCCTACCGACAGCTTTGAATTTTGCGTGTCTTTGGGTACCGTTGGTTAACATCTGCCTGCCGGGAGACCTCCGGCACCGTGGGATCGGCCCTCGCGACTTTCCGGCATTGTGGAAACAACGCCCTCCAAATAATACCGCACGGATTTTACGTTGTCGGGTTTAACGTATGGACAACCCCTCGTTGAGCTGTTTGATGGCGGCGTCCGCATGCTTGAGCGCCTTGCCGGACAGACCGGCCGTCGCTTGTTGGATCAAGCTTTCCGCGGCGCGCAATTGAGCATCGGAGGTACCTTGCGGCTCGTGGTTTTTGCCGGCGCTGGTGACCTTGGCTCCAACCTCGCCGAGGGCCAGTTCAATTTGTTTCATCGCCTTGACCCGATGGCCTTTATAATCGTGTTTGGCCTGGGCCAGCGTCGCGTAAGCGTCATTCAGCAACGCCACGGAGTTGGCGGGTTGGGCTTGCGCGCGGGTGACGAGGCCAAAAGCCAGAAGCGCGACGGTGAACAAAACTGAGCAGCGGAAAAACAAGGAATGGTTGGTCATGGCCGAAAAAATGCCAACAACAGGTGATTTGTCAAGCGGCCAGCGAGCAGTGATGTGGTTCGGTTCGGACCATTCGTTCAGGCCCCGGCCAGTATCTCTTAAAACACTGCGTAAGAGCGGGTAGTTCCGATGGATTGCTAAATTTTCGTACTGGCAATGCAGTTGACTGTGGTCTCCCAACAACTTTTGGCCTGCCATGACCCGTTTTTACTTGAACTTACTGACTGGCAATACTAATATGCGGCCGGAGTCGTTCGTCAGAAAGGAAACCTTAAGAAAATCAGATGTCTGTTTGGCTACGGAGAGAATCTGCCCTTGACCTGTTATGAAACCCAAAAAATTTCCCCATCGCGGCGGTCTGTTCCAGCTTGTGTTAGGCGTATTCGCGGCGTGTTGTCTAACTGCGCCGATGGCGCGCGCCGGTTTAGCGGTGGACATCCACCTGTATCACGACAACTTTGGTTATTACTTTTACCCCTATCTAAGCGCCGATACGAATCTGCCGAATTTTCCGGACGGCATTTATCAAATTGCTTCGCCGCAAAACCCGACCAATGGTTCCCAGCTTCAGTATCAGGCAACCAACGGCACCCTTAATTTCACCGGCGGCGGCGGAAATTACTACGGAGATTTTAATTCCTTTCTGTACGGCATCACCAATGGGCTGTGGACCATCACCGTGATGAATCCCACCACGAACGTTTATTCCTTTTCCGTGACGGTCGCGGGCGTGACGAGCAACAGCTTCGGCGCGCCACCGCAGTCGGTGTTCCCAACCAGCGGCCAGATGAACGTCCCGAACCAGCCGTTGATGCAATGGACGGGACCGACGACCGACTGGGCGGGAACCCTCCTGGTTCAGGATGCGTTTATTGATACGAATGGAGATTACTACGTGGAAGCCTCTGACAGTCTGCCCCCGGGCGCGACTTCCTGGACGCCGGGGGTGGTGCTGCCGGACGGAACCAACCAGTTCACCGTGACCTACCAAAGCAATGTCACCGCGTTCGTCACGGCGAATCAGCCGACGAACACCTCCGGCCATGCGATTTCAGCGTGGGTTTCCACGGCAACGCTTGAGGCGCATTTTGCCTACGGCAACAGCTATGATGTCTCCTTCATAGTTGGTTCGTCGCCGGTTTTCGGCTCCGGTGGCCACACCAATGTCGCTTATTATTCTTTCGAGGACGGGAGCCTTTTTACCCACGATTTTTCCGGTCACGGCAACAACATCGGCAGCTATGGCAATTATTCGACATCACCGTATATCACCAACGACGCGGCCGCCGGGTCGTACGCGTTCGGCGCTCCGGGCGACGGCTGGCTTTACCCGCCGACCAACTTGCTGGCCACCCTGGCCGGCAGCTTTTCGGTTTCATTATGGATCAAGACATCCGAAGTCCATGGGAATGATAACGACAGCATCTATTCGGCCGCCGGGATTGTTTCGGCGTTGAACGGTGGACAAAATACCGTAGTGCCCATGGGCCTGACCGGCAGCAAGCTCGCCTTCTATACCGGCGGCGCTTCTCAGGATACGCTGTATTCCTCGACCAGCATCAATACAGGCCAATACGTACATGTGGTGGTCACCCGCAACCAGCAAACCGGCGAGAAAAAAATCTATGTTAACGGAGGGTTGGATGCTTCCGACTTTGGCGCCACCGATTATCTGGGCGACGCCAGCGAACTCGACATAGGACTTAATGGTGGCCAGCCGTTCGCAGGGGAGTTGGACGACATTGAATTCTATTCCGGTGTGCTCTCTGCGGACGAAGTGACTTATTTATACGGCCATCCCGGAACGACCGTCCCGGATACCCAAGGTCAAGTCGAGTTGGTATCGAATGGCGGGTTTGAAACAGGGGATTTTACTGATTGGCCCGTGACGGGAGGCGGCAATTTTGTGGACGATGGTTCCAATTCAGGCATCACGCCGCACTCGGGAACCTATGAAGCAGCTTTCGGAGCGGTCGGGGAACTTGATTATATTTCTCAAAACCTGCCAACCGCTCCTGGCACAAGCTATTTGCTTTCATTTTGGCTGAACAGCCCGGATGGAGGGACTCCCAATGAGTTTCAGGCGTCGTGGAACGGAACCATCCTGTTTGATGAAACCAATATTCCAGCCCTCGGCTGGACCAATATTCAATTCGTGGTCACGGCAACGGGAACCAACTCCCTTCTCCAATTTGGAGGACAAGACAGCCCGAGCTACCTGGCTCTGGATGACGTCAGCGTGACGCCGACGCAGGGCGGCGTCACCAATGCTCCCTATCCCGTGGACGCCAGCCTCAAGTTCCTTTTCATCCGGTCGCAGGACCCGGATTTGGGTGAAATTTACGGCGGTTCCGTTTCTTTCAATTCCGTGAGTCCGGCGCCCGGCACCACGAACAGCGTGCATTCACCTCACAATTATTTTAACACCGAAGTCTATCCCGGGGGCGGCGACGGCGGCGGTGCGATTCTGTCCTCTTTGAACCAGGTCATCGATGAATTCACCAATGGTTTTTGGACGCTTTACGTCAACCAGGGCAGTCCGACGCAGGAAGTGTACACGTTCCAGGTGGCGGTGGCCGGCCTGGACACCAATATCCTCCCGGCCGTCAAGGTCTTCACGCCGACCAATTGGACGACCGTCATTTCCACCAATCCGGTCTATTACTGGAGCGGCCCTTCGAACTTTTCCACGCTACAGGTTGACCTGTTGAGTGGACCTGTGGCGGCCCTGCCCATCACCGCCACCAACTGGACGTCCGCTCCGGGGCTGGGTTACGGAACCAACCGTTTCGACGTGGGTTACAACTCCAATGGCTTTGGCGGCGCCACGTTCACCACCCCGATGGACGCCTCGTCCAATCCGATCCACTCCTGGGCCACCACCGTGACCCTGGTTTCCCAAGCCTTTGACTACTTTGTAATCGCGCCGCCAGTGGTGATCACCAATCAAGGACGCGTCAGCGGCAATGTCCAATTCACTTTCAAGACCATCGCCGGATACACCCACATCGTCCAGTCGCGAATAAATCTGGCCACTGGCACCTGGATCAATGTCACGAATCTGGTGGGCGACGGTTCGGTAATGCAATTCAAATTCCCGACGACAAATCCGCCGACCCAGTTCTTCCGTGTGAAAACGCAATGAGACAACGAGGGCATCGCCGCACGATGTCCCTGCCGGCATAGCAACCACTGTCGGCGCGCGCGCTTCAGCTGCAAACTGGAGGCCGCAGGAAGGGAAGCGTTTTGTCGCTTCCCGGTTTTGGTCACCAAGGCAGCAGCGCCCCCCCCATTAACACCGTTGCTTTTTGGGACCTCGCGTTGAAACGATTGTCGGAGGATTTTATTTGCTATATTTGAAGCAGGGATGACGTTAAGCTAAGTCTCACACTATGGGGTCGTTATACCAGATGGTCTATACGAGTACTGCCACGGAGCCTTTCAGCAGGAGCGAATTGACAGATTTGCTGAAGGGCAGCGTCCGGCGGAATACCCGGGCCGGCATCACGGGATTGTTGCTCTATCAAAGTGGCGCCTTCATACAGGCGCTGGAAGGCGAGAAGACGGCGCTGACGGAACTTTTCGAAAAAATAAGCCGCGACCCGCGCCATCATCATCTCATCCGGCTGATCCAAGGGCCGCTGGAGAAGCGGAATTTTCCAAATTCGGCCATGGCCTTCCGGGACCTGGACTCGCCGGAACTGCGGCGCCTGCCCGGTTACAGCGAGTTTTTGAACACGCCGCTGAACGGGGAGTTGCTGGCAAAGGATATTCCCACGTGCAAAAAGTTGCTGCTGCTTTTCAAGCAGAACATCCGCTGAATTTCGCGGCCATTCCAGGCCTCTTTCAACCTTCCCACCGCCTCGACGCGACAAGGCGTGACCCGGAATTATTTCTGCGCACATGTTCCGGCGTCCGCCGGTTGACGCCAAATGGGGGGAGCGCTTCGTCACTTCACTGTTTTGGCACCGGTCAGGCGGCGCTTCCCGGGCGATACCCTGCATTTACTTCCGATAGACAAAGGCAATCCCCTCATTGGTCATTGTGAATGTGTTTCCATCAACGTTGCCCATCGTCACACCCGCTCCTTCCCACTGCATGGTGAGTTCCGCTCCCCGGCGCGTGTAGCTGGCTTTCACCTCGCGGCTCAGGTCTCCGCGGTCCGGCAGGGAGAAGGTGATTTGACTGCGGCAATTGCCGTCAGCCGTGATGGTAAAGGTTCCGGATTTGACGGTCGGCGACGCCCCTTCATGGAGCAGACTGCAAGGGAGGCTTTTCCCATCCACGCTGACCAGGGTATAAACCCCCGTGGGCTCGAGGCGGGCGCTGCCGGTAGCTTCCTTCTTGCATCCGGTCCCGGCCAGTATCAGGCAGACGGGAAGCAGGCACAGCCCAACGAAACGGGTCAGGGCACTTTGAAGTTTGGGGTTTGATTGATTGGGTTGTCTCTTCATGGCGTAATGGTATCTGATACTTGAGCCATGCGTTAATTAATTATTTTATTGGCTACATCGGGAAAATCAATCCACGGTGGCGATGCGGGTGATCGGATATGCCGAGAGTTTGCCGCTGTGATTTTCCAATCACATTCGAAGTTCGAATTCCTGTGCGGCTCGCCGGGACGGCAGGCCGCACCTTTCGAATGCTGTAAGTCCGGGTGGCCGGGCATTAAGCGGGAAGTGCAATTTTCTCACAGGATTACGCAGAAATTGCAGGTCAGAATCCGTCGCCAGACTGGTCGTGTTCCGGTATATTAGTATGGAAGCAGCACGATAGACCGGCTTTGAACGAAAGCGCGGCGTGCAAAACCGGGACATCTGATGAAGGCAATCCTTATCCGCTTTCCAGCGTGCGGTCTGGTTGTTGGCACACTGGCACTCGCGCAACTACCCCTGAGTGGCGGCGAATATTACACCAACTGGGCTGCCGCCCGCTTCAGCGATATTCCGGCCCAGAGTGGTCCGCTCAGCGATCCGGATCTGGACGGAGAACCAAACGTCATTGAGTTCGCCTTTGGCACCGATCCACGGGCGCCGGGCGGCATTGTCGGCGCAGTGCAGCCGGTCTCGGGCAGCCCGAATGGAACGAATGGCACATTCGCCGTGGAAATTCTGGAACGGGAAGGGCACCAGCCCGGCGCACAGATTGATCTCTACCTGTCGGCCGACCTGGAAAGCTGGTTTCGCCCGTGGTGGTTGCGGACCGTTACCAATTCCCAATCGTCCGACCCGGCCGGTTCCATCCGGGAAGTGTTCAACACCCAAATGCCGGGCACCAATGCCTGGTTCGTCCGTCCCGGGGTGCAACTGATTGAGGGCGGTGCGGAGACGGCGAAGTATTACGTGGCCACCAACGGCAGCGACAGCAATCCGGGCACCAACATCGCCCAGCCATTGGCCACCCTGGGCAAGGCCGCCGGTCTGGCCGTGGCCGGCAACCTCGTGTACCTGCGGGGCGGCACCTATGCCGTGGCCTCAAAGATTTCGCTGACGAAGATTGCCACCGCCACCCAACCCATTCGCATCCGGGCTTATCCGGGCGAAACGCCGGTGCTGGATTGTTCCGGCGAAGGTACGGGGACCGACGGCATTTCCATCAGCGGCAATTACTATCAACTTCATGGCCTGGTTATCACCAATGCCGGCCATAATTCCATCGTGATCTCCGGCAGCAACAACATTGTGGAACTGTGCGTCAGCCTGGGCGCCCGCAACACCGGCTTTCATATCACCGGCGGCAATGGTGGAACGGCCACGCCCAGCAGCAACCTGTTCCTGAACTGCGATTCCGTCCGCAGTTACGATGCCCCCGTGGGGGGCAACGCCGATGGGTTTACCGCCAAATGGAGTCTCGGCCCCGGCAACGTGTTCAGCGGTTGTCGCGCGTGGGAAAATTCCGACGACAACTGGGATTTATGGATGGGCACCCAACCCGTGCTCATCACCAATTGCTGGGCGTTTCGCGCGGCCACGAACGTCTGGGACCCCAACAATACGCAGTTCAATGGCAATGGCAACGGCTTCAAGCTCGGCGGCAATGGCACGGCCACTCCGCACCGTCTGGTGAATTGCCTGTCCTTTGGCAATTCCGCATGGGGCGTTGACCAGAACAACAACGCCGCAGGCCAGACGGTGGACCAAAACACGGTCTGGAACAACGGCAGCGGCGCCATCAACCTGAACCATCTGGGTTCCCAATACGGAACCCTCCAAAGCAGCCATGTGGTGCGCAACAACGTCGCCATCGGTGCTGTCGCCATCACCGGCACAACCGCCTATCCCGCCATCCAATGGTCCAACACCTGGCAAGTGCTGCCGGATGTGAACACCAACGACTTCCTGAGCACCGATTACACGTGGGCCATGGGACCGCGCCGTGACGACGGCGGTTTGCCGGAAACACCCATGTTGCGCCCGGTCCCCGCGGGCCGGCTGGTGGACAAGGGCGCCAATCTGGGCAACCCGTTCAACGGCCCGGCACCCGACCTTGGTGCTTTCGAGACGACCGTCTGGTAGAAGACCGAAAAATGTCTTTGCGATTTGTCGTGGTTGTGTACGGCAATCTGCTAGGCTGTGCGCCCATGAACATACTCATTGAAAACGGAGACACGCTCGAATATCTGACGGAGGCGGGCCTGTGGACGAAAAATCCGTCCGACGGCAAGACTTTTCCGGCAACAAAAGCGGCCCTTCAGGTTGCCCGGCGCGAGGCCATTGGCAAATTCAACATTGTCTGTCATATCCCCCAGACGGATCAGTTCATCAACCTGGATCACGGACGGGGCAAGGGTCTGCCGGAAATGGGCGACGAAGCGGGCCTGGTCGGCGGACAACCCTGAATGGTTAGAGACCCCGGACACCCACCATGCGCTGGGTCTCCACGCACCACACCTTCAGGCGCAGGCAGCGGAAGATGTCGCGGGGATGCAGGGACGTGGTCTTGGCTTTCTGCAGCTCGGGAATGGCGCGGTAGATTTCGGGCAGGCGGTAGAACGGGATGCGGTGGTTGAGATGGTGGATGTGGTGATAGCCGATGTTGGCGGTGAACCAGCTCATGAGCGGGCCGGTCTTGAGGTGGCTGGAGGATTCGAGCGCAGCCTTTTCAAAAGTCCACCCGGCCTGGTCGTTGAAGGTGACCCCGGGAAAATTGTGTTGCACATAAAACAGGTAGGCGCCCAGGGCACTGGCGATAAACATCGGCAGGACGAGAGTGAGGATCAGCGCAAGCCAGCCAAACATCACCACCAGCATCACGGCGAACGCGAGGTGCAGCAGAAAGGCGAGCAGGCAGTCGTAATGTTTGCGCGGTGACTGGAAAAAGGGGAGTATGACCATGCCGAACAAAAAGACAAAAAAATAGCCGAACAGCATCATGAGCGGATGGCGCATGAAGAGGTAGACGAAACGGATGCCGGTGGAGGATTTTTGGTATTGCTCCCGCGTCATGATGGGAAAAGAACCGATGTTGGCGGTGCGCAGGCGGGAATTGTGCGCGTGGTGATGGTCGTGCGTATGGCGCCAGATGCTGCTGGGAGTCAACGCCCAGATGCCGAAGAGCCGCATGAAAAATTCCGCGAGACGCGACTTGGGCAGGATGGCGCGGTGCTGCTGGTCGTGATAAATCACAAACAGCCGGACCAGCAACAACCCCATCAGCCCGCTGCAAACCAGGCGCACCACCAGCGGCAGGCCCGGATAAGTCCCCGCGCAGGCCGCCGCCAGGAAAAAGGCCGTGGAAACGATACACCACCAGCTTTTCAGCGAATGATCTTTGGCAAACGCCCGGGTACAAGCCTGCAAAGTATGGACCGTGTTCATTTGATCGGCAGTCAAGATTCCGCGATGGCGCGAAGAAGGTCAATAAAGTTTGGCATCATTTTTTCTGATGCATAAAACGGCCGCACCGGTTCACCGGGAACCAACGGGAATTCGAGCGGTGACGCGACCGGACCAGCCGGTCACGTTGATGCTAGCGGACCTTTCCGGCGGAGTTCTTGAAAACCACATCGGTAAACACCGCCGCGTCGGACTTGTCCGGCAGATGCGAACAGAAGCCGATGCCCACGTAGAAAGGTTCGTCGAGGCGCAAATGGATGGGCGGGCCGAACTGGTGCATGGGTTCGCCGGCCAGGCTGACGAAAAGGGCAAAGGCGTCGCCGCGTTTTTCGATGCCCAGACGTTTCGCTTTGGCGGTGACCAGGTCGTCGGGCGTTTTGCCGCCGGGCAGACCACCGCGGCTGCCAATGCGATATTCCATGTCGTTGATGCGGACATCTTTCTCCGGGCGCTGTGCCAGTTGAATCATGCCGGCACCGTGAAGCGCAACAAAAGCCTCTGCCGAATCGTCATCGAGGTCCTGGCGGATGACGAGGATGGCCTTCCGATCGCCGTAACCGTTCGGATCCGGGAAGGTGATGTCGGCCGCGAGGGAAACGTCGCCGGACATCCTTTTCCAAAGAAAACGGAACTCATCGCGCGTGTACCAGACGTTGTAGCCGGCGGAATTGATGGTGTACTGCTTCGTGACGGCGTCGTATCGGGCGCTGCCCGGCATCACCGCACTGCCGATGTCCGACTGGCCGTCAAAGATGCCAACGGGCGTATCGAAGTTCCTGCCGGGCCGGTGAAAGTCCGCCGGTGGTGCGACCTGGACGTGTGCGGCGGACCCCGGCTGCGCCCAGGCCGGCACATTGGTTGACTGCGCCGGGAGCAGAAATGAAACGGCGCACAGCATCAGGGTCAGGAGACAGCGCATGGGTGCAAATGCTACAACGCAACAAACGTCGTTGCCAAGAAAACTGTTCGGTGGGCTCAGTGCGGGGTATCGGCGGCGATTTCGGGCGGGCATCGTTTACCACGCCGGCACCGGCCCGCAAAACGCGTGCGACCATCCAAACCGGTAATCCAACCCCGGCAACACCAGCGCAGAGAGATAAAGCAGCTTCGTCAGCAGCTTGATGATTTTTATGGGGGCTGATGTTCTCCGGGCGCAATATCCGGCGTTCGAGCAATTCCGGGCCGTGTAGGCAGAAATTAAGGGTCAGACCGGGCGAAGGAATGAACGCGATGGCCGGATACGTCCAGGCCTGCCACCTTTGACCGGGGATGACCAGACGCTTCCATTGTTGAACCGGGTGTCGGAAAATATTCAAACACAGGATCCTTCCGAGATGGATTGCGGAATTGACAAAAACCTACGGGCAGACTCGGGTATCACCTCGTATTCCACCCCTCAGTGCGTCCATTTGACCCCAAAAACACACCTAATCATCCCTTATTTACAAAGTTTTAGCTCGTTTATGTTAAATGACTTATATGGCTTGGCCACACAATCGTGTGATTGACGGCATACGATTTTCAGGCTGAAAGGTTATGATTATGGTAAAATTGCGTATGTGGGGATTTGCATACAAACTAATAAAGTGCGACGGGTCATCTCGTCAGCGCGATTACGGGTTCACGACCGCACCGTGAAGCGGCCAAACTTTTTTTAATATGAATACGTTTCCCGAAAGTCTGCATCCGGAATTAACACGCCAGAATCCGCCCAACGCGGAGGGCCGCTCCCAACCCGGGGTGTCATCCGTCAGTCCGGCGGGCGGTGGCCCGGCCCCGCACCCGGTCAATCGTTCATTGCGGTTATTGTGCATTGACGATGACGAGCAGATTCTGGAAACCATGCAAGTTTGTCTCGGTCATCTGGGTCACCAGGTAAAGGGGGCCTCCGGCGGAAAGCGCGGCATAGAAGTTTTCTGCACCGCCATCCTGAAAAGCGAGCCTTACGATGCGGTTATCACCGACCTGAGCATGCCGGACATCAATGGCTATCAGGTGGCTCAGGCAATCAAAACCGAATCTCCGAAAACACCCGTTATTCTGCTCTCCGGCGCAGCCGGGACCCCAAAAGAAACCGAGGTACCCTCCGCATCGGTGGATGCCGTCGTCAACAAGCCGGCTTCCCTGAAGCAATTGAATGAATTGCTTCTCCGGATAACGGCGGGGGGTTAGCGGGAAGATTGGAACCGATTCCCTTCATCCCGGACTGGTGAAGCAGCACCCTCCGGATTCGCCTTTCAGCCCGGCTTCCGCGCCTTCAACTCCCATTTCGCGGGATGGTCGGCAAATTCGCGGTGTTCCCGCCACTTGCGCCGGCCCGGAAACCGGTGTTTAATCCCTTTCCGCCCGGTCTTTCCCTCCACAGCCGCGGGAATGCCGGCTGCATTTGCCTAAGAAATTTTGATGATTACAACCAACCTGCCGCCCGCACCAAGTGAGTTGGCCACCAACACCGTCGTGGGGCGCCTTTACTATTACTACGCGCATCAGGAATCCTCCACGTTAACGCGCATCCTGCTCATTGCCGCTGTGGCCATTCTCGTGCATGTGGTGGTCAAAATCACCCGGCACCTCAGCGAATGGTTCATCAACCAAAGCCAGGCGCAAAAAAATCCGCTCGGCTTCGTAACGCAACAGCCGAAATTTGTCACGCTCACCCGGCTGATTGTCAGCGGCGTCACCTTCGTCATCTACTTTTTCGCGCTGGGATTAATCCTGCAGGAGTTCGGCGTCAACCTGACGATCTATCTGGGCAGCGCGACGGTGCTCGGCCTGGCGATCAGCTTCGGTTCGCAAGGCCTCGTGCAGGACGTGGTAATCGGTCTGACCCTGATTTTTTCCGATGCGATGGACATTGGAGACCTGGTGGAAATCTTCGGCGTGACGTCCGTCATCGGCCGGGTGGAGGAAATCGGCCTGCGCTTTACCGTACTCCGCAATTTCTACAATCAGGTGGTGTTCATCCCCAATCGTACCATAGCCAACGTCAGCCGGTTTCCCCACGGCGGCGTCTTTGCCTATGCCGACATCCAGATTCCTGACGGCGTTGACCGGCCCAAAGCTGTCCAGGCGGTCGAGAACGTCGCCCGGGGAATGTGGCGGCAATTCGGTGCGATTATTTTAAGCGAACCGTCGTGGGGCGGCGTGGAGACAGCAGAAGGCGGCGGCTGGAGCTTCCTGCGGGTCCACTTCAAAATCTGGCCCGGACAGGGGAACCTGATTGAAACCATGTTCCGGCAACAGATGGTCAGCGCGATGAAGGCGTTCCGGCCCGATTACGCCGACTGGCAGGTGGCCGTGACGTACCGCGCCATGACAGCGGTAAAAAATGAATCGGTTTAAAACCGGGAGAGGAAATCACACCCGGCCGGCAACCGCGGCTCGGTGGAAAAAATCAACCGCAATTGTTCCTTGCGGCGGCGCGCCGGCGGTGCGGGGTGGTTATTCGCTCGTATTCCCATTTCCTGCCAGCTAAAGTGATGGGCGTGTTGCTGGTGACATCAAACAAGATCAGGCAGCTGCTGTGTGTCAGCTACATCGGAAGGGTGCGACCGGAGGAATTTCCGCGCAACCGGGAGGACCTGACGGTGCAACTCGAGGAGTTATCGGCGGGCTTTCGTTTGCTGGCGGATTTCAGCCAGTTGGAATCCATGGGCCTGGATTGCGAACCGGAACTGGGCCGGACGATGGAATTGATCGGAAAAGCGGGCGTGGAACTCGTGGTGCGGGTGTTTCCTGATCCCAGCAAGGACATCGGCATGAACATCCTGACGGTCTTCCATTATCCCCATCGCCCCCGGGTGGTCACCTGTGATAATCTGGTCGATGCGGCCATGGCTCTGGGCCTCTAGGTCAATGCCGAACCCGGAAGACGTGGCCGGCGTGGTGCTGACGGCCTGCTGCGCCATCGTCCAGGTCGCGTATCATCGAAGTGCAAATGTGCACGATGGCCGGGCGCTTGGCGCAGGCTCGCCGGCATACGGCAACCTCACCGCACGGTTGACATTGCTTGACCGTCCACAAGACAGCCGCTATTTGTTAGCCCGTGGCTGGCGACACTCGAGCCGTTGAAATGGAGACTTCCGTGAAACCGCCAACCTCGCTGCGGCCCCTGACCTGGGTGTTGTTGATTACGCTCGTTTGTCTGTTGCCGTTCATCAATAAACCCTTTCACATTGACGACCCCTTGTTCCTTCGGGCGGCCGCGCAAATCCAACAGCATCCGGCTGATTTTTACGGCTTCACGATGAACTGGCTCGGCACCCCGCTGCCGATGGTAAAGGATTTCGATAATCCACCCCTGGCCTGTTACTACCTCGCGCTGGCGGCGGCGGCCATTGGCTGGAGTGAACCGGCCTTGCACCTCGCGTTTCTGCTGCCGGCCCTGGCATCGGCCTGGGGCATCTTCGCGCTGGCCCGGCGTTTCTCCCGGCATCCGCTGTTGGCGGCGGTGGCCGCCGTCCTGACACCGGTGTTTCTCATCTCCGCCACCAATTTGATGTGCGACGTGATGTGCCTGGCCTTCTGGGTTTGGGCCGTGGTCACTTTCGAAAGGGGTTTGGAACGTAACGACTGGAAATGGCTGTTGGCCGCCGGGGGACTGGCCGGGCTGGCGACACTGACCAAGTTCACCGGGCTCGCGCTGGTGCCCTTGTTGGCGTTTTATGCATTGGCGCGCCAGCGGAAACCCGGCCGATGGCTGGTAGCACTGTTAATCCCCGTGCTCTTCGCGGTAGTCTATGAATGGATTACGCGCCGGCTGTATGGGCAGGGAATGTTGCTGGCCGCCGGCACTTTTGCTGCGGAAGATCGGTCGGGTGCACAGGGTGGCTTATTGGAAAAGGCACTGATTGGGCTGGGATTTTTGGGTGGTTGCTTCCTGCCGGTGCTGTTTTATCTCCCATGGATTTGGTCGCGGCGCCTGGTGATCCTCGGGCTGGTGGTGCTGGCGCCTTGTGTGGCGGCGCTTTTCTGGCAGCCACACTTCAAACCGTTGCTGGTACAGGACGGACATTTAAATACGGCCACATTCCTGGAAACAGCCGTGTTCCTTGCCGGTGGCATCCTGGTGCTGCTCCTAGCAGGTGAGGACTTCCGTCACCACCGCGACGCCGATTCGCTGTTGTTGGTATTATGGGTCCTGGGTTTGGTGACCTTTGCGGTGGTTCTCAATTGGACCATCAACGGCCGCAGCCTGTTGCCGGCCCTGCCCGCCGTGGGAATCCTCCTGGCGCGGCGACTCGATACACGGGATTCAAAATCACCACCGGCGCGCCGGGTGTGGCTGCTTGGACCGGCTTTTCTGGCGGCCGCCTCGAGCCTGGTGTTGACCCGGGCGGATGCCCGGCTGGCGGAAACCAACCGTCGAGCCGCGGAACAACTGTGGATCCAATACCACCAACCCGGCAACACCGTGTGGTTTGAAGGGCACTGTGCCTTCCAGTATTATCTGGAGAAAGCGGGTGGCAAAGCGATCGATCTGAATGACCCGAAGAAGGCCAGCGGCGACATCCTCATCATTCCCGCCAATGCGAGCAACCTTTATGAGCCGCCGATGGATCGGGTTCAACTGGTGGCGACCGTGAATTATCTTCCAGATGCCTGCTGCGCCACGATGAACAACCTGGCCGGCGCGGGATTCTACGCCTCGGTCCACGGCCCATTGCCGTTTGTCATCGGACGAATCGAGCCGGACCGTTTTTATATATTTCGATACAAGTAAATGTCGACGGGCACGTTAGACGCCGCGTTTGGGTTTTGTCACCGCCATCAGAATTCCAAACCAGAACACCAGGGCCAGGGTAAGCGCCGGGATAATCCATCCCGGCATCGGGAGCGGTCTCATTCCGCGCAGGTACTCGAGCCACCCTTCCAGCCGACAGTTTAATATCACCAGAATCACCACCCAACTTAAAGCCAGTTGCCGGGCCACGGTCCGCATGGCCTCCGTACCCGTCCTGCCGCCTATCCGGTAGAAATACAATCCACCCAGCCCCACCATGGCGACCGTGCTGATCGTAACCCAAATCGGATCGTTCGCCCGCCACGCCATGTAGATTAACCAGGAAAAAAAGGCCAGATGCACACCGGCGGCCACACCCGCCCGTGCACCCGGTTTCAGAGGTCTCGGAGCCGATCCGGAAATGTCGCCGCTCGTCTCACTTTGTCGGCGGACCGCTATAAACCGCCGGAACATCACCACGGTCAGGGCGACACAGATGGCCGCGTAAAACCACCAATAAACGGCCATGACGGCATAAAACGTTGTATCGTTCCATTTAAAATATCCTCCCAGGGCCCGCACGGCCATTTGTAGCGGCCAGCACCAAATCAGCACAAAGATCCACAGACCGATGAAGGCAATCTTCTTGGCCCGCCGTTCGGCGGTGGTGGGAGCGGCCTGCACTATCAGCCAATGCGCCAGCATCCCGCCCAGGATTCCAATAATTGGTGCCAGCCATAGACCCAAAAGGCCGGTCTTGGCCATCGCCGTGCCTTTCCCGGCCGCGCCAACGCCCACGGCCGCCGCCGGGGCAGCGGGCAGCGCCGCCAGCACCGCCCCGGAAAACGCCCGTCCCGGCGCCGTCCGGCTCAGGGTGCTCTCCACAAATGCC
The DNA here is from genome assembly GCA_035499615.1 of Candidatus Acidiferrales bacterium. GTDB lineage: Bacteria > Verrucomicrobiota > Verrucomicrobiia > Limisphaerales > UBA11358 > UBA11358. Next base: position 9,433 of record DATJYM010000282.1, on the reverse strand, counting down.
TGGACCTCCTCCTGCAACATTTTGCGACCGCGCGACAATCGTTGTTTGACCGCGTCTTCGGACAACTCCAATTCCGCCGCCACGCGTTCAACGGATTGGTGCTCACGATAAAACAGGACGAGTGGTTCGCGATAGAGCTCGGGGATTCTTTCCAGCGAACGCCACAAAATCGCCTCTTCCTCGCGCCCGATGGTTTGTTCCGAAGGCAGCGCCTCCTCCGCCGGCGCATCGTCCACCCTTTCCAATGGCTCCGCCCTCTGCACCGGATCGCGCCCTTCCCGCTGCAGGTTTTTGTGAATCCGGTTGCGGACGATGCCGCAGAGCCAGGCGCGAAGCTTGTCCGGTTCACGCAGGAGCCGGAGATGTTTCCAGGCGGTGATGAACGTTTCCTGGGCCACGTCCTCGCTCAGTCCGAGATGGCCGATGCGGCTGTAAGCCAGAGAACAAATCAATATCTGGTAACGGGCGACGATCCGGCTGAAGGCATCCCGGTCACCGGCCAGGGTGCGCGAAACCAGCTGGGCGTCGCTGTCTTCCATGGGGGTCACGATTCTTTGGGTCATCATATCGTTTCCTATGTCCCCCGGAAAGCCCGGGAGGTGACAGAATTTTTCAGTTTATTCCCCTAAACGATCGGGTGTCCTGGCTTTGAATTTCATGCGTTTCTGTTACTTTCTTGCGGAAATCAAATCGCAAAGGAACTTTATGCCGGAAAATATTGGATTTGTCGGAGTCGGCCGGATGGGCGCGAACATGGCGCGCCGGCTGAAGGACTGCGGCTGGCCCATCGCCGCTGTGTTTGACGTAAACCCAGGCGCCGCGCAATCGCTCGCGCAGGAACTGGGCAGCACGGTGGCCAGCGACCTGCAGGCCGTCACCGCGCTGGCCGACATTGTTTTGACCGTCGTTACGGATGACCGCGCGATGAAGAACATTTATCGCGGCGGCCTGTTGAGCCGGGCCCGGGGCAAACTTTTCATCAATTGCGCCACCGTCACACCCGCCCTCCACGTCTGGGTGGAACAAAAATGCGAAGCCAGGGGCGCGCAATCGCTCGAAGCGTGCATGGCTTCAAGCATCCCCCAGGCGCGGGAAGGTTCACTTTATTTGATGTGCGGCGGCAAACCCGAGGCGTTCGAACGGGCCAAACCCATCCTGGAGAAATTGAGCACGTCGCTCCGTTATATCGGCCCGGCGGGCCAGGCCGCCGGGGTGAAGGCGCTGGTAAACATGGTGATGAACAGCAACACCGCCGCCCTCGCGGAAGGACTGGGTCTCGGCGCCGCGCTCGGCCTCGACCTGACCCTGTTGCGCGAGGTGTTCGCGCAAACGGGTGCCAACTCGTCCGTGTTGCGAACGGATGGCGAGGACATGCAAAACCGCGAGCACACGTGCTTTTTCTCCGCCGCGCACGCCGCCAAGGATTCAGGCATCGCGCTCAAGCTGGCCAAAGCCCAGGGATTGAACCTCCCGGTGGCCGTCGCCACCAAAAAACAATACGACCGGATGATGAAGGAAGGGCTGGGAGACCTCGACAAGTCCGGGATTGCCGAACTGACGTTCAAGGGCCGCAAAGGCCATCCCCACTGAATCCGGGCAAATCAAGGGATGGAGCCATGATTCCTGCCGCCTTCCCCAACTTTCGAGAAATCAAGCGTTGACAGGGCCGCGCTTTTCTGGTTTTATCACTACCCTTTTGCGAAGAATTTTATGTACGCCGTTTTGGAAACCGGAAGCAAACAGTATCGTGTGGCCGCGGGTGACACGGTGGAAATCGAGCGCCTGGCCGTTGAGGCCGGCAAACCGGTCACTTTTGACCGCGTGTTGCTGGTCAACCGCGACGGCAAAGTCAGCGTGGGCGCCCCCACCGTCAGCGGTGCCAGCGTGGTGGCCGACGTGGTGGAACACAAGCGCGGCGTGAAAACGCTCACGTTCAAAATGAAACGCCGCAAGGGCTATCACAAAACGATCGGCCATCGTCAGGAACTGACCGTGGTCAAGATCAAGGAAATCAAAGCTTAACATCGGGTCCTGGACCTGGTGTCTGGCATCTGGGGAACCCCAGAACCGGGACGCCAGAACCCAGCCCCCAAAAAATTTATGGCACACAAGAAAGGTCAAGGCAGCGTCCGTAACGGCCGCGACAGCGTCAGCAAAAGGCTCGGCGTGAAAACCTTTGGCGGCGAATTCGTCACCGCCGGCAGCATCATCGTCCGGCAGCGCGGCACCCGGTTCGAGGCCGGCCAGAACGTCGGCACCGGCCGTGACTGGACGCTTTTCGCGCTCGTGGACGGCAAGATCGCCTTCGACAAAAACGGCCGCCGGGTGAACGTGAAGCCGGAGCCCGCCGCCAAAAACTGAACGGCACGAATCAATTTCAGGGCGAGGCCAGGCGCCTCGCCCTTTTTATTTCTGATTTACGATTTATGATTGATGATTCGACGTGCTTGAAAAGACTTGGATCGTAAATCGCCAATCAGAAATTCACCGCATGTTTGTTGACGAAATTAAAATATACGCGCGGGCCGGGCACGGCGGCAAAGGCTGTGTTGCGTTTCATCGCGAAGCTTATATCGCCAAGGGCGGCCCCAGTGGCGGCAATGGCGGACGGGGTGGCAGTGTGATTTTACAGGCCGATCACGACCTCAACAATCTCATCGCCCAGTATTATCAGCCGCGACTTATCGCCGAGGCCGGTGAAGGCGGTCTGGGCAAGGGCATGGACGGCCATGCCGGCAAGGATTTGATCGTCAAAGTTCCCTGCGGAACCCTGGTGTGGCAGTTATCCGCCGGCACCGGCGTCCTGCCGGGAGCGAAGCCGGCAGGAAATCTCGAGGACGAGAACGAGGACCAGGCGGAAAAACCAAAATTTGCCACCAGCGCCAGCAAGCGGCCGTTGATCCGCAGCGCCAGCGGCGCGCTGGCGCACGAAATTGATTTGAGCAAGGAAGCCACCAGAGAGAACCCGTCTTCCGCCGACAAGGGTGAATTGATTGCGGATCTCACGCAGCATGGACAACAATTTGTTCTGTGCCAGGGCGGCCGCGGCGGCCTGGGCAATCGCAACTTTGCCACTGCTGCGCGCCAGACACCGCGCTTCGCGCAACCGGGTGAGCCGGGCGGGGAAGGCGGTTTTCGCCTGGAACTGCGCATCATCGCGGAAGTCGGACTGGTCGGTTATCCCAACGCCGGCAAATCCACCCTGCTCACGGCCATTTCCAAGGCGCGCCCCAAAATCGCCTCGTACCCGTTCACCACCTTGCATCCGCAAATCGGCATCGTGGAATACGACGATTTTCACCGGCTCACCGTTTGTGACGTGCCGGGCTTGATTGAAGGCGCGCATCAAAATGTCGGCCTGGGCCACGCGTTTCTGCGCCACATCGAACGCTGTAAAATCCTCGTCCTGTTGCTCGATATGGCCGGCGCCGACAATCGTAAGCCGTGGGAGGATTACCAACAGTTGCTCCAGGAGCTGAAACTTTACGACCCGACCCTGCTCGACAAGCCACGCCTGGTCGTGGCGAACAAAATGGATGAGGCCGTCGCCGAAAAAAACCTGAAACAGTTCAAAGTAAAAATCAAAAAGGTTTCCGCACTGCCGATTTCCGCCGCCTTTGACCAGGGCGTTGAGAAGTTCAAGGAAACCATCCGGGAACTGGTGGGGGAAGCGACCGGAGATTGATCCGGATTTCTGGAGGGCACTGCTTCGTCAATGCCCCCAAATTTCAGGGAAGCGACGAAGCGCTTCCCTCCAATTCCAAAAACCGCATCAGGCTGTCGCCGTGCTTGAGCACCTTGAATTCGCGCCAGGGCGAAACCAGGGTGAGCGTGTCGCGTTTGGTGTGGCCGAGGATGAACCGGCCATCCGGCGCGAGCAGCTTCGGCAGATTCGCGTCATCCAGCAACTGTTGGGCGAGGGAAGTTGAACGGCGCCCGACGTTTTTCTCGCCATAGGGCGGGTCGGCCAGAATCAATTCAAATGACCGGCCGCTTTCGGCCAGTTGATGAATGACCGTAAAGACATCCTGGGCGCGGATTTCGAGGTGGGATTCAAAACCGGCGGTTTGGGCGTTGCCACGGATGAACTCCGCATGTTTGTGTGATTTCTCGACGCATAACGCCGACACCGCACCGCGGCTCAGGCATTCCAGGCTCAACGCGCCGGTACCGGCGAACAATTCGAGCACCCGCGCGCCGACCACCCGCGGGCCGAGCGAGTTGAAGACCGCCTGTTTGACCAGGTCGGGCGTGGGACGGACGTCAAATCCCCGGGGCACCTTGAGAAGGCGTCGGGCTGCCTGGCCGCCGGTAATGCGCATGATGCTGGTTGAATCGTGATTGGTTGAATTGGTTAAATGGCGGGTGGCGCCGCCATATGACACCTAACTCATTCAACCAATTTAACGATTTAACGAAAACCCGTCACTTGAAAATCTCAGCGAAGAACAACTTCATGTATTCCCACGAGCGTTTGTCGGCTTTTTCATTGTAAGCGGCGCCTTTGGAATTGTCGTTGCCGGCCAGCGGCTGGGTGAAGGCATGGACGGCCCCGCCGAATTTGACGAGCTGCCAGTCCACTCCGCCCTGGCGCAGTTCATTTTCCAGCGCGGCAATGTTCTGTGGCGAGGAAAAGGGATCGTCGGCGCCGTGCAACACGAGCACCTTGCACTTGATGTTTTTCCCGTCGTCCGGATGGGGCGCATCCAGCCCGCCGTGGAAGCTGACGACGCCCGCGATGTCCGCGCCGCTGCGCGCCAGCTCCAAAACGGTCGTGCCGCCAAAACAATAACCGATGGCGGCGAGATGTTTCCGGTCAACGAGCGGTTGCTGGCGCAACGCGTCCAAACCGGCGTTGACCCGGGCCCGTAGAAGCTGGCGGTCTCCGTTTCGATATTTTCCCGCCAGCGCGCCGGCTTCCTGCGCGTTTTGCGGACGGACGCCCTTGCCATAGATGTCCGCGCAGAACGCGACGTAACCGAGCTGCGCGAGCATTTCGGCGCGGTGCTTTTCATAATCGGTGAGACCCATCCACTGATGTACCACGAGCACGCCGGGCCGCGGACCTGAAATGGCATCGTCCCAGGCGACAAAACCTTCGAGCGTGGTGTCGCCCTGTTTGTACTCGACGGTCCTGGTCTGGATGGCCGCATGCACAGTCACGGCGCAAATTAAAACGAGAAACGTGGAAATCAAATTTTTCATGGCGATAGTGTAATCGCTCCGAGGCAAATTGCCAACGGCTTGACAGAAGCCACGCCCGGCAGGCTTCCTATTCCCGTGCCACAACTGCGACCACCGGATTCACATCACCTCGACGCGGCCGTCGGCTGGTTGGGACTCGGTTGCACTGCCGAAGCGCAGAGGGAACTGGATTTGATTTCGGCGGCGCACCAAAACCATCCCGCCGTATTGGAAGCGCGTTGGAACCTTTGCGCCCACGAAAAGAACTGGGCCCGGGCGCTGGAAATCGCGCAGACCGAACTGGCCGCCGCGCCGGGTGATGCCTCGGGCTGGTTGCATCGCGCCTATGCCTTGCGCCGGGTTCCCGATGGCGGTTTGTCCCAGGCCTGGGAAGCTTTGTTGCCCGCGGCGGAGAAATTTCCAAGCGAACCGGTCATCGCGTACAATCTATCGTGTTACGCCTGCCAGTTGCAGCAACTCGACCTCGCGCGACGCTGGTTGCAGCAGGCCATGAAAATCGGCGGCCGGGAAGCCATCCGGAAAATGGCGCTGGCCGATGACGATTTAAAACCATTGTGGACGGAAATCCGGGATCTGTAATCGGGGCGGGGCGTTACCCCGAGCGCGTATTGCCGAAACGGGGAATCGTGGTTTGATTCAATGAGTGGGACGGCGACACGTCGTCCCTCCCGCTTTTTCAGGCTGGTACGGTCGCGGTTTTTTCGTTCCAGCCGAACAGGCGTTTGGCCTTGATGACCTGGACGATCGGAGGCGGGACGAGTTTTTCCCAGGAAGCGTCGCCCGCCTTGATTTTGGCCAGCACGTCGCCGGAGTAAATTTTCAGGTACTCGGGATTGTAATTGCGGATGTTCTCCACAAACCGGTTTTCGACCAGGTGCGCATACAGATGGCGCAGGTGCGGCGCGACTTCAAGGTTTTCCACGGTCGTGAGCTTGCCGGTCTGGCGGTCGAGGGACGGATAGACGTACACCTTCGCGCCGTTCTTGAACAACTGGCCCAGTGACTCCATCAGGCCGCCTTCGAGGTCGGTATAGAAGCTTTCGTCCATCACATCCCGCAACCGCACCAGGCCCAGCGGCAGACCGATGGTTTTTTGCGTGTATTGGGAAAGATACATGACCAGGCGGTGATAACGCCGGAAGCTGGAAATCAACACCGTCTTGCCCAGCGCGCTCAACGTATCGACACGATCGAGAAAATCACGGTGGTCAATCACGTCGTCCACCTGCAACTGCCGGAGGGTCATTTCCGTGATGACCACGGGCGGTTCGCCCTTGAGCGATTCCTCCTGCAGGAATTGCTCCTGCGCCCGCTCCAGCATGTCGAACATCGTGTTGGTGAAGGGCCGAAAACTGCCGCGCTCGACCAGCACGGGTTTTTTGTAAAGCAGATCGCCCGCCACGACGGTTTCGCCATCGGCGGTGAACATGGCGGTGTCGGTGAGTTCCTGTTCCACCAGTTGCAGGGCCATCAGCCGGTTGTCCACCTCGGCGAAACCGGGCCCCGAAAACTTGATCATGTCCACCTCCATGCGGTCGCGCGAAAGGTTGTCCAGGAGGCAGCCAATCAATTTCTGCGGTTCGGCATGATGATAAAACGCGCCGTGAATCAGGTTCACGCCGATGATCCCGAGCGCCTCCTGTTCGCGGACGTTCTCGTGGTCGAGCATCCGCACGTGAATGATGATTTCCGAAGGCGGGCCATGCGACTCGGTTTGAAATCGTATGCCGAGCCAGCCTTGGCCGTCCGTTTGACGGGAAAAACTGTGCGTGGCCACAGTGTCGGCAAAGACGAAGAAGGTGGATTTGTCGCCACGCGTTTTGTCCAGGCGCTGCAATAGCAGGTCAAATTCGTAACCGAGCATCGCCTGCAGGCGCTTGCGGCTGACGTACCGGTCCGATGGCCCGTAAATCGCGTCGCTAATCGCCATGTCGTAGGCGGACATGGTCTTGGCCACCGTGCCTGCGGCGCCTCCGACGTGAAAAAACCAGCGGGCCACTTCCTGGCCGGCCCCAATTTCGGCAAACGCGCCGTATTTGGTGGCGTCCAGATTGATTTGAAGCGCTTTTTGCGCAGAACTCATTTTTGTTTCCGTCATCATCGGGCTTCCACCCCTTCGCGCCGCAAAATACACAAAAACCACGCCGTGTCCACAGCAGTTGCTTTCGACTTTTCGCCCGGGGAAAACGTGGTATACTCGTGGGCATGTACCGGACGCAGGATTTACACGTCAAAGAAATCGTCCGGCTGCTGACGCCGCGGGAATTGAAGGCGCAGTTGCCGACGACCGAGGCTGCGAACGCCACCGTGGCGCGCAGCCGCGAGCGGATCATCCGCATCCTGCGACAGGAAGATCCCCGCCTGCTCGTCGTCATCGGGCCGTGCTCCATCCACGACGAAAAGGGCGCGCTGGAGTATGCCAGGCGCCTGAACGACCTGCGCCAGGAACTGGCTGACCGGCTCGAAATCGTCATGCGCGTCTATTTTGAGAAGCCGCGCACGACCATCGGCTGGAAGGGATTGATCAATGACCCGCACCTGGACGGTTCGCAGGACATCGAAACCGGTTTGAAAATTGCGCGGCGGCTGCTGCTGGAGATCACCGGCCTGGGCCTGCCGACGGCCACGGAATTTCTCGACCCGATTGTGCCGCAATACACCGCGGATTTGGTGACGTGGGCGGCAATCGGGGCGCGCACCACGGAATCGCAGACGCACCGCGAAATGGCCAGCGGCCTTTCCATGCCCCTCGGCCTGAAGAATAATACTGATGGCAGCCTGCAATCGGCCATCGAGGCGATGGGCGCGACGAGGCATCCGCATAGTTTTCTGGGGATTGACCAGGACGGCGCCACGGCGATCGTGCGCACGACGGGCAATCCGCACGCGCACATTGTGCTGCGCGGCGGGCGCACCCAGACCAATTACGATGCGGCCAGCATCCGCGCCGCCGAGGAGAAATTGAAGGCGGACAAACTGCCGCCGGTGCTGATGGTGGACTGCAGCCACGCCAATTCGGCCAAACAATTTGCGAGACAGGAAGACGTGTGGCGCAGCGTCATCCAGCAGCGCGTCGAAGGCACGCGCGCGCTCATCGGCTTGATGGTCGAGAGCAACCTGGTTGAAGGCAACCAGCCGATTCCGAAGGACCTCAAGGACCTGCGGTACGGCGTGTCGCTGACCGACTCGTGCATCGGCTGGGAAACCACCGAACGCATGCTGCGCTGGGGCTACGAAACACTCGGGAAACTGGCGGAGATAACAACCGCTTCGGCAGCGTAACCGGTTATTTTCGATTTGCGATATGAGACCTCTGCAAAACTCCCAGCTATCGTAGCGGCGCGTCGGCAGACCGCCGCATTTCCCAATGAAATTACAGATGCGGCTTTCTGCCGAGAAGCCGCTACGCTAGTTTTGCAGAGGTCTCGATATACGATTTAAGCACGCGTTTGGGCGAGAAACGGAATCGTAAATCGTAAATCGAATATCGTCAATGCGTTAAGGCCTTGTCATCCCGGCTACCACCAACAGGAAAGGCACAATGGCGAATCACGGCCAGGTCCAACTGAACGGAAAAGTCAGCCGATAAAACCACATCGGACCGGAAACGGGGACAAAAACCGGTTGGACGGTATTGGTGCTGTTGATATTCGTAACCGTGGTCCAATTTGTCAGCACCAAACTCGTACTGCCCAGCACGACGCCGTTCAAACCCACCGGGATATTGGTCAGGAGTAATTGGTTGGTTCCGCTTTGTGATGTGATCCGGGTGATTTGGGGTGGGGCGATGAGTTGTCTGGCAATCCCCGCCATGATGCCATGAACTTTTGCCGTCGGATCCGTTGCATCCCAAAAGATGTAGTTAGTCCCCGGACCATTGATGGCCTTATTTGCCAGTGACGGATCGTCCAAGGCAGCAATGCTCCGTCCCTGATAAAGCACGTTGGTCACCCCATACGCGGCAGCGTTTGTGAGGACGTTGTCAAGGAAGGAGAAAAAGTCCGGCTCATAGATGGTTAAACCCGGACACGAGGCCATGGCATTGCTCAACAAGGGAGTAAAAGCGGCGTTGAAGTAGATGACCATCTGGCGGATGAATCCTTTATTCGCATAACCATTGTATGCAGGGACCTCAGTGATATCCACGGCGTTTGGCATGAGCAAAGTGCGAACGCCATTGGCGAAATACAAATTTGTGATGATCTGCCAATGGTTGCTTAGCGACTGG
>DATJYM010000281.1:0-20402 GCA_035499615.1 Candidatus Acidiferrales bacterium | reverse complement strand
TGGTTTCCAGCATGTCGGCCGCCAGTTTTTTCACCTCCGCATTGACGCTTTCGATGCGCGCACCTTTCTGGCGCAGAGCCGGGTGGCCGTATTTGACAATGGTTAAAAGCATTTATGGTGACGAGTGACGGGTGACGGGTGACGAGAAACGGGGTTCAGCGCGTTCCGGGTACTTTTTTGTCTCCCTTCAATCGTAGAAATGGTTTTAGTCAACCCGCCGATGATATGATCAAGCGTGGCAACCCGGTTAGTGATGGTTTCAGATGGGTGCAGGCGATTGCAACGTTTGAATCGCCCTTGGCTTTCTCTTGCCTCGCCTCGCGCGATTTTCAGGTGTTGCGGTAACTCTTTGCCGAAACCACGGCCAAAACCTTCTTCAATGTTCGCACAGATAGAGTCCAGACTACGCACCTGCTGCTTCGCCAGCTCGCGTCCGCGGAAATCCTTTACCAAGACTTCGGAATCGTTCCAAAAATCTTCGAACAGTTGCCAAGCCAGTTGATAAATGCCAAACGACTTCAACCGGTCAGTTCCCGGATTTGACTTGGTTGAGCTCTGTTCCATAAAAAGCTATTCTTTACTCAGTTGGCATCGCAAAGGAGTCACTTCACGCGCCACCCGTCACCCGTCACTTTCTGTTTGTATCGCGTCACTTTCTTTTGGCCAGTTTTGGAGCAATTTTACCAGGTCTGGAATATTGGGGCTTTGTGCGGTGCGGACGTAGTGGCCGCTGGTGGCGACGCCGGTGAGGACGCACAGCGCGTTGTCCAGTCCGAGCAATTTACCGAGACAGAAGCCGGAATTGAAGTGGTCGCCGGCGCCGGTGGTGATGACAGGCTTGGGAGTAAACGGACCCTGCACCAGGGAGACGGCGCCATTGCTCGCGGCCAGCGCATGGCTGACGGGATGAATGACCAGCGTGTTGACGGCCACATGCCGGTTGATTTCCAGTGCCAGCACCGCCAGCGCGTCCGAGGATTTGCCGGCTGCCGGCAAGCCCAACACTTCGCCGATTTTGTGCGCTTCCTTTTCATTCAGCCCCAGTATCACGTCAAAATATTTTTCAAATTCCACAATCATTTTGAGCGCCTGTCGGATATCGTCAGGGTTGCGTTTTTCCGGGTCGGCCAGATCAAAAAACATCACACGCCGTTTGCCATTCAAGGAAGGGCAGATTTCCCGGAGCGTGGCCGCCCAGATTCCATTCATGTGGGTCAGCATCGTCCAATTCACAAAGCCCACGAGATCGGCGCCGGCCAATTGGGCGGCGAACCGGTCGCGGCCAAAGCGCGATTGCAGGTTTGCCCAATTCACGTCATTTAACGAGAGAATCTTGCCGATCATGACCTTGCCATCTTCAAATTCCAACGCGTCGGTATGGCCGGGTTCGGCGATGGAATGGACGTCGGCGCGTTTGGCGAAGCCGGCGAAAACGGGATGCAAATCCGGCCAGCCGAGGGTACCGAGGTAGGTGACTTTCAAACCGAAGCCGGCCAGGGCGTTGGCCATGATGGGGCCATTGCCGCCGAGTTTGGTGACGCGGTTGACGATTTCGATGTTGGTGCTTTTGCCGGCGGCCGCGCCCACACGTTCGGCCAGTTTGGAGATAGTGGTCAGACGCTGAAACGAATCCGGGCCGTCCCGTTTGTCCACGACGTGGAGGATTTCATCGACGAAGCCGTCGAGTCCGATGAACGCCTTCAACTGACCTGCGTTGGCTGCGCTGGCCAGAAGCCGTTGGGCGCATTGCTCCCGCAGTTCGGGTGTGTTCATTCCTCTGAAATTCTGCAAAAACCGGCCAGTGCGCGCAATTTTTAATCCGCGGCCACGCCCAGAATCTGCAAAATCCGTTCCAGCTCCTTGTCGCTGAAAAAGGAAATCTCCACCGTGCCTTTGCCTTCCGCGTAATGAAGTTGCACGCGGGTGGCAAAGACCTCGCGCAGTTTGTCCTCGAGGACCGCGACGTGCGGGTCGCTGGCGGGAGCAGCAACAGATTCAGCCGAGGCGGTGGTTGGCCGCGCACCGCGTTTTTGCAGGCGGGCCAGCAGACCTTCCGTCTGGCGGACGTTCAGGCCTTCCTTGATGACGCGTTCGGCAACGAGTTTTTGGTCCTTCTCACTCGTCAACCCGAGGATGACCTTGGCATGACCGACCGAGAGCCGGCCTTCGCGGATGAAATTTTGGACCGGCAACGGGAGTTTCAGCAGCCGCAGCGCATTCGCCACGACGGCACGGCTTTTACCCACCTTGCCGGAGATTTCCTCCTGGGTGAGCTGAAATTGTCCGGCCAATTTCTCATAGCCGTGGGCTTCCTCGATGGCATTGAGATTTTCGCGTTGAAGATTTTCGATGAGCGCCATTTCGAGCACCGCGCGGTCATCGGCCTGTCTTACGATGACGGGTACTTCCGGCAGCAGCAGCAGTTGCGAGGCACGCCAGCGGCGTTCGCCGGCGATCAACTCAAAATATCCGTCCCGCTCGCGGACAATGAGCGGTTGGACGATGCCTTGTTCGCGGATGGAATCGGCCAGCTCGCGGAGCGCTTCGGCGGAGAAATCCTTCCGCGGTTGGAGCGGGCAGGGGCGGATGCGGTCCAGAGGCACGCGCTGGACGTGTTCGCGGGTATCGGGGAGGGCGGCGGCGATGGCGACCGGGGGTGAGCTGGGAACAGGGGACAACACACCCGGGGCGGGGGCGGGCTGGGTCAAAACCGGGTTGCCGCCCAACAACGCGCCGAGGCCGCGTCCCAAAGCAGGTCTTGCCATGCGCCCAGAATGTCACATCCGGTTGAAAGTCTCAAGTGCAAACGACCGTCATCACCCGCTGGGATTGTGTTAAATGGATTCAACATCGTGCCGTCGCTGGATGATTGGGAAAGGGAGTGGAGGAAAAATTCACAACGCAACGTGCAACCAAAGTTGTTGCCGGTAGATCTCGAGTCAACGGTCCCGGCAATCTGAGAACCAAGGTTTGGAGTTTCATTGGGCATCCAAAGTAATTTCCTGGTGCCGGAACAAGGATAATCGGTGTTGGTAAAGGACGGGATATCGCGCTACGATCACCTGGGGCCAAGGATAGATTTCAGACAGGCCACGATAATCGATACCGGCTTGGGGATTCGCCGCCAGTTTCAGCAAACACTTGCGGCCGTCGGCTTGTCGTTGAGACAAATCCTTTGCGTCTGTAATTGCGTAAACCGAACCGAGAACCAGAAGCACGATAGCCGTCAGGAGGGACAACCCGGCAACGATCTGGCAACCGCCGGTGTGGGTCCCGCTGCCGGGCTTTCGTTCTGCGGCATTGGCCCCGGCGGCGATTTTGCCATTGTTCATGAGAAGGATTAGAAAGACGATCAAACTTACCCAAAGCGGAGTCGTCATGGTGCAGTAGCGGGAAGCCAAAGCCTGATTGCTTCCAAGGTCAAGCCTCCCAATTCCGGTGACAAGGGCGCTGCCGACGGAATACAGGCACAGGCTGAAATAAGGAAGCAGGGTTCCTGGATCGGCGATTTTCCTCCGGCAGAGGGCCCAAGCGACCCAACTGCCAGTAATGGTGGCCGCCAGACCGAAAACAAACGCGAAGGTGCCTTTCAGAGAAATATCGCCGCCGACATGCGGGGCGCAGATACCACCGATATATTTGAACACATAGGCAGCATACTCGACCGGCATACCGAGAAAGAGGCCCAGCAGCGAATGTTTATCCGGTTCCTGATATTGATAAAAAAAACCTCCCAAGGTCAAAGTCCCGATCAATATCCAAATGGCAGCGGCGCGTCCTTTTTGCCTGGCCCCGGTTTTTAAAAGGAAAAGGATCATCAGTCCGATTGGCCAGAACAGGGCACCATTGGCAAATGAATAGGTGGCCACGACGCCAAGCAAGGTTGCGGCGGCAAATTTCCACCATCGGAAAGGCTCATTAGCCAGGAGTACGATCCCGCCAACCACCGCGAGCACATTCAGGAACATTAGCAACTGCCAGCCCCAGAGCCAGTTTTGATATTGGCTGACCGAGAACACGACGAGCGAGACGGCTGGAATGGCCCAAGGCAAGCAGGCGACCGCTAGTTTCCTTCCCGTTATTTTTATCTGATAGACAAAGATGGCAAAAATGCCAAGTGCGAAGATGATATTCAGCGCCAATTCATAATTGATGTTCCAATGGGTCAGGCGTGCCAGCACCAGCATGATGATCCTGGGAAAGAAGATCCTGTGCTCGTTTTGCTGGGCCCACAGGTCGTGGAAGGTCAATTCACCATGATACATCTTATCCAAGAGTGGCACCAGTTCCCATTGGTCCAAGAAAGGCACGTCCACGGCATATTGGGCGACCACGTAAATCAACAGAGCCATGGGAATTATCGACAGCATTTTGCTGGCGGAGCAGGACAGAAAAACGAAATGCTGGGGGATCTCCGATTGGTCCGGCCGAGGCTTAGTCGTATGTTCCATGGCGTCAACTCCGGAAACCGAAATCAGCGGAAGTTTAATCACGGATGCCGTGGAGGAACAAGCATTTTTGCGCAAATAGCTGGCCCTGATTGGCTGGATGAGGCGACAAAGAGCATCGGCCAATACTGGAAGCGAAAAAATGCCCGGCGCAACGGTGTAATTCAAGAAGGCCACTGGCTGTAAAGACACAGCTTTCCTGTGGGGGCCGCGTTCATATTCCTGACTCCTAACCCAACGCGGCAATCAACGGCACCGTCCTTGCTATCACAAAGGTCAAAAAGCACTTATGAACCACAATGTGTCAGAGCGAAACCGGTTCTACTGGCTTGATTGGTTGAGGTTCGCTGCCGCCTTCGCCGTGTTGGTCTGTCATACACGCGCTGATAATTGGCTTCCATATATTATTCTTAAGGAACACTACAAAAATTCGGTCAGCTGGGTATTCTTTGAATTGACAGCGCCCGGCATAGCACCTGTTGTAGTATTCTTTGTCTTAAGCGGATTTTTGGTTGGTGGTAAAGTCCTGGAGCGGGTCCGGAACGGCACATTTGATGCGACTTCCTACGCTCTGGACAGGGTTTCGCGGATTTATGTGCCGCTACTTCCCGCACTGCTATTCACAATGGTCATGTGCCAGATATGCGGAAGAACCATTTCAATCGGGGTATTTTTTGGAAACCTGTTTGGCTTGCAGGGCCTAAGTTGTGGAACATTTGGCGGCAACGGGCCTCTCTGGTCCTTGGCTTACGAATTTTGGTTCTATGTTCTGGCGTGTTATTTTGGACTGCTGTTTGGTTCTGCTTATAGGGTGACAAGTGCTCTTTTGGGGGTAACGCTGGTTTTTGTTATCTTCACTCAATTTCATGCCAGTTACTTGTTTTGCTGGTGTCTTGGAGCATTCAGTCACAGTTTGCTGACACGGCATTTCAAGAAGATGTGGTTTTTTGTCAGCCTTGGGTTGGCTGTAGCCGCGTACGGTCTTTTGCAATTGCTGTCAGAACCTGGAAGCACCAATCATCTGGGATCGTTCCTGCCATCGCTTGACGTCGGGACCCTGATACTCAGTCTTGGTTTGGCCTTTATAGTGCCGTTCATTGCCCAACGACCGCCGCGTTCCGTGAAGCTCATTTCAATCGAGCGAGCCGGTACTCATCTTGCGGCGTTTTCCTATACTCTCTATTTGACGCACTATCCGATGCTCGCTATTTGGGATCATTTCCTGAACGGAAAATTCTCTACATTAAGCCCTCATACTTTTTTATGGTTCGTTGCAAAACTTTCGTCCTGTGTTCTCGTAGCTTGGCTTTTATATTTGCCTTTTGAGGCACAAACGGCTCGCGTGCGAACCTGGATGAAACAGCGATGGACAGGACGAAACATTGAACTTTACCCCACCGCGCGAAATCCAGCCAGTTAACTTTCAACGAAACCTTCAACGATTTTTTCAATAACTCTAAGGCGGTGCATCGGGCCTAGCACAGTTCGGTCGCGTAGGTGTCTTGGGGCAAGCCAGTCTTTCCTCTTACCGCGTCAAGCTGGTTGGCTGAAAGTCTGGGGCGGGGGCGGGCGCAAATTCATCGCGACGGAACGAGTATATGAGCGGATCGGAAGCCAAGTGTCGCGGAAATGGGAATGATTGGAACAAATGGTGCTGCGTTCAGACAACATGAACCTATCGACCTTGCGTGATTCATTCTGCGGAGCGGTCTGTGCGGGAGCGGTCACGATTACTGTGATTAGCGCGCAGGCGCAGAATCTTTTTGTGTCGGATCTGGGTAGCAGCAACATTTATGAATTCACACCAGATGGAGTGAGGAGCGCTTTTGCCTCCGGGTTGCTTCAACCTGCTGGACTCGCCTTTAACAGTACGGGAGACCTATTTGTGTCGGAACTCGGTAGCGGCAACATTTATAAGTTCACACCAGATGGAGCGAGGAGCACCTTTGCCTCCGGGTTGAGTAGTCCTGATGGGCTGGCCTTTAACAGGGGCGGGGAGTTGTTTGAGGCGGATAGTGGCAGCGGCAACATCTACAAATTCACGCCGAGTGGAGCTCAGACCACCTTTGCCTCCGGATTTGCGGACCCAGTTGCACTGGCTTTTAGTGGTTCTGGCGATCTGTTTGTGGCAGATGCAGTCAACGCGACTATCTACAGATTAACGGCGGATGGAGGGGAAAGCACCTTTGCCACTGGGTTGCAGGGTCCGTTTGGTTTAGCCTTTAACAGTGCGGGAGACCTATTTGTGTCGGATTATAATAGCGGCAACATTTATAAGTTTACACCAGATGGAGTGAGTAACACTTTTGTCTCCGGGTTGGTAGGCCCTCCTTACGCACTCGCTTTTGATAGCGGGGGCAATCTGTTCGACTCACAATTCTTCGGCGGCCAGATTTATGAATTTACGCCCGGCGGAGACAAGAGCACGTTTACGTCTGGTTTGGCTTATCCTATGGCATTGGCATTCCAGCCTGTGTCTACGTTGCAGGCGGTTGCAACTGGAGGCAAATTTCAAGTGGCCGTTGCCATGCCCTCTCCATACCATTCTACCGTGATCCAGACGTCAACAAATCTTGCCGACTGGGTCAACATTTACACCAACACACCGCCCTTCACTTTCACCAACTCGATGACTACGACTTCCTCGTGTTGCTATTACCGCGCGGTGCTCGGTCCATGAGGATCGTTCGCCGCCTTACTGAACAATCGAGCCACTGAATTTGCCAGGTGGTCATCCATAAACCAGAGGCGGACCATGGCTGTTCCTTCTCCCGGGGGAGAAGGTCAGGTTGAGGGCGGGCGTCAAATCTGGACGACTTTGGACTTTAGACTTAGGACCCCGGACTTTACCTTGAATCCGTGAGCCGCAAGCGTAACCGCGTTGCCGAAATGGTCGCTGCCCATCACGGGCAGAAACTGGACCCGCATTATCTCGGCTATTTCGAATGTTTCAACCACCAATTGTTCTACGAAGCGCACGAAGTCCTGGAGCATCTGTGGCTCAAGGACCGGCACGGCCCGAATGGTTCCTTTTACAAGGGACTGATCCAGTTGGCCGGCGCGTTTGTGCATTTGCAGAGAAACCACCCGCAGCCCGCGGCCGCCTTATTCAAGCTCACGCTCGGCAACCTCGGAAAATATCCCCATGTCCATGAGCATTTGAGTGTTGAGGCCACCTGCCAATTGGCCCGGAAATGGCTGGAAGAACTGGAACGGACGCGATTTGAGGTCAATCTATTGACCGACCAAAACGCGCCGGAATTGAGGTTGGAAATATAAGCGCATGAAAGCCAAGAGTGAAGCAATGCTTACCGGGCGCGGCGGCATCTTGCCGGCCGGTTGTAACGCAAAACGCGGGTTCTCGCCGGCAAGTTGCCGGCGCGCCCGGAAATAAGAATTGAGGAGACCAAAGTGACTGGTATTGAGCAAAGGCGCGTCGTGCTCGCAGGCGGCAGCGGCTTCCTCGGAAGGTCGCTCGCCAGAAAATTGGCCAAAAAGAATTACGAAGTCGTGGTGCTGACCCGCACGCCGCAGGAGCGCAAGGATGGAATTGTAGAAATCGCCTGGAACGGGAAGTCGCTCGGCGACTGGGTGCAATTTGTGGATGGCGCATACGCCATCGTCAATCTGACCGGCCGCAGCGTGAATTGCGTGCATACACCCGGGAACCTGCGGGAGATCAACGAATCGCGCATCAATTCCGTGAACACCCTGGCCGCCGCCATTCACAATGTGTCCCACCCGCCGCGGGTCTGGGTGCAGGCCGGGTCACTCGCCATTTATGGTGATCTGGAGGACCAATGGTGCGTGGAAAACACTCCGTCGGGTGAGGGCGACGCGGTGGAAACATGCCGGCTTTGGGAGAATGCCTTTAGAACCGTACCCCTGGCCAGCACGCGCCGGGTACTGTTGCGAATCGGCCTTGTGCTGGCCCTCCATGGCGGCGCGCTGTCTGTTTTGGGAAAATTGACCAAAAAATTCCTGGGCGGCGCGGCGGGAAACGGGCGGCAATACGTCAGTTGGATTCACCTGGCCGACATGAACGAGATGTGGATGGAATCGATCGAACAGGACAGGATCGTCGGTATCTTCAATGCCAGCGCGCCGAATCCGGTCACGAACGCCGAGTTCATGCGCGAGTTGCGGCGGGCGTTGCACCGGCCCTGGTGTCCCCCGGCACCGGTCTGGGCGGTGCGGCTCGGCTCGCGGCTGTTGAAAACCGAACCGTCACTCGCGCTCACGGGCCGCCGCTGCAACCCCCAGCGTTTTCTTGAAGCCGGCTTCAAATTCCAGTTCCCGGAACTGCCCGACGCCCTGGCCGATATTTATGGATAAAGGCAGAAGGTCGAATGTAGAAGGCAGAAACAAAAAAAATCGCGAAGCGCCGCGGAATGTTTCTTCATTCTGCCTTCTTCATTTAGGCGAGGGATTCGGCCAGCACTTCAGCCATGTGGCGCAGGCGGACGGTTGCCAGGTGTTGGATTTGCTGGCGGCAGCTAGCGCCCGAGGCCACGACAGTGGTTCCAAACGGCTGGTTCATGATCCTTTGGATCAAAGGTTCGGCGACTTTCACCGAAAGTTCATATTTCGATTCCAGCATTCCGAACGCGCCGGCCATGCCGCAACAACCCGTGTCCAGCAATGTTACGGTTCGTTCCGGCAGCCGTTCGGCCAGGTGTCGCATGAGCTGGGGGGTGGACAACGCCCGGGCGTGGCAATGCGGATGAATGATCAATCGCCCGGCCCGGTCGTTGAATTTGAGACCGCCTGGCTCCCAGCTGAGAAAATTTTCAATGAAATCCTCGAATAGAAAACAGCGGCGCGCGACATTTTCCACGTCCGGCAACTTCAGTTCCCGGTAATCCTCGGCAAACATCGAAAAGCAAGAGGGTTCGAGGAAAATAATCGGCGTGCCACCGGCGTCCGCATTCAACAACGCGAGATTGTGCCGGCCCAGCCGGGCGGCCTCGTCGAGGTGGCCCTGACTGAAGGCCGGGCGCCCACAACACAGGCGCTGTGCGGGCACGGTCACCTCAAAGCCCGCCGCTTCGAGCACGGTCACGGCGGCCATGCCGACATGCGGTTCGAAATAGCGGGTGAACGTGTCGTCCCAAAGAATGACCCGGCCGCGGGTCGCAGGCAGGGTTGATTGATGTTTGGCAAACCAATGGTCAAATCGCTCCCGTGCAAACCGCGGCATCGGACGGCGGTTGGTGATGCCCCAGAGCCGATTTTTCAGAATTCGAACGGGGAAAAACTCCAAAAGCGCGTTGGCGGCGCGCGGCATTTTGCATCCCCACCGCCCGAGTTGGTCCAGCGAGCTGAACAATCGTTCGCGCAATTTCAAGCCGTCCTGGCGGCCCCGTGCATTCAGCAACTCGGCCTTCAACAGCGCCATGTTCACGTTGGAAGGACATTCCGTGGTGCACGCCTTGCAGGACAGGCAGTTGCTCAACGCCGATTCCAGTTCCTGCGAGCGCAACGGGTCGCCTTTGATCTCGCGCAATTCCAGCACGGCACGAATCGCGTTGGCGCGCCCGCGGGTGGACATGATTTCCTCGCCGGTCGCAATGAACGTGGGACACATTGTCGGCGTCTGCTTGAGGCAGCCGCCGCAGCCGTTGCACTGGTCCAGGTTGGCGCTGAACGAACCGTCTTTGGCTGCAAACGCGAGCACCGGCTCGAACGGCAATTTGAACGAATGCCCCGCACCCAGGCGCAGATGGTTGTCAATGGTGTAGCGGCCGTCCGAAATGATCTTTCCCGGATTGAACAGGCCGTCCGGGTCGAAGGATTGCTTGATCTCCCGCATGAGTTGATACAACTCGTCACCCACCTGGGTTTTGAGATACTCGGTGCGGGCGATGCCGACGCCATGCTCGCCGGCCAGAGTGCCTTTGAATTGCGAAATCAGGGCGGACACTTCGTCGGCAATCTGCCGGTATTTTTTTAAATCGGCCGGGCTGCGCAAATCGAGCACCGGGCGCACGTGCAACAACCCCGCGGCGGCATGGCCGTAATAGGAAGCCTGCACTCCGTTGCGCGCCATCAGTTTCTGCAAACCGGCAAAATAGGCCGGCAAATCCCGCGGACGCACCGCCGTGTCTTCGACAAAACAGGCCGGTTTGGCTCCGCCCCGGCAACCGGTCAGCAGTGACAATCCGGCCTTGCGCAGGGCCCAAACGAGATCGGCTTCGGCCTGGGTTCGCAGAATCAATTGGCGCCGGCCCAGGCGGCGTTTCTCCAATTCCGCGAGCCGGTCGAGCGCGTCCTCGAAGAATTCGACGATTAAAATCGACTCGCACGATTTGACGTCCAATTCGAGCAGGTCCCGGACGGCCTGAAACTCGCGTTGGCCGCGGGTCTGGTCGAACAACAGGCTGTCCATGTGCTCAATGGCGACCGGCATCAAATCGAGCACGGCGACCGCAGCCTGCATCGCTTCGGCCACGGATGGGAAAAAGAGCAGGCCGACCCCTCGCTCGGGAGGCAGCGGCAGGATTTTCAGGTCGGCGGAGATGATCGCCGCGAGCGTGCCCTCGCTGCCGGAAAGGAGGTGAACCAGATTTCCGGGTTCATTCGCGGCCCGGGCCAGCCCATATCCGGGCCAGCGTTTCAAAAGGCCCGGGGGAAAACGTTCGGCGATTTGCAGCGCATTAAGCACCAGCAGATCTTCGATTAAATTCCGCTGCCGCGGCAGGTTGTCGCGGCCGGAACCGACCTTCACGGTCTCTCCGTTGGCCAGAACGATTCTCAATTCGTTCACGTGCATGCCCGTCGTGCCATAATACGGCGCGTGGGCGCCCGAGGAATCGCTGGCAATCATGCCTCCCAGGGTGGCGCGCGAACTCGTGGCCACGTCCGGGCCGAAACAAAAACCCTGGGGCCGGAGGAAATCGTTCAGTTGGTCCAGCACGACGCCGGCGCCGACACGGATGGTGCGGGTTTCCGGGTTGAATTTGCTGATGAGCCGGTTGAATCGCGCGAAATCTATGACGAGGCCGTCGCCCACCGCTCCGCCGGCCAGTCCCGTGCCCGCGCCGCGCGGGGTGACCGAGACGCCCGCCTGGGCCGCCGCCTGGATGATGGAACTGGCCTGGGTCGCGTTCTTCGGAAAAGCCACCGCCAGCGGCACAATCTGGTACGGCGAAGCGTCGGTGGCATAGAGCTGCCGCGTCAGATTGTCGAAGGCGACCTCACAATTGGCCGCGTTCAACGTGGCCATCTGTTGGGCGGGCATCATAATGAACGCCCATAACCTATCGGCGTGACCCGGCGTTGACAACCGCATTAACTCACGACATGGAGCACCGGGAGAAGCCTCTGCAAAACTGGAGCGCCGGGCATCAAGCCGGATTTTACAGAGGTCTCCGGGAAGGTTCGGATGAATGCCTCAAAAATGGCACCGTCCGGAAGGGGAGGCCGAAGCGGCACGGAGTTCGATATGTGCGGAAGGCCAAGGTGGCGACATGAGTGTGGTGTAACAGTAATGCCGTTCCCATCAGAATGAAACGGGAATCTCTCTCCCACCGGGCGGAGAGGGCAGGACAAGGGGCGAGTCCCCCCGGACTACTGTATCGCTGAGTTGTTAAGAAGTATCAGTTACAGTGGACTAGCCCAACCGCCATACGATGCGCGCCTTGTTCAAGTCGTATTGCGACATTTCCATTTTTACCCGGTCACCGACCGTGAGTCGGACGAACCTTTTTCGCATCTTGCCGGAAATGGTGGCCAGCACCTGGTGCTTGTTGTCCAGTTCAACGCGGAACATGGTCCCCGCCAGCACCGAGGTGATACGGCCTTCAACTTGTATGTGTTCTTCCATGAAAAATTGGTCGCGGGGCCGGAAGGACGAGGGGCGACGCCCGTTTCGAACGTCGCCCCTTCAAATTTGCCATCGGTTACTAATACCGCTCCCGGTGGCCGCCGCCGCCGCCGCCGCCACCCCGAAAGTCCCGGCGCGGGCCGCGGTCACCCCGGGGGCGATCTTCTTTGGGGCGCGCGACGTTTACTGTGAGCGCGCGGTCGCCGAGCGTGGCGCCGTTCATGGCCGCGATCGCTTTTTGGGCTTCCTCAGGCGTGGACATGGTGACGAAGGCAAAGCCTCGTGAACGACCACTCATCCGGTCCATCATAAGGTTGGCTTCGACCACCGTGCCATGAGCGGCGAAGGCTTCCTGCAATTCGTTTTCGGTCGTGTTGAAGGAAAGATTTCCTACAAACAATTTCGTGCTCATTTTGATGATTTGCTGTTCAAACTAACTGCCTTTCGCGGACCGTTCCCGACTGCCGGGTTTCAAATCATCACTGAACCATGTTCACTTGAGGATTTTCCATGACCGTAAAGAGACAAGTTATCCACAGACGGGAAAATGATAACCAACTCTGAATTCGGTGGCAAGCTAATTTGGGAACGTTGAAATGCAAGACGTTACAATGAGTTCCATCCGGAAGCGGTTTTGATACATAAGCCGGATTGAAATGTGGCAACGCCGCGTTGGGGCAGCCGTTCACAACGTCGGGGAAAAGAACAGGAAAACCACCAGCAGCAGGATTGAGCAGAGGACAAGGCCCAAGATTACGGCGGAAACGACATTTGCAACGTGTTTTTTGTCTCTCGGAACCATGTCAGCTCTGAGACACTTTCTTATCACAGGTTCCTGACAGATACAGTGAAAAAGAGAAGTATTTATTAACAACTTATTCCCCGCGCAAGGATTACGCCAAATGCCGGGCCTGGCGTTTGGGCAAAGCGGTTCTGGTTTTACGCATTGGAACCACCGATTCTTCCACCAGCAGAAATTCTTTCAGGAAACCAGGCTTATCATGGCGGCCACCGCGCTGGTAATCGCGCCAGAGTGGTTCGGCGACGGATTTCACGCTGAGCCGGAGTTCGCCGGTAAGAAATTCAAAAAGCGACTCCATCAGCCGTACCAGGGCAATGCCGTCCGTTCGACCGGTTCGCTCGTACAACCATTCGCTGAAGTGGAGGAAGGCATGGAACGGGGAATGGGGAGCGCACCCATCCCGGGTGCTGTCTGACGCGAGACGCGTCCGACATTCTTTGGAGTTAAGCGGTTCCTTCCATTCCTGCTGCCGGGCGGGGTGCCCGGCGGCACACGCGAGGCCGCGTGTGCTCCCCGACCAAATCAGCGGGGTGGTTTCGATGAAATTGCCGCTGTTCCCGACAAGATCCCAATAACGGGCAAATCGCCGCAGCTTTTGCATCGTGGTAAAATCGATCAGCTGGTTCTGCAAAATTTCGTAGGGCGGATGCGGATTATAGACCATCTTCCACTCGGCGTCGTGCCGGACAATTGGGGTGCCGCGCAGCCGTTTCAGGATGCCGACCTGAATTTCCTGCGGGCCAAGAGCGATGAGCCGGTCAAATCCAACAGCGAAGCTTTCCAGTGTTTCACCCGGCAGCCCGGCGATCAAATCGGCGTGGAGGTGGACCCCGGTTTTGCCGCGCAGGAAACGGAAATTGTCGGCGAGCTTTTCATAATTTTGGCGGCGGCTGATGAGCTGGCTGACTTCCTCGTTGAACGTCTGGATGCCGACCTCGAATTGGAGCGCGCCGGGCGGAAATTGGGCGATGATCTCGCGCAACGATTCCGGCAGCCGGTCGGGAATCATCTCGAAGTGAAAGAAATGGCCGGGCTGATAGCGCGCGAGGAAGAATTCGAGAATCGTTTTGCTGAAGCTGACGTTCAGGTTGAACGTGCGGTCAACGAACTTGAATTGCTTCACCCCGCGGTCGAGCAGGCGTTGCAACTGCCCGAGCAGGGCGGGCAGGGGAACCTGCCGGACGGGGATGTCGAGCGACGACAGACAAAACTCGCAGGTAAAGGGACAACCGCGCGACGCTTCGACATATATAATGCGGTGCGCAATATCGTCTTCGCTGTAGAGATCGTAGGGCAGGGCGAGTTGGGAAAATTCCGGCAGTTCGGCGGGGATGATTTCGGGCAAACCCTCACCCCGGCCATCTCCCATCGGATGGGAAAGGGTGTTCGCAGGACGGGTGAGGGAAATTTTTTCGCCCAAAAGCGCGCGGCACACTTCGGCAAATTTCAAATCCGCCTCGCCGGTGATGATATGATCGGCCAATTGAACAATTTTTTGTTGTTCAGTCTCATAGCTGACTTCCGGGCCGCCGAGGATGATCTTGATGTCCGGCCGGACGCGCTTGATGGCGGCGATGACTTCGGTGGCCGGTTCGACGTTCCAGATGTAAATGCCGAAGCCGATGATTTTGGGATTTCGCGCGAGCAAGACTTCCGCGATGTCGAGCGGGCGCTGATTGATGTCGAACTCGGCGAGGCAGGCGCGCGATTGCATCTCGCCCAGGTTAGCCAGCAGATAACGCAGGCCGAACGCGGCATGGGCATATTTCGCGTTGAGGGTGGTTAAAACAATGTCCGCCACGTTCCCAGTCTAGCAACAGCCGGGTCGGCACGCAAACATCCGTCTTCATCAGTGCTAAAACGCGACGCTCCAATTTTTATTCGACCCGGCGCACAGGTGTTGTTAGCGTGACAGCAGCGTTTTTCATCCGTTTTTACGCTATACAGCAAGCCAGAAAACGGGCAAAAAGGGAACCTCTATGACACCGGACGATATTTTGTTGGAGGCGGAGGACAAGATGATCAAGACGGAACAGGTGGTCATCAATGAGTTCGCCGGCGTGCGCACGGGCAAGGCGTCGGCTTCATTGGTGGAGAACGTGATGGTAGAGGTCTATGGCTCGCAGATGCGCATTCGGGAATTGGCGGGCATCACCACGCCGGAGCCGCGCATGCTGGTCCTGCAGCCGTGGGATATGAACTCGTTGCATCCGATTGAGAAGGCGATTCAGAAGGCCAATCTGGGTTTGAACCCGACGATTCAGGGCAAAATCATCCGGTTGGCGTTCCCGGAATTGAGCCAGGAACGACGGCAGGAGTTCGTGAAGCTCATCAAGAAGATGTCCGAAGACGGGCGCGTGGCCATCCGCCACGTGCGCCGCGACGCGATGGAGCTGCTGAAAAAACACGGCCATGACAGCGGCATCACCGAAGACCAGGAAAAACAGGCGGAAAAGGATTTGCAGAAGCTGACCGACCAGTACATCGCCAAAATCGACCAGCACGTCATCCACAAGGAAAAGGAAATAATGACAGTCTGAGGTAATTTGCGATTTAGGATTGACGATTTACGCTTGTTGCTTGAAAGCAAGCGCAACGTCGGCGTTTATATATCGTCAATCGTAAATCTTAAATCGTCAGCGGGGCGGGGCGTTGGTGGCGGGTTCAAACCGAATCACAGTTTCATCAGGTTTGGCATAGCCAAGTTTTTCGCGGGCCAAACGTTCGACGGCGTTGGGATCGTTCCGCAATTCGTCAATCTGGGCCTGGAGCTGTCTCGATTTGGCTTCCTCAATCTGCAGTTGGGTTTGCAGGCGCATGATATCCGCGCGCATCCGTTCGTTTTGTTGCAGCAGCGGCAGATAATACATCCCGATGAGGAGGGCGAAGGCGACAACGACCAGCGCGACGGCGGCTTGCGTCAATTTGCTCCAGATGCCGAGGTTCACATTCACGCGTCGAGTAAAGCATGGGTGTTTCTCGGGCGGAAGCAGATTTATTTAGCAAAGGATTTCCAGGCTGTAAGTTTGCCGTCAGGACCAAACGTCAGCCGCAGAAAGTCGGCCGGCAAGTACGTTTCCGTATAAACGGGTGTAGAAGGGCCAAAGTAGGAGCCGGGCGGCAGGAAATAAGGTTCCGGTGCGACCACGACGCGGCTGGGTTGCGTGAGCCATTCGTCCATTACGGTGCCGTCGGTCAGCTTTGTGGACTTGTCCGGAGGCCCGAAGTCGGTGATGGCTTGGTCCCGGGTATAATGCCCGACTCGTGCATGCCAATCCACCGTTGGCGTGGTGCACCCCGAAAGCAGGAGCGACGCCAGCAAAGCCAGGAGAATCCTTTCCATAACATGCCTTCTATTGCGGCGGTGTCCACCCCCTCACTGCCCCGGTAACACCCGGTAGAAACGTTGAGGGACGACCCGGGCATTGGTGCTCGTGTCCACCCACAACTCGATGGGTTGCTCCAAAGTCAGATTGGTCAACGTAATCCAGGAGTTGGTGTCCGCCAGGTCGCTTGTGGACTGGATGATGTAACTGTAGCCGGACACTCCCGTGATGGTAATGCCGGCATAAGGGTCCTCCATGCCCAGGGCCAAACCCGCCGGACTGACCACCAGCGGACCTGAATTAGTCACGCTGCCCAGGTCGCTGCTCACCACCACCGAGTATGGCCCGCCATTCGTAAACTGGACGTTCGGCAAGCTGAAAACCGGATTGGTGGCGTCCGCGACGGCTATCCCGTTTTGGAACCACTGATAGCTCAGCAGCCCCGTTCCAATGGCCCCAACCGAAAGAGTGGCGCTATAGCCCCAAACGGCCGTGGACCCGACGTAAGGTGTTGTGATGCTCGGCGACATGCTCAAGGTGGCGGTGGCGCTGGTGTTGGAGCTGTATCCATTGCCGACCAGCACCGCATAATCACCGAGGTCCGTCAAAAGCACATTGGAGATGACCAACGTGGAGGACATAGCTCCCGGCAGGTTGGTGTTATTGAATGTCCATTGGTAAATGAGTGCCGGATAGCCCTCCGCAGCGACGTCGAAGGTTACCGTGCTCAGGGCCGGAACAACTTGACTGGCCGGCTGGCCGGTGATGTTCACGGGCGAATAGACCACCAGCGCGGCGACCGAACTGGTGGTCGCGCCATAGACGTTGGTAATGACGACGAAGTAATTATCCGAGTTGTTCGTTTCGGCCGGATTGATCATGAAGCTGGCATTGGTCGCGTCGAGGATGGCTCCGGCGCTGTTCCACCACTGGTAGCCCAGCGGCTCAATACTCGAGGCGGTGACGCTCAAAGTGGCGGATGTGCCCGCCGCCACTCCCTGGCCCACCGGCTGGACCGAAATTGAAGGTGGAGGCCCGAGGCTGACCACCGCCACGATGCTGGTGATTGAGCCGAATGGATTCGAGACAATCACCGTGTAATTGCCCGCATTATTCGTGGTCAGATTATAAATCGTGATGGTCGGATCGGTGGTGAGCGCCACGCGGCGGATGCGGTGGTTTTCCAGGTCGGCAATGAAAAGATTGCCGAAGGCATCCACCGCCGTGTCGGTAGGATAATACAAGCTGGCATTGGTCGCGGCCCCGCCGTCGCCGGAATAACCGGACGTGCCATTGCCGGCCACCGTTGTGATGAGGCCGGCTGCATCTACTTCGCGGATGCGGCCGTTCGCGGCGTCCGCGATGAACAGGTTGCCGAAGGCGTCCACCACCACGCTGTTGGGCTGATTCAAGCTGGCATTGGTGGCTGCGCCGCCGTCGCCAGAATACCCTTGATTGCCGTTGCCGGCCACCGTCGTGATAAGGCCGTTGGTGTCCACCTGGCGGATGCGCTGGTTGCCAGTGTCCGCAATCAATAAATTGCCGTCGGCGTCCACCGCCACCGCCGAAGGATAGGACAAGCTGGCATTGGTGGCGGCTGCGCCGTCGCCGAAATAACCCTGCGCACCATTTCCCGCCACGGTCGTGATGATGCCGTTGGTGTCCACTTGGCGGATGCAATGGTTGTCTCGATCCGCAATGTACAAATCGCCGGAGGCGTCCACCGCCACGGCCGAAGGATAGGACAAACTGGCATTGGTGGCAGCCCCGCCGTCGCCGGAGTAACCGGACATGCCATTGCCGGCCACCGATGTGATGATGCTGTTGGTGTCCACTTTGCGGATAAGGCTGTTTTGTGAGTCGGCAATGAACAGGTTGCCGGCGGCGTCCAGCGCCAGGTCGGAAGGATACGACAAGCTGGCATTGGTGGCGGCCCCGCCGTCCCCGGAGTCAGCGGCCGTGCCATTGCCGGCCACCGTTGTGATGAGGCCGCTGGTGTCCACTTTACGGATGCGGTTGTTGTAATAGTCCGCAATAAACAGATTCTCGGAGGCGTCCTCCGCCACTCCCGAAGGATAGGACAAGCTGGCATTAGTGGCAGCGCCGCCGTCGCCAGAATAGCCCTGCACGCCATTCCCCGCCACGGTTGTGATAAGGTTCTTGAGCAGGTTTGTACCGTTGAATAGCCATTGATAGCCAAAGGGTCCGGTGCCGTTCGCGGTTACGCTCAAGGTGACATTAGCGCCGGCGGGCACCGTCCCGCTTTGGGGCTGGTCGGTAAGGTTGACCGGCAGATAGACCACCAGCGCGGCCACTGCACTGGTGATCGCACCGTAGGCGTTGGTAACGACGACGAAGTAATTGTCCGAGTTGTTTGTTTGTGCGGGATTTAAAACGTAGCTGGCGTTGGTTGCCTCCAGGATGGCCCCGGTGCTGTTCCACCACTGGTAGCCCAGCGGTGCCGTACCCGAGGCGGTTACGCTCAAAGTGGCGGCTGTGCCCGCCTCGACACTCTGGTCCAGCGGCTGAACCGAAATCGAAGGCGGAAGGGCCAGGGTGATTGTCGCTATGCTGCTGGTGATCGAGCCGAAAGGGTTGGAAACAATCACCGTGTAGTTGCCGGCATTGTTCGTGGTCAAATTGTAAATCGTGATGGCCGGATCCGTGGTGGGCGCCACTTGGCGGATGCGGTTGTTGTTCAAGTCGGCGATGAACAGATTGCCTGAGGCGCCCACCACCACCCGGTAAGGATAGTACAAGCTGGCATTGGTGGCAGCCCCTCCGTCTCCGGAGTAACCTCCGACAAAACCATATTGATTGGTGCGGCTGTTGCCGGCCACCGTCGTGATGAGGCCGGTGGTGTCCACCCGGCGTATGATGCCGTTGCCACTGTCCGCTATGAACAGATTGCCCAAGGCGTCCACCGCCACGCTGTTGGGCTGATTCAAACTGGCATTGGTCGCGGCCCCGCCATCCCCGGAGTAACCTGCCGTGCCATTGCCGGCCATCGTCGTAATGATGCCGTTGGTGTCCACCTTCCGGATGACGCAGCTGCCACTGTCCACAACAAACAAATTCCCGGCGGCATCCAGCGTTATGCCGCGAGGAAATTTCAAGCTGGCATTGGTGGCTGCGCCGCCGTCGCCGGCGTAACCGGTCATGCCATTGCCAACCACCGTCGTTATTATGCCATTGGTGTTCACTTCGCGAACGCGATGGTTGTCTTGATCCGCAATGAACAGATTTCCGGAACTATCCACCGTCACGTCAATCGGGAAGAGAAAGCTGGCATTGGTGGCGGCCCCGCCGTCGCCGGAATAACCCCAAACCCCATTGCCGGCCACCGTCGTGATGATGCCGTTGGTGTCCACTTTGCGGATGCGCTGGTTGCCGGTGTCCGCAACAAACAGATCGCCCATGGCATCCACCGACACGCCATAGGGAATATTCAAATTGGCGTTGGTGGCTGCGCCGCCGTCTCCGCCATTTCCGCCGCCAGCCACCGTCGTGATGATGTCGTTCGGAAGATTTGTGCCGTTGAATTGCCACTGGTAGATGAGCGGCGCCGTGCCGTTGGCGGTCACACTCAAGGTGACATCGGCGCCGGCGGGCACCGTCTGGCTTTGGGGCTGACTGGTAATGTTGACCGGCAGATAGACCACCAACGCAGCCACCGCACTGGTGATCGCTCCATAATCGTTGCTAACGATGACAAAGTAATTGTCGGAGTTGTTGGTCTGGGCCGACTCGAGCAGGTAGCTGTCGTTGGTCGCGTCGAGGATGGCCCCGGCACTGTTCCACCATTGGTAGATGAGCGGTTCCGTGCCGCTGGCGGTCACACTCAAGGTGACATCGGCGCCGGCAGGCACCGTCTGGCTTTGGGGTTGGGCGGTAATGTTGACCGGCAGATAGACCACCAGCGTGGCCACCGCACTGGTAATCGCGCCAGAGTTGTCGCTAACGATGACAAAGTAATTGTCGGAGTTGTTGGTCTGGGCCGA
>DATJYM010000280.1:0-7515 GCA_035499615.1 Candidatus Acidiferrales bacterium | reverse complement strand
GAAGGCGACCATTTGCCGGTGGAACAACCACCGCCCACAGCCACGATTGCGACGAGAAAAAGGAATAGTCTTTTCATTGAATGATCGCCAGGTCCAAGCACAAGGCAGGTCGCGCTCCCTGAAGAAGCGCGACCTGCCAATGTAATGTCCGGGGCAATGCCCGGTGCAAAACGAATCAGGTCCGGGAGTAACTATTGCCCCCACACCGTTGCATTTACGGAGCCACTCCGGCCGCCGTATGCTTCTGTCCCCAATATCTGGTAATTGTAACTACCAAAGCCCTGCCCCCCGTTGCTCCTCCAGTTGTTAATGTGGTTGGCCGTGGTCACGGAATGGTTTGACCCGGTCGATGACCCGCCCCAGTTGTCGAGGTATTGCCAGAACGTCTGGGTGCCTTGAATGGAAGGTTGCTGTATTTGTTGATGCTTGTAGAAGGTGTAGGTATGCCCATCGCTGCTCACCGTGTCGACTCGCGTCCCATTCGCCACCGAGCCCATCTCGCAGATGTAATATTCAATCAGCGGGCTGGTCGTCCATCCATAGATGCTGAAGTTATTGAAGCCACTGATGGAGCCGCAATTGTAACCGATGGAATGGGAGGATCCGGGATTCCAGCCTTTCCCGCCAACCACATCCTGTACGCCGGACCAAGTCATGGCGTAATTGCCCGGGTAGGTCCCCGCTTGGGGAAAGGAAATGCTGGCCGACCCACCACTGTAATACAATGACCAGAAGAAGCCGTGGTCAGTACCCGTCCCTCCGCTGGCGTTTACCAGGGTCGTCGTCGCCATGGTCAGGCTACCCGCTGTGACAGCGGACAGGATTATGTGTGATGTTTTCATTTCATATGCCTTTTATGTTGTCATGTTTTGATTTCCTGGCATGAAAAGACCCGGCCAGGGTTCCAAATCGGGGAACAACCCAGTTATTTATCCGAGTCCCATAATGGTCAAGAATGATTATTATAAAACTCATGGATAATCCTATTAACGTGTTATGGATAAAACGATTGTGTCTGCAGGATGCCGTCATCTCCGGGAAAAGGCACGGCTGAAGCGAGCCTTCGGCGGCGCGAAATTTCCGAATCGGCGATTTTCAATTCGCCGGTTCGGCGGGGAATGTTGGAGGGGAGAATTTCGGCATAATTCACATACCCGGACGGGAATGGGTTGCCGGTATCATCTTGATAGATACCGTTCCGAGTTTCAGCCCGTCGGCTTTGGCCGTGAGGTGAATGGTTCCGGGTTGCCCGGGTCTGCCACGAATGATTACCAGACAAAGCCCGTTGAAGGCCTGGCGGTCATGCGAGGGAAACGATTCAAAGTCTGTGGGATCGCCGTTGTCGGTCGCTACGATTTCGCCCGGTCCTGCAATTTGAAAGTGGATACGATTATCCGCACGCGGCGCCATGAGGCCGTGTAGGTCCGTCACCGTCACGGTGATGAACGACAAATCCTTTCCGTCTGCCCCAATCGTGCTGCGATCCGGCGCCAGCTTGAGTGCGGCCGGGGCTCCGGCGGTTTTAACTTCATCCGTCGCCCAAACCTTGCCGTCCTTATAAGCAACCACTTTGAGTGTGCCCGGCTCATAAACCACATCGTCCCAGCGGAGACGATATTCATAAGGTCCTTTCGCTTTTCGGCCCAGTGACTTGCCATTAAGAAACAATTCACCTTCGTCACCGGAAGTAAAGACGTGAACCGGAGTGACCTGCCCGATGCGCTCCGGCCAGGTCCAATGCGGCAAAATATGCGCCATCGGATAATCGGGACGCCAATGCGCCTGATAAAGATAGAACCGGTCCTTTTTGAAGCCGGCCAGATCCATGATGCCGGAATAGGAACTGCGCGATGAATCGAACGGCGTCGGCTCGCCCAGATAATCCCAGCCGGTCCACACAAACTCGCCGCCGACATAGGGATTTTTTTCCTGCGAGGCAAATACCTTGTCCGCCGAAGACCCGAATGGCGCGGCATACAACTCATACGCACTCACTTGATGATGCATCCGATCTTCACCGGAATTCGGTCCGACGGCGGCGCTGTTGTTCGTCGTGACCGGAAAAACATAGACGCCCCGACTGCTCATGGCGTCAGCCGTTTCGCTGCCAAAAATAAATTTATCCGGGAACTGCTGGTGGAAGGCCGGATACTTCCCCGAAGCGCCGCGAATCCCGGCGCCCTGATAATTCAAGCCGATGATATCCAGAACGCGGGGAAGCGGGTCGGTGGGACGCGACCAGTTCATGGCGCTGGTGGTCGGACGCGTAGGATCCTCGTCATGCACGAGGTGGCAGAGTTGCCGGGCCAAAGCGGCTCCGTTAGTTCCGGTGAATTGTTCGCCGACCTCATTGCCAATGCTCCACATGATGACCGATGGGGAGTTGCGGTCCCGTCGGATCTGCGCGCGCAGGTCCGGTTCATGCCAGTCATCAAACAACAAATGATAATCATTGGGCGTCTTGTCGCGCTGCCAGCAGTCAAACATTTCGTCCATCACTAGGAACCCCATATTGTCCGCCAGTTCCAGCAGCTCCGGCGCCGGCGGGTTGTGGCTGGTGCGGATGGCGTTGCAACCCATGTCCGACAGCATTTCCAATTGCCGCTGCAAGGCGCGATAGTTCACTGCCGCACCCAGCGCGCCCAGATCATGGTGATCGCACACGCCGTTCAAGGGAATGTGCTCCCCATTGATGAAAAATCCCTCGCTTGGATCGAACCGAATTGCCCGGATTCCAAAGGGTGTTTCATAAACATCCACCACCTTGTCACCCTGCTTTAACGTGGTTATCGCCACATAGCGATTGGGATGTTGTTGTGGCGGCGGCCCCCAAAGCTTTGGATCGGCGACAGTTGTGGCACCGGCGGCGACGGCGCTCGAGCCGGCTGGAATACTCAAAGTCAACGTCGCCATTTCGGCCACCGCGGCGCCCGTCTGCTCGCCGTCTGCGTTCAGCGGAAAAATCAGCGTGGACACACTTACCTTTGCGTCTTGTTTTAAATCGTTGTCCACGGTGACTTTCAAATCAACGGTGGCGGATGAGGAAGAGACCATCGGCGTCGTGATATAAGTTCCCCAGTGTCCCACATGTACCGGCGCGGTTTTGACCAGCCACACATTCCGGTAAATTCCCGCGCCCGGATACCAACGCGACGAATCGGGCGGATTATCAAGCCGGATGGCCAGTTCGTTCGTTCCGCCCGGGTTCACGTAAGGCGTCAAATCCACCCGCCATGAAGCATAACCATAAGGCCAGCCGCCCACCAATCGACCATTCAACCAGACCACCGCGTAGGACATGGCGCCATCCACGTCCAAGTAAATCATCTTGCCTGTGTCCGCGGCCGGGATGTCCAATTGCTTTCGATACCAACCCACGCCCGCTGTCGGCAAGCGGCCCATGCCGCCGCCGCCGGAGTGAGTGAACGGCCCGGCTATCGCCCAATCGTGAGGCAAATTGACGCGCTGCCACGAACGGTCATCAAAATCCGGCAGCACATAAGCGACGCCATTGCCCAAATTTCCGTCCGGTCTCACGAATCTTTGTGAAGGGTCCTTAATGAATTCGTTTCCGGTCGGCAGGATCCATTGCTTGATGACCGCGGTGGGGTTGGTGGATTCAGCCAAGGTGCTCGACTGGCCTAAGGCCGGGTTGCCGTCGGCTTCTGCGTCGAAACGGTGTAACGCCTGTGTGCGTCTTATGTCGTAAAGCAGGCTGACCGCGCAGTTGGTCGGGTCGCCTTTGATGAAGCGCCAGCCGTCATCAATCGAAATTTTTTCCCGCGACGACGCCAGCCCGGGCCCGGCGCCGTACAACGAATATCCTGCCAAAACGAAGAGGGCGAAAGCCAGGCCTAACGTGGTTTTTGATGTGACAGGGGTCGATTGGATTGGAATGGAAGGAAGGGGAACGCAGGTCATAGTTTTGGACGGCACCGACTTTAGGGCAGCGGCGGGCCAACGACCAGCCGATAAAAGCGGTCTGGATACGCGGCGGCATTGGTGTCCATCCAGCTAAATGGCATCTGCGGGGAATCGGTTGTCCACAGAGTGGTCCAATCAAATAAATTCGTGGTGGCCTGCACCGCATAGTCGGGTCCGATCTGGTCATTGGTAACCTGCAGGTCAAACAGGCCGTTGTGCCACGCGGGGGCCGTGAACGACGGCAACGCGAGCGGATTTACCATCACCTGGAAACTTTGCGTGGCGCTCAGACCGGGGTTGGCGTTATCCGCCACTTTCAGTGTGATTTGATTGGTGGTATGGGCATCGGAAGTCAAGGGCCGCCAATGGAAGGCAGCATTGGTGCTGTTGATTTTAACCAGCGTGGCGTTGGCCGGCGCACCGAGCAAACTGAAAGTGAGCACCGGCGGCGGAGAATCCGAATCGGAGGCGCTGGCCGTTACAGAAGGCGGCTGGCCTACATTGACCGTCTGGTTCGGGATGGCCGCAAGGATCGGCGCGGTGTTGGCCGGAAGGAACGAGCTGCTGACATTATCGACCACGGCGGTATTGAGGAAACCGTTGTCGCCGGAGCAAACGACGAGGCCCACATAAGCGCCTGCCGGCATGGTGATAGTCGACGCCGAACCGACCGCTGTCCAGGTGTTGCCATTGGCCGATGAATAGGCGGTGAAAGTGTTGTTGGTCCGGGCCAGGCGAACCCACTTGGGCGCCGTGCCGGCGACCGTGGTCAAGATATTACCGTTTCCTCCATTGACGGTTCGCGTGTTGAATTCGATACCGGCGGTGGACTGGACGTCGGCCATCGCATATGCGGAGTCAGCGTCCGGATTCTGGCGTATCATCACGCCAGCTTTTGCGTTGGCGGAAGTGTTTTGCACGCTTGCGATTCTCGCCTGGATATAGCCGCTGGTCGTGTTCGGAACGTAAACGTAAACAAACTGGAAATAATCGAGGTTTTTGGCATAAGCCGTGTCCGGGATGCCTCTCCCGGAGCCGGAGAGGGTGAATGTTCCATTGTTGTAGCTGGCACTGCCGATCAGGTCCACGGCGCCCACGTCCATGTTCGACCACGGCCACGGCACATTGCTGACCGATGCGCCCTCCTCATTGGAGGGAGTACTTTCAGCGCCCGCATTGGTAATGGTGACAGTGTAGCAGCAGGTCTGGCCGGCGCCGACCATCCAGTCGGTGTAGTTGGTTCCGACGAAGGAGGTCGCAATGTTGGTGTACGGACCGCCGCAGGTGCTGGACCGCTTTATATTGTAAGCGGCTCCCGGCTCCCCGCTCCAGGTCAACCGGATGGCGCCATTGATCGCGTTGACCACAAGATTGCTGACCATCGGGACGGGTGTCGCGCTCACTTCCGTCGAGTTTGCGCTGGCACCGCTACCATTATTGGCGGAGACGACGTAATAGTAAGCGGTGTTGTTGGCGACGTTCGAGTCTGTGTAACCTAAATTCACGGCGCCGACGTTTCCCACGACGAGCGCATAGGGTCCGCCGGGCATCGTGGATCGCCACAAATTATACGTGGTCGCACCCGGAACGATGTCCCAACCGACCGTCACACGGGCGTTTCCCGGAATCACCACGACGCCCGTCGGCGCGGCCGGTGCCGGCGGGGTGGCCGCTTCAATAATCGTGAGGTTGGTTGTCGGCAAACCGCTCGAGGACGCTGTCAAAGTGATTGAACCAGGCACATTGGTGGACTGGACGACGACCTGCGCCATGCCATTGAACAGAGAACGCTGTGTGCCCTTGTCTGCTTCCAGAGAACTGGGATTACCATTGGCCACGCCGATAATGGCACCGCCGGTGACAGCAAAACTGACCACGTTGCTGGCGGTCGGCACGGTGTTTCCCTGCGCATCCAAGCCGGCCACCGTTATCACGGCAACATCGCGCCCATCAGCCAGAATCGTGCTGCGATCCGGCCGGAGCGCAATCGCCACCGGAGTCGAGCTGGTCGTCCAGGTGTTGGTGGTTACCGGCACGAGATGGCTGTAGCCGATGGCTTGAAGCGTTCCCGACGTCCAAGGCACGATCCATTCGAGGTGGTTTTGCACGTTCAACAGTTTCCGTCCCAGGCTGACGCCGTTGGTGAACAACTCCACCGAGTCGCAGTTGCCAAAGACCCACACGTCCACATTCGTTCCCGCGCCCCAGTTCCAATGTGGGAACACGTGCAGCATGGGTTTGACCGTCCAGTTGGCCTGGTAATAAAAGCCCAGATCCTTGAAGAAACCGCAGGTATCCAAAGCGCCGGAGGCAGAATTAATCGCGGGGTAACCGTAAGGCGTCGGCTCGCCGCGATAATCAAAACCCGTCCACGCAAAACCGCCGTCAAGCCACGACCGCGCGGTGTAACGGGGCCACCATGTCTCCGCCGGCTGTCCGAAGTTGGCAACATAGCCGGAAAATCCGAAGTCCCCGGTTTGAATGACGATATCGTAATCCCACATGTAACAGTTCGCGTGATCGACGTAATATTTCCCCCGGGTTGTACTCACGTCGGACACTTCGGTGCCCAGGGTGGGCAGATTCGGAACGTCCCGGTGAAAGCAATCCAGGTTCCCATATTTTTCATAGTTGAGGCCCATGACATCCAGGACCGTGGAGAAGCCTGTGTTCCAGCCAAAATTCACGGCCGCCGTGCATTTGCGCGAGGGATCCAGGGCATGAACGAGGTTTTGCATCACTTGAATGAGCACTGCGCCGGTAGTGCTGTCACCCTGCCAGGCGGTTTCTTCATTGCAGAGCGACCAGGCGAAAACGGACGGATGATTCCGGTCGCGGCGAATTTCGCGGGAAAGCTCGCTTAACGGCTCGGCATTGGTTCCGAACCGTCGGTTTTCGTCCAGCACCAGCATTCCCAACTGGTCGCACGCGTCGAGCAATTCGGTGGCCGGCTCGTTGTGAGCGGTGCGATAGCCGGTCGCGCCCATTTCCTTCAACCGTTCGATGCGAAAATACTGGAGCCGGTCCGGCAAAGCCGAACCCACGCCCGCAGCGTCTTGGTGATTGGCCATGCCTTGAATGAAGACGTGCTGACCGCTAAGGAAAAGGCCGTTGGTGGCGTCGAAGACTACGGTCCTGACACCAAAGGGCGTATGGTAACCATCCGCAATGGAGTTCTGATTACTGACGGTGGTGACCAATTGGTAGAGGTAAGGGGTCTGCGGCGACCACAAATTGGCGTCAAAAGAAACGGCCTGCGTCACGATCAGATCTGCCCCGGCCGAAAGACTCATCGGCGAGGTAAGGGTGGCGACGGCGTTGCTGTTCGCATCAAGGATCAGCGACGTCACGCTGGCGTTCCCCGTTGCCAACCCGCTTTGATTCGTGACTTCGGTCTGCACGGTGAGGGTGGCATTGGAACCCACCAGCGAAGTGGTGGACACGTAAGTTCCCCATTGCGCCACATGCACCGGGTTTTCCGCCGTCAGCCAGACGTGACGGTAGATTCCCGCGCCTTCGTAAAACCAGCCTTCGAATCGGCTGGCGTCCGCCCGCACCACCAGCACGTTGGTTCCGCCGGAATTGGCGTAC
>DATJYM010000279.1:0-15311 GCA_035499615.1 Candidatus Acidiferrales bacterium | reverse complement strand
CCAATGTCGCTGGGCTTCAAACTGTGAGCCAATATTGACCCGCTACCGGTTGTAGCAGCCGAGGCAACTCGGCTCCAACCTTATCGGGGCCGTTAAGTCGGAGCCGGCTCATGCCGGCTGCTACCACCCTTCTTACGTACTTGGTTTTAGACCTTCAAACCCGTGGCCAATTCTGTTATTCACCTTCGCCAGATGAAGATCGCGTTGATCTCGATTGACAGCCGGCAAAACGAGCGTGCTTACCATGAAACCACTCCGCGATTCGGCACGGGGGTGGATTCGATGATTGAAGCGGTGGCGGCCAGGCCTGATCTGGAATTGCATGTGCTATCCGGCGCGCAACAGCCGATGCAGTCGCGGGAAAAACTGGCGGCCAACATCTGGTTCCACAGCCTGCACGTGCCTAAATTCGGCTGGCTGCGGACCGGCTATCAGGGCTGCGTCCGCGCCATGCGTCGGAGGTTCCGGCAAATCCAACCGGACATCGTGCACGGCGTGGGAACCGAGCGGGAAGGCGCCATCAGCGCCGTGTTTTCCGGTTTTCCCAATGTCATCGCCATCGCGGGCAATATGGCCGAAATCGCCCGCCTCAACCGCGCGCGCTTCGCCAGTTATCTCTGGCTGACGGCGCAGTTGGAAAATTTCCTTCTGCCGCGCACGGGGGGGGTCATCTGCAACTCGCTTTACTCGCAAAGGCTGATTCAGCCGCGCGCCAAAAAGACCTGGTTGATCTATCCGGGATTGCGCGGCCTCTTTCTACAGCCGCCGACCCATGTCGGCCCGCGCGACTGCGCTTTAGTGATTGCCGGCGTTATCAGTCAGCGGAAACGCCAGCTCGAACTGTTGCAGGTGGCCCAAGCGCTGCATCGTGACGGGTTGAAGTTCGAGTTTCGATTTGTCGGCCCCATTTACAATCGCCAGGAACCTTATGTGGCGGCGTTTCTGGAGCGGATCAGGCCGATGGAGGCGGCGGGTTATGCGCGTTACATGGGCACGCCTTCCAATGCCGGAATGGTGGAGTGCTTTGACGCGGCCTCCGGGATGATTCATTTCCCCACAGAAGAGGCGTTTGGCAGCGTGGTGGCGGAAAGCTTCGCCCGGGACCTGAAATTCTTTGGCACCCGGACGGGGGGCATCGTGGAAATCGCCGAAGGCGTGCCGGGTGCGGAACTGTTCGAAACGGATGACTGGCCGGGTTTGACCGAGGCCGTGGCGCGATGGATCAAGGCGGGAAATCCCTGTCCGGCGGGCGCGGCCACCATCATGCGGCAGCGTTATCATCCGGAAATATATCTGCGCCAGCATCTGCAGGTTTATCAGGAGGTGCTGTCAGGCCGGAAAGAATAAACCGATAGCATATCTTAGAGACCATATTCGTAAACTCTAAAAAACGGTAGCAGCGGACGTAAGTCCGCTCTCATTTCATTCAAAAACCAGGTAAAAGATGGAGCCGACTCACGTCGGCTGCCACGGTTGAAATTTCATCGCCGCAAGAAGGCTCAAAAGGCACGGAAGACGCATAATGAAAATCCATTTTGTTCCTTATGTGCTTTTTTGCGGCTAAAGTTTTGAAGTTGCAGCGAATGTTTTTGGTATCACCAGCCTACTCAGCGCTGATGCGGTAAACGCGTTCAGGATAATTTGTCCAAGCAGGATCGCTGAAATAGAGGGAACCGTTGGTGAGCGTACCTGTAAGCAACGGCGTCCAGGCAGGGTTCGCGAGGTTCGTGCAAGTCTCGACGACGATGGGGATGTTCGCGGTGCCGGTAATGGTAAAGCCAAACTGATTTGACCGCACCCCAAAGTTGCCATCTCCGGTTTGCATCATAGGATTCCACAACACAACTGGCAGACCGGCAAAAACACTGGTCCAACCAGTGGCGCCTGGGACATAATAAACCGTACCGGGAACGCCCGGGAACACCGTGGAATCGGCGATTGGCGCACTACCCGCAAAATAAATTCTCGTCAGGTCGGTGTCGGCTCCAAACGCATACCCTCCAATGCTGGCAACGCTGCCGGGGAGCGTCACTCCGGGCAGGCTGCTGCAACCGGCAAAGGCACCGACGCCGATGCTTTGGACGCCATCGCCAATCATGACGTTGCCCAGGCTCCCGCAGGCGCTGAATGCGTAGTCGCCGATGTTGCCGCCGCCAATGGTCAAATTGGCGAGATTGGAGCAGGAATAGAAGGCATTAATCCCGATGCCGGTAATCTGGCCGGGAATCGTGATGCCGGTCAGACTATTGCACCAGGCGAAGGCAAAATTTCCTATATTGGTGACACTGCTGCCGATGGCGACGTTGTACAGATTGCCGCAGTAACCGAAGGCAAAGTCTCCAATGTTCTCGCAGCCAATCGTCACGTCGGCTAGATTGCTGCATGAACAGAACGCGGAGTTTCCGAGGCTGACGACATTTTGAGGAATAGCGATGCCGGTCAAGTTGGTGCAGAAAGCGAAGGCAAAATCTCCGATATTGGTGACGCCATTGCCAAGCACGACATTGGTCAGGCTACCGCAGGAATAGAACGCAAAATTTCCGAGGCTGGTGACACTGTCAGGGATGGTCAGGCTCGTCAGGCCGGCGCAATATGCGAACGCATTGCTCCCAATGCTGGTGACGCCGGCCGGAAGGGTGAGGCCGGTCAGACTGGAGTCGAAAGTGAAGGCAAAATTTCCAATATTGGTGACACCTGTACCGAGCACGACGCTGCCCAGGCTCCCGCAGGAATTAAACGCATAATCGCCGATGCTGCTGATGCTCGCGGGAATTGTGACGTTGGTCAGCCCGGGGCAGAAATAAAACGCCCGCGGGCCGATGCCGGTTACCGGCAGACCATTTAGTGTGCCGGGTATCGTCAGGGCACTGGCCAGGTTGCCGAAAAAGCCGGTGATGGTAATCGTGCCATTGGTGGTGGTGGTGAGAAATGAGAACGTTGCGATCTGGGGTCCATGGCCGGTCAACACGCCCCCGTGGCTGTTGGTGGCAGTAAAACCGGGATTGAAGATGCCGATGTTGGTATATGTATGCGACGGATTCTGCGCGGTGCTGGTGGCGCCGTCACCGAAATTCCAGTGCCAACCGACGATAGTGTTGCCCAGACTGTCAATATTGGAGGAGCTGAATTGAACGGCCATAGGCACCACGCCGTTGGTCGGACTGGCGGTAAAGGAAGCGAAAACGTTGGTGCCGGCCAGGCGGTAGAAGCGCCTGGAATAATTGGTCCACTGCGGGTCGTTAAAGTAGAAAAAGCCCTTGGACAAGGTGTTGGTGGCCACGGGCGTCCAGAACAGATTGGCTGGATTAGTGGTGGCTTCCACGATGATCGAAAGATTGGTCGCCCAGGAAACGGTGAAACCGAATCCGTTGGTTTTTACGCCCAAACCATAATTGCTGCCCAAAATCACGGGGCTGGGCAGATACCGCGCCACTGCAGGCAAACCGCCGAAAAAATTCGTCCAGCCACTGGTGCCCGGCACGTAATAAACCGTCCCGGAGGCGTCGCCCGAGAACACCGTGTTATCCGCGGTCGGCACATTGCCCAGAAAATAAATCCCCGTCAGGCTCGTATCCAGGATGAACGCAATTCCCCCGATACTGGCGACGTTGCCGGAAATCGTCACGTTGGTCAGGCTGTTGCAATACCCGAAAGCGGCGGACCCGATGTTGGTGACACTGCCGCCAATCACCAGACTGGTCAGTCCACTGCCCAAAAACGCATAGGGTCCTATGCTGGTGACACTGCCGGGAATTGTCACGCTGGTCACGCCGGCTTCATTTTCAAAGGCATAGCTCCCAATAGCGGTCACGGGCAGGCCATTGATCGTGCCGGGGATGATTACCGCGGTGTTGGTCCCGTTGTATCCGGTAATGGTGATGGTGTTGTTGGTAATCATGTAGATGAAACCGATCGAAGGCATGTACGCCTCGACCCCTACATTCGCCAGGGCAAAACGATTGCCCAACGAACCGGCGGAACGTTCAAAGCCATTGAAATAAACGGCGCCAACTGCGTTGGTGAATAAAGGCCCCAGAGGCAGAGTCGCGAGGGTCTGGCCGTTGAGGGAATAGGAAAAGGTCCCATCGGGATAATCCAGGAGCAGCGAGTTGGTCATGACCGTCCTCGCCAGATAGCCCCAGTTGCCGATGAGAACCTGCGCGTTGGTCCCGTTCGTCAGCGCAATAATGGAACCCGTATCCGTAAAAGAGATGAGCGGGTTGTTGGTTGCGTTTGGACCCGAGGCGGGGACGGAAAGCTGAAACAGGCCAGGGCCGGTGTTGGTCCCCTGAATCCACAGATTCCAGGTTAACAGGAGCGATTGATTGGTTTGAATGGAGGACAAAATCCCCTTGTATTGGTTTTGGTTGGCCGGCGCTGAATTGTTAAAATACGCCCAGTTGTTGCCGAGGAAATTGCTCACGGTGATCGTGGGCGATCCGCTCTGGACTGAAGTCACCACCGAGGCGGCCGCCGGTCCGAACCGGGGTGTGTAATTTGTGCTGGTCAAAACCGTGCCCGCGACAAAGGGCTGAAAATTATCGAAGAACAGGACCTGGGCCAGCACACTGCGGGGAGAAAGAGCCGACAGCAACACTCCCGCCACGCAGAGTTGAATCAGGCAACGTCTAATTTTCATGGCTTGGCAGGACGCTCGTGGCCGCACAGCATGGAATTGCTGTGCCCTCGGTTTGCTTTCCCACGACCAGACAGTCTTCCGCTTAAGCTGAAGTACGATTGATTGGTGACGTTTTCACTTTTTCGCACTTCTCCCCGAATTGGTTTTGGAACCGGCTTCATTTTAGTTTTGGCTGATGGATTTGTCCATCCCCGGCAGAGGGAGAGTGCAGCATAACCAATGCCTTTCCAACGGCGCCTGCCTGGAATTCGATAAGGCTGCATGGATGTTCTTTCGTAGCAGCCGAGGTGACGAGGCTCCGTCTTGATTCCGAAT
This sequence comes from Candidatus Acidiferrales bacterium, assembly GCA_035499615.1. Lineage (GTDB taxonomy): Bacteria > Verrucomicrobiota > Verrucomicrobiia > Limisphaerales > UBA11358 > UBA11358. Next base: position 10,357 of record DATJYM010000279.1, on the reverse strand, counting down.
TCCAAATTTTAATTGAGCCTCCTCACGTCGGCTGCTGCTTTTTAAGAATTTGGTGGAGGGTTGGCCTCATTCGACTGCGGGTCACCGAGCCAATTGCAACATAGAACGAGCGCCAGCAAACCGGCGCCGCACAGGCAAAGCAGCTTGCCGCTTTGGCTGACGCCAACGATCAGAGGGGTCAGCCGGCCCGATTCGAAGGGTTCGCCGAACGCAATCCACTGTGTCGGCCCGGCACCCGCAACGCGCGACTCAATCCGGTATTCATCCCCCGGCGTCACCCGGACATAAATCAGCTCCCAATCCCGAAAGACAAACGGGAATGTTTGGGTCAGCAGCGGCAGCAATGGCTCCCGCCGGCCGGTGGTCTCATCCACCAGGGTCAGTCGCAGGCCCTTCAGGCGGTAGTTGGTCAACCGCGCCTTCTTGTCCACCAGCAGATCCACCGTGAGATAGTCCGCCTGGGGCTGGAAAGGGCCGGAAAGAAACCACTGGTTGGTTGCCAACGGGTGGCTGGCATCGAAGCTTCCCCAATACAGTTGGGCGGGCCGCGGCTGGCACGAGGGATAAAAGCCGTTGAGGACATATGTGCCCTGGCTGCCCGCTCCGAGCGGAAAGCCTGTGACCATGGGGACGGACATCGCCGGCATCGGCCGTTGGCCGTGGACCACCTCCAGCAACAGGTCGGTAAGGCCAAGCGTGGGATCGTTCGTCCAGTGTTGGGCAGCCGAAATGTCCGCTGTGCCCCGAATCAAATTGCGAAACAGGACCTGGTCGTAAGCCTGGTTCCACTCGCCGTTTTCCCGCGCCATGAACGGAATCACGCGGTAGAGAATGTGAATGGATAAGCCGAACACCTGAAGGCCAAGCCAGACACCGGCGAAAATTCCCCAGCCAGTCCGGCAACGGCCCGTGCAGCCGCGGTAAAGCAGACAGAGGGCCGCCACGCAAAAGAGAGGAACCATGATAAAAATGTCCGTGTAGCGGCCAGAGGGGATGCCCATGTTGTTGTTGTCCCCCCGGAAGGCGCCCGTGGCCACGGCGATCAGGAAAATCAGCCCTCCGATGCCGGTGAGGTACGCGACATTCGGCCGGCGAAAGGCTGGCTGGAAAATCTGGGCGGCCACCAGTCCCCCCAGCGGCGCCAGCGTCACCAAACCGATGCCGGCGACGAAGTCCACCGGCCAGGCCAGCGCCTTGAGAAAGGCATTGAGGCCCTCCAGCAAACCCGGCTTGAAAGCGGTATCGGGTGGAAAACTCAGATACTGGACCAGAAAAATCGCCAGACAAATGATTGAGACGGCCGCGTCCAGGCGGGTCAGCCGCCGTGCCAGGGCTGCGCGGAAGAGCGTCAACGCGGCCACCATCAAGCCAACCAGGCAGCCGGCGGCCGTGTTGACGGAAGCGAGGGTCGCGAGGAGGGAGATGGTAACGACCGCGCGCCAGCTTTGCCCGTGATACGCCAACAAATGCAATGCCAACAGGGAGCACAACATCATCGCCGTGTCCGGCCAGAGAAATCCCCAGGCGATGCGGTAGCCCGCAAACGGAACCGCGAAGAGAACAAATACGAGAGTGAGCAGCCAGCCCCGATCCCGCGGCGCCAGGACGTTCCAAAAGGTGAACATCACGACGGCGGCGTAAGCGGTGTGCGCAAAGGCATAAACCAGGAAATCAAGCCGCCCGTCCCAATTGCCGTTGAACCGGTATTGTCCCAGGCTGGCGAGATAATAGAGCACCATCGGATGGCCATTATGCCGGTGCCAGGGAAATCCCCAATCGTGAATGCCTTGGGACCACTGCTGCAACCAGATCAGCGTGTCGTTGTCGTCAATTTGAGGAATCCCGGCAACGAAGCGGATGCCTATGAAAATGCGCAGGCCCAGAATCAAAAGCAAAACACCGGCGGCCAGAAACGCGTTTCGATATCTGGATAAACAGTGATTCAAGTCTCCCCAGCTTAGGGGAGATAAACCGCACCAATCAAGTGAATTCAGGGTAGTGTCCTGATTTGTAGCGAAGAGGTAACGAGTCGTTTGTGCGAGTACTCCTTACCACGACCTGTTCTCTTGGTTGTGATGAGATGGCGGCACAGGAGGGGCACCCGCCAATTTGAAATCAGGACATTGCCAATCTCAAGAATCTGTTGCCAGCTCTCAGTAAGCTGGAATATAATGGATAAGTTACGGAACCTGCGCCCCCCCGCGGCACTGGTTTTTGGGTTTTTTTGGGTTGTGTCCTGACTTGCTCGAATGGAGCGCGTGGCATTGCTCCGCGAGCGCTGAATTAAGAGCTGAAAGATGCGGAGCCATGCTCCGCGCTTCGTCAAATCAGGGCACGGCCGGGTTTTGCCATAGTTTGTCGTTACATGAATAACACTTTGCTTCGGACGTTCGTCGTCTACGCGGTCTGCGTGGTGCTGGCCATCTGGCTGGGATTTCTGCTGGCCGGGCCGCTGACTTATTCGTCCCTGTTCATTTATGGCTTTTCCGCGTTCATCCTGGTTTCGCCCATACTGCTGCGCTGGCATTTTCCCCTCATGTTTTTGTTTTGGAATTTCGCCGCCGTGGTCCCTTTCATCCCTGGCCGCCCTGCCGTGGGCGTGGCCATGATTGGCTTGAGCCTGGGCATTTCCGTGCTGCAGCGGATGATTAGCAGCGAAAGCCGGTTTATCAGCGTGCCGTGGATGACCTTGCCGTTGTTTTGGATCATCGTCGTGGTTGCGTTCACCGCCAAAATGAACGGGTTCGGGCTGCATGTGTTCGGGGGCGAAGTGTACGGCGGGAGCAAATACGTCTATTTAATCGGAGGCGTTCTCGGCTATTTTGCCCTGTCCGCCAAACGGATTCCGCCCGGGCGCAGAAACCTGTACCTGGCCCTGTACTTCCTGGGCGGGGTCACAGCGGCCGTCTCGGATTTGTCGGTTTTTCTGCCTCGTTCGTTTTACTTCATCTTCTATTTCTTCAACGCCAACTATTTCGCCTTCAGGCTGGAAAGTCCTGACTTGACCCCCACTCGCTTCAGCGGCGCCCAGATGACCTCACTGGCCGTTTTTTCGTTCATGCTGGCCCGGTATGGTCTTCGGGGGCTTTTTCTCTCCGGCAAGCCGTGGCGGTGGGTGTTCTTTGTTCTGGCGACGGCTTACGGGCTGCTTGGCGGCTACCGCGGCCTGGTCATGACTTTTGCGCTGGTTTTTCTGATCCAGTTTTTCCTGGAGGGCATGCACCGGACAAAGCTGATGGCGGTTTTTTTGTCCGCCGGCCTGTTCGGCGCGCTGGCGCTAATCCCGCTGGCACCGTATCTGCCCTTCACCTTTCAGCGCGCGTTATCCTTCCTGCCCTATAACTTCAGCACGGCGGCGAAACTGGACGCCCAGGGAACGCTGGACTGGCGGTTGAACATGTGGCAGGCGGTGCTGCCGCAAATTCCGCCACATCTTCTGCTCGGCAAGGGTTACACCATCAATCCGCTGGACTATGAATTTGTCATGGGGCCGGAAGCCTCGATTCGTTCCACCTTTGCGCAAAACGACCCGCTGGCGCTGGCGGAGGTTTATCATAATGGCCCCATTTCCGTCCTGATCCCCTTTGGCATCTGGGGCGCCATCGGCTTTCTTTGGCTAGTCATCGCCGGCCTCCGCTTGCTTTACCTCAATTATTGTCATGCGGACCCGGACCTGAAAACCATCAACTCTTTCCTGCTGGCGGCCTTCGCCACCCACGTCATTATGTTTTTATTCATCGGCGGCGATTTCGGCACAGAAATGATGGCTTTTTGCGGAGTGCTCGGTCTCAGCGTAAGTTTCAACGGCGGCGTGCGCCAACGGGTCCGGGTGATTCAACCAGCCCGCGAACCCGAAAGACCTCGCGGTTTTGTCCCGGCACCGGTCTCTCCCGCCCCTGCCTTCCACCGTCAACGGCCCGGACCGAACCGTTAGAAATGTCAACCACATGCGGACCGCCTTGGGGCGAATGGATTGATATGTCAGCAAAACCCGTTGCGGATTGCAGAACAGGAATGCCGGTATCCTGGTCGCCTGTAAAAAAGCAGGAGACGACTTAAGGAGTCTCAGACCCGCTGCAGAATCCGAGGAAACATGAGACTCCTTACGTCGTCTCCTACACGCAATTGAATTTTTCACAGGCTGTTAGCGACCCGCACGAACTTTAATCCGTGCCGGTTGACATTATGTTCAGTTCTGATTCCGCATTGACACCCTAATTTCAGAGTGGCTTAATTTTCTGTCGTCAAATTTCTGAAACGCCAATGCCATTCAGCATCCACACGATTTACAGACAAGTCTTCAAGGTGTGGCGGGCACGGCGTTTCAAGCTGTTCCTTCGGCTCATCAATCCAGCCCCTTCGGACGTTTTGATTGACATCGGTGGCTATCCCGGGTTTTGGACATCCTATCCCCAGCCGGTAAAGCGGATCGACACCCTCAACGTTCATGAAAGGACATGGAACAACGCGCAGTTTCCCAACCATAACATCAGGACCCTGGTCGGCGATGGGTGCGCCCTCAAAATGCCGGACCAGAGCTACGACATCGGGTTTTCCAACAGCGTGATTGAGCACGTCGGGTCCAGGGAGCACCAGCAGCAGTTTGCGCTGGAAATCCGCCGGGTGGCGAAAGCCTTGTGGGTGCAGACTCCCGCTTACGAGTGCCCCATCGAGCCGCATTATATGACGCCACTGATTCACTATCTCCCGCTCTCATGGCAGAAAAGGCTCCTGCGCTGGTGCACAGTCTGGGGATGGATCGAACGCCCGGACACCAGGCAGATCAATGAGATGGTGGAGACCACGAGGCTTCTTCGGAAGTCAGAGATGCAATGGCTGTTTCCGGATTGCGAAATCCTGACCGAGCGATTGCTTTGGCTTATTCCAAAATCCTATATCGCCATTCGACGAAAGGCTTGATCCTTCCCCTGTCACTCCGGGGAACCTGGCACAGCCGTTTCGCCCCAACCTGCTTTTCCATGACCGTGAAACACGAAGCTCTGTAACACAGTCTTCAAATCAGTTGGATTTTTCCATTTCGACACGGCCGGTGTGACGGGGATTGGCGCGGAACATCGGCCACGAGCTTTTCGCCAACGGCGCCAGCCGGTTGGTCGAGTTGATGGCCTCCAACAGATTCTCTTCAGCGATGTAAATGGTCCCATCGTTGGCAATGGCCGGGGATGCGTTGATGTTGCCGTGCTCACGATTTGTGTCCGTGGTTAACGACCAGACTTGATGGCCATCCCCGGTGACGGCCATCAAGTTCCGCCACGGCGCTGAAAAATAAATCTCGCCGCTGGCCGCGACGGCCGGCGACGCCTCAATAAGCACCGGTGTACCCAGGTTCCAGCGTATTCTTCCGTCGCTGCCGATGGACACATTGTCTTGGTTCACCGCCACATAGATGTTTCCGCTCTCGTCCAGCACGGGTGAGGACTCCGTGGCGCCGCCGGTGTGCAAACGCCAGCGTTCCGTGCCGTCCGGGCGCAGCGCGTAAAGGTTGCCGTCCGTCGAGGTGAAATAAATGATCCCATCAGCGGCAATGGCCGGAGAAGACGTAATTTGCCCTCCGGTGGCAAAGGTCCAGCGCAACGTGCCGTCCGGTTTCAGCGCGTAAAACTTTTTGTCGTGCGAACCGAAATAAATCGTGCCATCGGCGGCAATCGCCGGCGAGGAATCAATGATGTCGCCGGTCGGGAAAACCCATTTCAGGGAACCGTCGGGATGCAACGCATAAAAATTGGTGTCCCACGAGCCAAAATAAATCGTGCCGTCCGTGCCAAGGGCTGGTGACGAATCCACCCAGGCACCGGTTTGAAAGGTCCATTTGAGCCTGCCTTGCGGCGAAAGGGCGTAAAATTTCCAGTCGCGTGACCCGAAATAAATGGTCCCATCATCGCCAATGGCCGGCGAGGATTTGACTTCGCGGCCAGCCTTGAAAATCCACTTCACTTTTCCTTCCGGTGTGACGGCCAGGAATTTGCCGGTGAACGTGGCCTGATAAATCGTGCCGTCGGGGGCGATAGCCGGAGACGAGTCGGCGAATGCGTAGAGCATTAACTGCAGCACCCAGACATTGGTCGGGCCGGACTGCGCGGCGCAGGTCAATCGCCCACCCAGCCAAAACAAACAGGCGAGCGTTGCGGCCAAGGCCAGTGACTTTGATTTGCGCGGTTCCATTGGACAGATGAGTAAAACCGCAAGGCGGTCGAATCGCAAATTCAAACCGCCGTGACTTTCGTATGCCTACCTTCCGCGCCGTCTGCCAGCCTTTTAACGCCAGCGACCAGGAACCGCCCGAGAAAAATCATTTCAACCATGGATTGACACGGATAAACACGGATGAAGAATCGGGAAGCGTCCGGTTAGAGATTAAGGATGCTCGTCGGCGGGGCGAGTCAAATTCGGGTAGGGACGGCGCGCTGTGCCATCAGGTCATCGCAGCGCGATAACCCTACCATCGGCTCGTCAGTACCCTCACCCCACCGAACAAAGCGATTTCATCCGTAATTGGTTTTAATCCTGGCTCCCTTCGTCCCCCCGTGTAAAAGCAAAATCCCATCCGTGTGCATCGGCATTGACCCGCCGTGCGCCCGCTTTCAATTCGTTGCCACGCGGCGAGCGCACTGTCGCGGCAGGTACCTGGTTTCAAACTCCGTTCCCCAAAACGCCCTTCAGATACCGGCCCGTGTGGCTGTCGGCGCAACCGGTAATTGTCTCCGGCGGGCCTTCCGCCACGATCTTTCCGCCCGCGGCGCCGCCTTCCGGGCCGAGGTCAATGATCCAGTCTGCCGTTTTGATCACGTCCAGGTTGTGCTCAATCACCAGCAGCGTGTTGCCCGTGTTGCGCAGCTTGAACAGCACTTCCAGCAGCTTGGCCACGTCATGAAAATGCAGGCCGGTGGTCGGCTCGTCCAGAATGTACAGCGTGCGGCCGGTCGCTTTGCGGCTCAATTCCGCCGCCAGCTTCACCCGTTGCGCCTCGCCCCCGCTCAACGTCGTCGCCGCCTGCCCCAACCCGATGTAACCCAGCCCCACCTCCGCCAGCGTCAGCAACGGCTGGTAAATCAGCGGGACGGCGCGAAAAAAAGCCACCGCCTCGTCCACCGTCATCGCCAGCACGTCGGCGATGTTCTTGCCCTTGTAGGTGATTTCCAGGGTCTCGCGGTTGTAACGCCGGCCGCCGCACGCCTCGCAGGTCACATACACCGGCGGCAGGAAATTCATTTCAATCTTGAGCACGCCGTCGCCCTCGCATTTTTCGCAGCGCCCGCCCTTGACGTTGAAGCTGAACCGGCCCGGCGCGTAACCGCGCACCTTGGCCGCGGGCAGTCTGGCGAACAGATCGCGAATTTGATTGAACATGCCCGTGTACGTGGCCGGATTGGAACGCGGCGTGCGGCCAATCGGCGTCTGGTCAATCACAATCACCTTGTCCAGGTTCTCAAAACCACGGAGGGCCCGGTGCGTGCCGGGCGTTTCCCGGGAACCATAGAACTTGCGGAACAACGCGCGCCGCAAAATGTCGTCCACCAGGGTGCTTTTGCCCGAGCCACTGACGCCGGTGATGGCGGTGAACGTGCCCAGCGGAATCCGCGCGTCAATGTTCCGCAAATTGTTTTCCTTCGCGCCGAGGACCTCGAGCCAGCCGCGTTCCTCCGACGGCGCGTTCCGCTTTTTGGGAACGGGAATGGAAAGTTCACCGCTAAGGTATTGGGCCGTGAGCGAATTTTTGTTGCGCAAGATTTCCGGCAATGGCCCGGCCGCCACGAGTTCTCCGCCATGCACGCCCGCGCCGGGACCCAAATCCACAACATAATCCGCCTGCCGGATGGTGTCCGCGTCGTGCTCGACCACGAGCACGGTGTTGCCCAGATCGCGCAGACCCTTGAGCGTGGCCAGCAGCCGGTCGTTGTCGCGCTGGTGCAGGCCGATGCTGGGTTCATCGAGGATGTACAGCACGCCGACGAGGCCCGCGCCAATCTGCGTGGCCAGCCGGATGCGTTGCGCTTCGCCGCCGGACAAAGTGCCGCTCTCGCGGTCCAGCGTGAGATAGCCGAGGCCGACGTTTTTCAGAAAACCGAGCCGGGCCCGGATTTCCTTGATGACCTCGTGCGCGATTTTCTCCTGAAATTCGGTGAGTTTGAGCGTGGCAAAAAATTCGTCCGCCGATTCCACCGACAACGCGCAGACGTCCATGATGGACAGGCCGGGAATCTTCAATTTCGGAGTGCGGAGTGTGGAGTGTGGCTTCTCCCTCTCCGCCTCGGAGGGGGAGAGGGCCGGGGCGAGGTGGTTGCCCGTATCACCCAGCGTTACGGCCAGGATTTCCGGCTTGAGCCGCTTGCCCTTGCAGGTATCGCAGAATTGCGGGCTCATGTAGGGTTTGATGCGATTGCGGACAAACTCGCTTTCGCTCTCGGTGAAGAGCCGTTCCAGATTCGGCAACACGCCCTCAAACGGGCGGCTGATGGTGTGCTGGCTGCCCGCCCGCCAGAAACGGAACTCCACGTCGCTCTCACCCGAACCGTGCAACAGTACCTTTTTGAAATCGTCCGGCAGATTTTTCCACGGCGTCTCCAGGGCCACATTGAAATGGGCCGCGACCGAGCGCAGCATCATCTTGTAATAAATGTTCATCCGCTTGCCCGCGCGGCGCCACGGTTGGACCGCACTCTCGAGCGGCTGCTCGGGGTCGGGCACCACCAGGCTTTCGTCGAACACCATCTTCTGGCCGAGGCCGTGGCAGACGGGGCACGCGCCGGCCGGCGCGTTGAAGGAGAAATGTTTCGGCGTGGGCGGATCAAAGCTCTTGCCTGTGGCCGGCGAACACATTTTGTTGGAATGGAGGGTTTCAATCCAGTTCTCGGGTTTTAATGACGCGCCCCTCGCCCCGTCCCGCTCCCCGCCTGGCGGGGAGAGGGTGGCCGCAGGCCGGGAGAGGGGTTTGTTTTCAGTTTTGGAATTGTTCTCCGGCAGTTGGTGCAACGCAAACATCACGCCGTCGCCCCAGCGCAGCGCGGTTTCCACCGAATCGCCCAGCCGCACCCGGATTTTTTCGTCAATCACCAGCCGGTCCACCACCGCCTCGATGTTATGGAATTTCTTTTTGTCCAGCTTCACGCGGGTGTCGGCTTCCAGTTCGACAAACTGGCCGTCCACGCGGGCGCGCACAAAACCCTCGCGCGCCAAGCGTTCGATAACGTCGCGGAATTCGCCTTTTTGCCGGCGCACCACGGGCGCGAGCAGCATCACGCGCGTCTTGGGCGGCAGCGCGAGGATCTTGTCCACGATGTCGCTGGTGCTCTGGCTGACGATGGGCACGCCGGTGTCGGGGCAATGCGCCTGGCCGATGTGGGCGTAGAGCAGGCGGAGGTGGTCGTAAATCTCCGTGGTGGTGGCGATGATGGAGCGGGGGCTGCTGCCGGAACTGCGCTGCTCGATGGCGATGGCCGGTGACAGGCCCTCGATGTAATCCACGTCCGGCTTCTGCATCTGGTCGAGGAACTGGCGGGCGTAGGCGGACAGGCTTTCGACGTACTTGCGCTGGCCTTCGGCGTAAATCGTGTCGAACGCCAGCGACGACTTGCCGCTGCCGCTGAGGCCGGTGATGACCACCAGCCGGTCGCGCGGGATTTCCAGCGTGAGGTTCTTGAGATTATGCTCCCGCGCGCCGCCGATTCGGATGGCTGTCTTGCTCATGGTCCGGAATTTCTCGATTCAATTAACCGGCAAGCTTACCAAAAAATTCCGGCAAAAGCAAAAAAAGTTCGCCGATGAAAATGATTTTGGGCGCCGGCGGGCACCGCCGCCATTTTCTCCCTCTCCGCCAACGGAGTTGGGGGAAGAGGGCCGGGGAGAGGTGGCGCGTTTAAATTCAAGCTCAAAAGCCTTCACCCCAGCCCTCCCCCGTCGGAAATGAAGAGAAAGAAATAAGTGCTTGTTTCGAGTGCCTGCTAAGTTCGAAGAAAGAGACGGCTCACCTTTCGGGCGCGTCGGCGATGCGAACCTGCCAATCAAAAGAAGCGGTCGAAGGCATCGCTTCGTCAATGCCCAAACATGGAAGCGACCCTGCAATGCTCGAAATGGGGAATTGATCCCCCAATGCGGGATTTTTCCCTCCTGATTATCCGGCTATTGTTTGAGGACCCGGAAGAATGCCGGGGTTGACATCAGCACCGGTCTGGTTGGCGTCCGTGAAAGTACACACCAATGCTCAATCCCAACACCGGATTGATGAGGACGGACCAACCCGCCAACGGCACTCCGAAATTCGTCGCCCTGAGCAAGGCTGGAATACCGATTGCAGTGCCACTGATCTTCTGCTAACAAAACCGGGCGAACTCAGGCTATG
>DATJYM010000278.1:0-35195 GCA_035499615.1 Candidatus Acidiferrales bacterium | reverse complement strand
CAGTTTGAAGCCCAGCGACATTGGTCAAACCGGGATGTCCATTTGCGGTTGCAAAGTTGGTTCCATTGAGTGGTATGTTGCCACTGGCATAGAGATTTGAAATGGGGCTCACAAATTCAATCGGCAGCCTCGCGTCTATTTGATTGTTGACGATGGAGATGTTTTCGTTCAGTTGACCGGCGCCCGCCGTATGAATGTATATGGCCCCCTGGCTTCCATCGCCAATCGCTCCGGTAATTACGTTGGTAACCGACCAAACTTGGTCGTGGTAAAGTCGGATGATGTTCCCATCAATGACGATGTTCAGATTGGTTTGTCCGGCGTACAAGGTTTCAAGTCCAATGGCGAACTCTTGGTTGTAAGGTCTTAGATAGTTAGTCTGCATCAAAATAAGGTTGTGGGAGATCGTCACGGAATTGTAGGGTCTTTGGTCACCGGTCAAGGCCACGCCTTCACAGACATTCTCGAAAACATTGTTGGCGATGATCAGGTTGGTGTCTCCGGCGGTATCATTGTGAAATCCATCACCCCCGCCATACACGTAATTGTTAATGACCATGCTTCCCTTGGAAGATGCAACCACGTTAATTCCAAACAGGGGGTTCCACCAATTCGTGGTCAATGGCGTTGTTTGTACTGGAAAATAAATCTTATTGCCTTCGACCAGACAATCTCCGCTGGGCGCGATGCCGTCCCCGTAGTTTCCGAGAAAGTTTGACACGGTGCAGCCCATGACCTTGTTGTTGTTCTGTCCGTAGTTTCCGACCACCAATTGGAATCCTTCTACAGAATATCCATAACCTATTCCATTGATGTCGGTAACGTGCTCAAGGGTCTCCCCGCTTCCCAACAGTCCAACTCCACCTATTCCATTGGTCGAATGATTATTGTGAAGGTCAAAAGCGTTGCAGTCTAGAGTTAAATCACAAATGGTTATATTTGAAGAATGAGACTCTAAAAGCGTCAGGTTTTGTTGAACATAACCGCTATAATTGGTGGCTCTTCGAATGGTGGTAAATGCTTCGCCATCCCCTTTCAGGGTTACCCCGGCGGGAATCGCAGATGCATCCGTATTGGAAGCGCCAACACCGGTCGACCAAAAGATGCCGCTGCCCAAATGCACGACGGTGTTGGGCGCAACGTTGTGGCCCATGATGTAGTCAAAGTCCCCATAGTACGGGTTTGGCGTGGTTCCGCTACCCAGGTCGGTTTGAGTTTTAAGGTAGGACAGACTATTGGTGGATGACAACCAGATCTCGTTCGCGGCCACGCCGCTGGTTGCGATTGCCGCCAGGAGTGATGCCAGAAGCAACCTGGCTATTGCGTGTTTGCGCAAAATATTCAATTTGAGTTTTTGTTTATTAAACAAGGGTCCTTGATTGTGACTTTATCATCTCCCCCCTTGAAAGTCCAAGGATATGGAGACTAGAGAATGTCCTGTTTGTAGGCGACGAGGTAACGAGTCGTTTGTGCGAGCACTCCTTGCGGCGCACCCTGCTTTCAAATCAGGGCACTGCCGGAGAGTGGGTGGTGTCTTAAGTTTGTTCGGCGTTCCGCCCTGTCCAGTTTTGCGGGTCGGAACTCCAAACTTCAGATTAGGACGTAATCCCGTACTGGACAAAGTGAAAACTAACAATATCATCAAACGAGTTCCGACTGGCACTTCTTGTGGCTCGGAATGATAAATCCGCCCAAAATGTCGCAACTGTTGAATATCGTCCGTGAATCGGGTTTAAAAGCAATTCCCCAAAGGTTGTGGTATGTACAACGCAAGAGAGGTTTGCGGGAGCGAATCCGACGCCAGTATGGAACCAGCACCGACCCGGAAGTCCGAGAAGTGATGGCATTTCTGACGGCGCATCCATCGCAGGAATTGCCGATGGGAATGATTCCGCCCTATGACTGGACCAGGGATTATTCTCCGGAACTGATCTCCATCGGGCGCGACCCGGGAAACGGGTTGTTGTGCGTGAAGGTGAAGGAGCACAAGGTGTATTTCCCTCGAAGATTTTCCCCTGCCGAAGTGCAGCGGGCTGTAAGCATCGGACTCATGGAGCAGGATGGGCGTTCACCTCATTGCTATGTAGGCAAAGGTTTCACCGTGGATGACGGTGACGTGGCGGGCTTTATCGGCGCTTCCGACGGATTATTTTGCCTGAGTCTGGTTAATCAGCTTTCCAAGGCATATCTCTTTGAGCCGAACAGTGACTGGCACGAGCCGTTGCGCTCGACATTTGCGCCTTGGGGAAACAGAGTGGAAATCGTGCCCCTGGCCGTTGGTTCCAAAGACGGCGAAGGCCGGACCAGGCTGGATACTTTTTTCAAGGAACGGCCACCGCCCAATTACATGCAGGTGGACGTTGACGGAGTTGAGCAGGCGGTGCTGGAAGGCGCGAACTGTTTGTTGCGGAACGCCGCCAAGTTACGTCTGTCCATCTGTACCTATCACAAGCGGCTTGATTTCCAAAAATTTGAGCAATTGCTGGGCGGATTGGAATACAGTATTCACCACTCACCAGGCTTTTTCCTGATTGGTGTCCGGATGCCTTATTTGCGGCGGGGAATTCTCTACGCATCGCGCGGAATGGCCCAACCGGCATTCCCGGCGCCGCCGGCAAGCGAATGAAGATAGGCGTTGTCAGCCCTTTGCCGCCGCATGAGCTGGCCGACCATTTGGACGCCACTTCCAGGACGAGACTGCCGGCCATTCGCGGTGTGCCGGCTCCCCAGGTGACGGCACTGGTGCGTGGCGTGCCGGTCATCGGCGGGTGCGATAGCGGCGCGGTGCCGTGGACCTTGGAAGAGGGCTGGAGTGGATACCTCTGCGATGTCCGGGACGAATGTGCTCTGGGCAAAACAATTATCGAGGTGCTGGAACAACCGGACCGCAACCGCGACCTGGTAAAACGCGCGTGGGGTTCGGCCCAAAGGCGTTTCAACCAGGACCAAGCCGTCAACGCGAACGAGGAAATTCTGCGGCAACTGTTGACCGCCGGGTCCAGAACCCCAAAATAAGAGCGTGTCTGCAAACTCCATTTTGAGCAGGAGCCGAGGTAACGAAGCATATTTCAAATTCGGAATCCGGAATTCGGAATTAAGACGGAACCTTCTTACGTCGGCTCCTGTCATTTTTTCAGACACTCTCTTATAGTTCCATGATCATTCTCGTTAGTCCCCAGGCGCATTATCCAGCCCACAACTGGCCCAACACCGTGGCCCTGATGCGCGCCTTGCGGCAAAATGGCTGCAACGTCCGGGCTGTCATTTTCAGCACCACCACCGAACCGGTTCCTGCGGACTTGCTGGCCAGCGTTGAGCCGGTGTTTTCCCGCCTGGCGCCGGGGTGGCGGCAGGTTGCTGCCGGTAAATGGCAGGAGCGCCGCTTCGGGGCGCTGATGAACTTTTGCGAAACAGCTGCCTGTCTGTTCAAGGCGTTGAGGGTGGCACGATATTTTAGTAGGAGTCGAGGTAACGAGGCACATTTCAAATTCGGAATTCGGAATTCGGAATTCGGAATTAAGACGTCGGCCCCTACTATTCCCCAGGTAAGTTCTGGACCCGTTTTGCATTTCATTGGCGGCTCCTACTGGATGGTGGTGCTGGCCACGTTGTGGTTCAAACGGGTCCGTTTTGTTTATTCGCTTTACGACTGCATGCTGTCCGGTCAAGCCACCGGGCTGAAGGCCCGGCTGCGACCGCACCTGAAGAAACTGCTGCGACGGGCCACTGCAACGGGCCGCCTCGATTTTACCTGCGAGAACGAGTTCGTGCACGAGGAAATCGCCCCCTTGCTCGGCAGCCACATCCACGTTGTCCCTTACGCCATTGATGATTCCGAGGCACTGCCTTCCCGGCAAGAAGCCCGCCAACGGCTGGGCCTGCCCGCGACGGAAAAAATCATCCTCTTTTTTGGAACCCACCGACGGGAAAAAGATTACCACACTCCCCTGAAAGGCTGCCTGTCGTTGCCTAATCCCCCGCTGGCGTTGTTTGTCGGCAAGGTGATTTCCTCCAATGATCCCCAACGTGTGATCGCGGAATGCGGTTATCCCAACGCGCGGGTCGTGAACGGTTTTGTCCCGGAAGAAATGGCGAAATACTATTTCGCGGCGGCGGATGCGGTCGTGCTGCCGTACGAAGCCAATTTCTCGCGCGGTTCCGGGGTCCTGATTGAATGCTGTCGGTACCTGCGGCCCATGATTGCCTCGGCAACCCCGTACTTTTCCGCGTTCCTGACCCGTTACCCTTGCGGTGTCAGTTATGTCCCCGGCGACAGCGCTTCCTTTGCTGACGCAGCGGCCAGGTTGTTCGCGGACCGCGCCGGTTGCCAGGCGGCGCTGGCGCAAGCCCGGCATGACCATTCCTGGAAGGTGACGGCGGAGCAATACATTAAATTGTATGTTCTTTGAAAGCGCCACCTGAATCCGAAAATCCAACTTCAAACCAGCGTTCGCTCATCGGGGATCGTCCGTGATTCGATTTCGGTCTGTAGCTTTTAACCGTCTCATTTTGTGACTTTGCATGTCGTCGGGGGACTAGTATTGCATGACTGCGAAACCTTGCGATGGAAGAGTCAACCCGGTAACATGACAAAGTAATTCGGTTCCAGGCCAAGAGCATTATGAATTCTTCAGAGCCGTTGCAGACTTACGCCTACCCAGATACTGCCCCAAAGGGGCTGCTGCGAAAAGTGGCCTTGCGGGGTATAAACGGGCTGCTCCGGTTGCGGGGCCTGAAATTTCCGCCTTATTTCAGACTGCGCGATCGGCTGGTTTATCTGGTTAAAGAGATCGAGCCGGACGTTCAACATCTCTGCTCCCAGATTTTAAGGCCAGGGATGACAGTGATGGACGTCGGCGCGAACGTAGGCCTGATCACACGCCAATTCTGCCGGCAGGTCGGCCCGGGCGGGCGCGTTTATGCCTTTGAACCCGACCCGTTCACGTTTCAGTTTTTGGAGTTCAACACACGGTCATTTAAGAACAAGGAACTTACCCAATGCGCCATTTCGGACAATAATGAGCCAGCGCTGCTGCATCTGAACTTTATCAGTGGCACGGGCAACAGTCTGCTCAACCCGGACCACTCCGCTGAATCCGTGCCGGTAGCCTGCATCAGCCTGGACGAATTTCTGAAGCAGCATGCCAACCCATTGGTGGATGTCATCAAGATTGACGTTGAAGGAGCCGAACTGAGCGTGCTGCGGGGCCTGCGGCAGACAGTAAAACGCCTGCCCGGGGTGAAGATAATCATCGAATACTGCCCCAGGAATCTGCAAGGCTCGGGAGTCGAACCCCGCGCAGTCTTCGACGAACTTCGCTCGCGACAGTTCAATCTGCAAGTCATCCGGCCAGATGGAGGACTTAAGGCGATTGACCGTTTTGATGAGCTGGAAGGCCACTTAAATGCCTCAGGCTACGTCAACTTGCTTTGCACCCGGTGAAAGTCTGCCTTGGAACAAACATTGCGGAAACCTGAATCCACAGATTAATGCTTAAACGACTCAACAATTCAGCGGTGGTCTGGCAGTGGTGTTTCAACGGATTGCGCCTGGGCTTCGGGCTATTTCTGTTGCCGCTGGTCCTCCACAAGTTGTCCACCGCGGACCTGGGGATGTACTATGTGTTCCTGTTCCTGGCAGCGTTGGTTCCCGTCATTGACTTCGGTTTCGGCGGCACCATTGGCCGCTTTGTTGCTTACGCCGTCGGCGGCGCGGAAACCCTCCAGGCCCAGGGCGTGGGAATGCCGGCGACCTCGTCCGAGCCTAATTATCAATTGCTCTGGCAACTCTTGCAGGCCACGCGCATTTTATACCGCTACCTGTCCCTCGTGGTCTTCGTGGTCCTGGGCCTTTATGGAACCTACACCGTTGAACTGCGCATCCACGAGACATCCTCGGTGTTGATCACCCGGCTGGCTTGGGGCGCCACGCTCGCGGCCACGCTGGCCGACATCTATACCGGCTGGTGGCTGGTGTACCTGCGCGGCTTGAATGAGGTGGTGGTGGCGGCGCGCGTTGGCGTCGTGGCCATCGCCGTCAAATTCGTCATCGCCGCGGCGCTGCTGCTGGGCGGCGGTGGCCTGTTGAGCATCCCCCTCGCCACGCTTGTCAGCAGCCTGCTGCAACGTCAACTGGCCCGGCGGCATTGCCTGGCCCGGTTGAAAGGCGAGCCCCGGCACAATCCCCATGTGTTCCGTGAGACCCTGCACCTGCTCTGGCCCAATACGTGGCGGCTCGGCATTCAGTTTATGAGCAGCTATCTCACGCTGAATGCGAACATGAATATCTGCACCTACGCCTTTGGCCTCAAAGCCAACGCCGTCTACGGCCTTTCGGTCCAATTGATGAACATCGCCATCGGCATGGCCTCCGTTTGGACGCTCACCAAGTGGCCGCTCATCGCCCAATATCAGGCCCGGCACGAACACGCCGCCCTGCGCGCTGTCTTCCGGCCGCGGGTCTGGCTGCAAACCCTCACCTTTCTACTGCTGGCCGGGGCCGTGGTGTTGCTCGGCCCCGCGCTGGTACGGCATTTTGGCAGCGGCAAGGAAATGTTGCCCAAACCCTGGCTACTGGCCTTGATGCTGTGCTCCTTCCTCGATATGCAGTTCTCACTCTGGGGTACGCTAATCGCGACCGGAAATCGTCTCAGCTATTTGTGGCCGACAGTGGCCACCAACGTTGGCAGCCTGATATTATCCCTGGTATTGGTTCACTTTACGAAACTGGGTCTGGGGGCACTGGTGCTCGGGCCGCTTCTGGCCGGGCTGCTCTTCAATTATTGGTACTGGCCGCAATTTGCCGCCCGGGGAATTGGGACAACGCTGTTCCGTTTTCTTTTCTTCGGCGCGTCCTGGCATCGGCCTGCCGCTTCCGATACACCTTCCAAGGTCTAGCAGCCGGTTAAAGAGCTTTCCACTTCGTAGCAGCCGACGTGAGTCGGCTCAAATTCACTTGGGAATCCCTTTCAAATCAGAGCGGACTCACGTCTGCTGCTACTTTTTTAACCGGCTACCAGCCTTGGCCGGATTTGTTGGACAAGCACTTGGGCGATGCGTCCGATGGCAGTTTTAAACCGTCCCTCGCCGGTCCACGCGCGGCCAGCCATTCGAGGATGCGGCGGATGGCAAGGCTCAGGGCTTTGTCCGAAGTTCGCGGCAGCGAGAATCCGGCCTTTCGAAATTTTGTCGAGTCCATCCGCGATTGTGGGACGTCTCCGGGCCATCCGGCGATGGTGTCGCCGTAGACAATTTTGGTCCGTCCCTTGAATCCAAGCTGGTCAATCAGATCGTTGGCGATGAATCGCACCGACGTGGCCGCGGCGGGCGCCACGTTGAACACGTCGAACTTTGATTCGTCGAGCTTCGCGCAAAGCTTTGCCCCAAACAGGAGAGCGCCCACCAGATCGCGGACATAGACATACGGTTTGGCCTGGTGGCCGTTTCCCAGAACCTTCAGCTTCCGTGAGTTTTTCGTCAGTTGCCGGATGAAATCGTAAATCACTCCGTGTGTGGTGCGTTCGCCGACAATGTTGCCGAATCTCAAAATGATTCCGCGCAGTCCGAAGCTGCTGCAAAACGCGGAGATGAGCGCTTCGGAAGCGACCTTGCCCGCTCCGTAAAGGCTCACCGGCAGGCAGGGCCCCAAACCTTCATGCGTTACCAGGGTCCCCACGTCACCGTAAACGGTGCCCGAACTGGAAAAAACAATCCGCAACACGCGCTGCCGCCGCATGGCCTCCAACACGTTGTAGGTAACGATGGTTTCCTGTTCGAGGTCCAGCCTCGTGTTATCCAGGCCCCAACGGGCGTCCGGGTTGGCGGCCAGATGGAAGACCTGTTCCACACCCCGAAAATGCGGCGCCGCCTTCTTCAGATTCAGGAGGTCGAGTTTGTGGATCTTGAGCCGGGAATCCTTTTTATGATGGGCCAGATGTTCGTGCCGGCCCGAGGAAAAATTATCCAGAACCCTTACTTCCCTGGTTGCCGGGTCAGCCAGCAGGGAATCGATCAAATGAGAACCAATAAAACCCGCACCGCCCGTCACCAGATAGGTCGCTTTTCGTTTGATCTTCATGCCTTAACCCAAAAGTGTGGTGAAACCAACGCTGCTTTACAACTGGTAATGGTAAGTTTTCAGCTTTCGGTGGAGCGAGGCTCCTGACGAGCCGCCTTCGGAAAGCTTCGGCGCGCCGCAGCCGGCTCGCGGGGATCACCGCAGGGCGGGGCAGGCTGCTCGCCCCACCATCGGAGGGCGGAGGACCGCCCGGCTTACCCAATGGTCCACTTCCAAGTTGAAAATGGTATAAGCCGGCACTTTAATCAAATCTCCACCACCTGCTGGTATTCCGGCACGAGGACTTCGGCTTTCGGCTTCATTTGGCGGAGGGTCTCCGCGTGGGCCAGGCACTGCGATTCCTCGCCGTGAATGCAAAAGACTTTCCGGATGTTACCGGTGATATTCTCGACGTAGCTCATTAATTCGTTTTTATCTGCGTGGCCGGAGTAGGCATCGAGGGAAACGACCTTGGCGCGGACAGGATACGGATCGCCGAAGATGTTGACGGGCGACTTGCCTTTCATGATTTGATCGCCCAGCGTGCCTTCGGCGCAATAGCCGATGAACAGCACCAGGTTTTTCTGATCGCCGATGTTGTTCTTCAAATGGTGTCGGATGCGCCCGGCCTCACACATACCCGACGCGCTGATGATGATCAGCGGCTCCTTGCGGTCATTCAGCTTTTTGGAATCCCCGGCGTCACGGATGTAAGTCAGGTTGTTCATGCCGAACGGGTCTTTGTTTTCCTGCAAAAATTTGCGGATGGTTTCGTTGTAACATTCCACGTGGCGGCGGTAAATGTCGGTGGCATTGGTGCTTAACGGGCTGTCCACAAAGATTGGCACGCGCGGCAGGCAGCCGTTCAAGGTGATCTGCTTGAGCACATAGACGATTTGTTGGGTGCGGCCGACGGAGAATGCGGGGATGATGACTTTGCCGTGTTGATTCAAGGCGCCACCGGCCAGGCGGCACACCGTTTCGTCCGTATTGATGCGCGGGGCATGTTCGCGTCCGCCATAGGTGGATTCGATTTGCAGGTAATCCACGTTATCCACCGGGACCGGGTCGCGGAGAATCTCATCAGCACCACGGCCCACGTCACCGCTGAACAGCCAGCGGAATTTCCGGCCCCGATCCTGCACGTCCAGCACCACCTGGGCGGAACCCAGGATGTGTCCGGCATCCTTGAACGTGACGGCAACTCCGTCCACCGGTGAAAAAGCCTGGTCGTAGGGGTGTCCGGCCAGTTGTTTTACGGCTTTTTCGGCGTCGGGCACCCGATAGAGCGGTTCGACGGGCGGCTGATGTTTCTTCGCGCGCCATTTGGAGACGAAGAGCGCGTCCTGCTCCTGGATATGTGCCGAGTCGATGAGCATGACTCCGCAGAGATCGCGCGTGGGGTCGGTGCAATGAATCGGGCCGTCGTAGCCCTGTTTGACAAGGTTCGGCAGGTTGCCCGCGTGGTCGATGTGTGCGTGGCTCAGGACGATGGCGTCAATCTGTCGCGGGTCGAAGGGAAAGCAACTGTTGCGCTGCGTGGTTTCCTCGCGATGTCCCTGAAACAGGCCGCATTCGAGCAGCAGGCGTTTGCCATTGACCTCGAGGAGGTACAACGAGCCGGTGGTGGTGCGGGTGGCGCCGAGGAAATGGACTTTCATTTATGATTTACGATTGATGATTGATGATTGTTGGAGTCGTTGCGCCGGCTGAGGATTTCGAATCATAATCCGTGAATCATAAATCATAAATCACGAGTGCCGGTAGGTGATACGCGCCTTGTTCAAATCGTACGGGGACATTTCAATGTTGACCTTGTCGCCGACACTGATGCGGATAAAATTCTTCCGCATTTTGCCGGAGATATGCGCCAAAACCTCATGACCATTCGGGAGCGTCACCCGGAACATAGTGCCGGGCAGCACCTGCATCACGCTGCCGGTCAATTCAATTGGCTCTTCTTTGGGCACAGTTGAATATCCACCAATAATGCCAGTCTTGCGGCTGGAAATCAACGTTTTTGGCCGATAAAAACGCTGTGGACATTTGCCGCCGAACCGTTAGACTCTGTCCATCAGTTATGAAATGTGAGACAACCAATACAGTTTTGACCCTGATTCTGGCCCTGTTGGTACTGGCCGGCGTGATGTTCGCGCTGCAATCCATCTTTCGCACGCGCGAGTTTCGCACCCTCCAGTCCCAGGTCATCGCCCGTCAAACCAACATGAACCGTCTGAATCTTGTGCTGAATGAAGCCATGATCTATGGCAAGACGCATCCGGACATCAATCGCATCCTTCAGCCCTTCGAAGCCAAACCCGTCGCCCGCTAATCGTCATGAACGAAACCCCAACCACTCCTTCCGCCCCGGACGATTTGGCCGGAGCCGTTGCCTCGTTACGCCGGCAAGTTTCCATTTTGCTCCTTGCCCTGATCGTCGTCAGCGGCACGGTGACCACTTATTTGTACTATCAATCTCGCACCATTGGCGGCGATCTCGGCGCCTTGGAGCCGCAGGCCCGGGAAATTATTCAGAATTATGATAAAAACCTGCCCACCATTCAGAAGTTTGTGCAGGAGCTGGTCATTTACGGGCAGTCGCATCCGGATTTCCTGCCGGTTTTAAAGAAATACGGGATTCCGCTGACGCTGACGCCGGCGACCAACTCCGTTCCGGCGAAGTAGCGGCGGCCAGCCGCCCGCCGCAGTGGGGGCAGTAATTCGATTGCGGCGGACAAATTTTCCCACAATCCCGGCAGAGGGCGTGCTTGCTTCTGTGGCGATAATGGATAATCAGGTTCCGCGTGTAGGGCAGCCACGTCATCAGGTAGGCGAAGATAATGACGTGATGCCGGTCGTAAAAGAGCGCATACAACAACAGCAGCAACGAGCCGGCCAGGCTGAGCCACCAGAAAAGAACGGGGATGACCACTTGCTTGTGCTTCTCCGTGGCGTACCACTGCACAAAAAAACGCGAGAAGAAAATGGCATTGCCCAGCCAGCCAATCGCCGTCCAGAAAACGACCCAATCCACGCCGAATATTTTTCCGTCGCTCGTCAACCCATCCATAAGGCGTGGAGCTTAAAGCAACAGAGTGAAGTTCAAAGTTCAAAGTTCAAGCTGCAAACCCCGAGCATGGCGGCGACGCGAACGGACTTTTGAACTTTGAACCCGGAACCTTGAGCCTGGAGTCAGCCGCCGGCGACGATTTTGACAATCTCGAGCCGATCGTCCGCCTGGAGGAGACGTTTGGAAAATTCCGACGGCGCGACCGCCTCACCGTTGTGCTCCACCACGACGCTGCGCGGCAAAAGTTTTTGTGCGACCAGGAATTCCTCGATCGAGCAGGGCAGCGGCGCCGCGATTGACTTTCCATTGGCGATGACAGTCTTTAAATTCATCAATTGGTTAAAACGTCCAACAACCGACATCCAATGTTCCCCCTTTCACGCCGGGCCTATCCTGGATGTCGGGCGTTGGCTGTATAATCTTTTACGCCGTCAGGGCCGCGTCCCAGTCCTTCCAGACCGGTTCATAGCCGAGCTTGCGAATCAGTTCCGCCACTTCGCCCGGCGAACGATCGTCGGCGATGTCAAATTGTCCGGTCGCATTCGTTCGCGGGTGGGGCGAGGCTGCTGACGAGCCGGCGCCTGGTTCAGGTGCACCGGATCCGGCTCGCGCGGACGTCCGCCCCGCCGGCGCCCATTCACTGGAGCCGGACGCCAGTTCCACGATGCGCCCGCGCACGGTTTGATGCAGATTTTCCCGGCCCGCGCCGGTGTAACCACCCGGTTCGGTGTGGCTGCCCGCGCTCATCAGCGTGATGCCCAGCGGAATCAGCCCGTCGCGCAACCTCGACGGTTCGCGGGTGGAAAGCACCAGGCCGGCATCGGGGAACATGAGGCGAAAGGCGCAAACCAATTGCGCCAGGTCGCGATCGCTCATGGACGTGAGCGGCTGGAATTCGCCGGCGCAGGGGCGCAAGCGTGGCAGGGAAATGGTCAATTGTGCCTTCCAACAGTTCCGCAACAAATAATCTGCATGGGCCGCGACGCTGATGGCTTCGTAGCGCCAGTCGGCCAGTCCGTAAAGCGGGCTGATGCCGAGCCGCCGGAAGCCGGCTGCGTACGCGCGTTCGGGCGTTTCGAGGCGCCAATCGAAATTTCGTTTCGGCCCGGCGGTGTGCATTTGCGCGTAAACGGCGCGGTCATAGGTTTCCTGATATACCACCAGCCCGTCCGCACCCGCGGCCACCAGCGGCCGGTAGTCCGCTGTCTCGAGGGGTCCGACTTCCAGCGACACGCTCGGAATCTCCCCGTGCAGCGCCCGGACGCAACTTTCGAGATAAGCCGGCGGGACAAATTTGGGGTGTTCACCCGCGACCAGCAGGACGTTGCGGAAGCCCTGTTCCTTAAGTGCCCGGGACTCGCGTTTTACCTCTTCGAGCGACAGGGTGACGCGCAAAATCGGGTTATCCCGCGAAAAGCCGCAGTACTGGCAGTTGTTGATACATTCATTGGAGAGGTACAAGGGCGCAAACAGGCGGATGACCTTGCCAAAACGCCGCAGGGTCAATTGATGCGAATGCCGTGAGAGCAATTCCAGTGAGGCCGCCGCCGCCGGGGAAATCAAATGCGCAAAATCCGTCAACGACAGCCTGGATTTGGCCAGACTATCGCGCACGGCCGTCGCATCCGCGTCCAGTGATTTTTGCACGAGCGATGACACCGGCAACGAATTGAATTCCGCGACAAAGCTCATCCTTCAATCGTAACAAATCGGCGCACAAAGTCGAGTGAACGCAACGTCGGCAAGAATTGTCTCTTAATTGAGGCAGGCAAGGCGGGCGGGCGCCGGGAAGGGGATGGGGGTGAGGTGTCCTGAAATGTTACAGAATGCCTTGGTGCTTCAGGGCATGAATCCGCCTAAAGGGCAGGATTACGAGCATTGGAAAAGCAGCTCTGTAATCGGGATTGCCATGTCTGGGCAGTTTTGGCTCAATTGACGCCAGCCGATTCAGGAAAGCGGCGCTGCCCTTTTGGGCAGTCGTTGGCATCGGGGCTGCTAAGTTGGATACAAAGCGGTTGCAGCAGGCAATCAGTGAACAAAAGACCGAACTCATAGTAACCCGCCTGTTGCGCGTTCACGCCGCGAATAGAAGAAAGACAAGTAGTATGAAAATTAAAACCTCCCGCAAAGCGGGTTTCACCCTGGTGGAAATCATGATTGTGGTGGCCATTATCGGCCTTCTGGCTGCGATCGCGATTCCCAACTTCCTGAGGGCGCGTTCGACCTCGCAGCAGAACGCGTGCATCAACAACCTCCGTCAGATTGACGGCGCCATTCAGCAATGGGCGTTGGAGACCGGCCAGGCGGCGACCGCCAACGTGAACTCTCCCTCCACCCAGATTCAGCCTTACTTGGGCCGCGGCAGTGCGGGCACGTTGCCCTGGTGCCCGGAGGATTCGACTAAAACGTTCGCGGCCAGTTACACGGTGACCACCGTGTCGGCGCCGCCGACGTGCAATATCGGTGGCACAGGCGGTACGGCCTACGATGCCAATTATCAGCACATTCTGCCGAATTAACTTTTAGCAGACAAATCGCGAAGGCCTGAAGTTCTTCCTTCAGGCCTTTTTGACTAAAAGCTCCGATGCTCGTTTTGGGGAGTCATTTTTTTCTGGCTTGTTGAATCGGATTTGGTATTGGGAGACGACATGGATGCCATTCTGCAGACGGAAGATCTTTGTGTGGAGTATCGGACCCGCGGTTTGAAAGCAGAATTCAAACCCGCCTTGCAGGAATTAAACCTCTCGGTCCACGCCGGGGAAGTTTTCGGCTTTCTCGGCCCCAATGGCGCGGGCAAAACCACGACCATTAACGTGTTGCTCGGGTTTATTCCGCCGACCCGCGGGACGGCCTATCTTTTCGGCATCGACGTGCGCCAGCCCATCGCCCGCCAGCGCATCGGCTATCTGCCGGAGATGACCTACTACTACAAATTTCTCACGGTCGAGGAGCTGCTGCGTTTCTACGCGAAAATTTTCAAACTGCCATCGGCGGACGCCGAACGCCGCATTGATTATCTGCTCAAGCTGGTTGAGCTGGAGCCGGCCCGCAAACGTCTGATCAAAACGTACTCGAAGGGCATGCAGCAGCGCGTCGGGATTGCGCAGGCGCTCATCAACAATCCCGATCTGCTGGTGCTGGATGAACCGACCAGCGGGCTGGATCCGCTGGGCCGAATGAAGGTCCGTGAGATCATTCAACGCCTGAAAAATGACGGCAAGACGGTATTCTTCTCCTCGCATGAACTGGGTGAGGTGGAAACGGTTTGTGACCGGGTGGCCATCATCAATCAGGGTGAGCTGAAAACCCTGGGACGCGTGGACGAGCTCGTGGCCCGGCACGGGGCGAACCTCGAAAAGGTTTTTCTGGACATCGTCGGCTATCAATCGCAACCCGCTTTATGAACACGGTCTGGGCATTGACTGGCATCGTCATCAAGGAACTTTACCGCCGCAAGGATTTTTACGTGCTGTTTGTGTTGACGGCGTTGATCACCCTGGCGGCGGGCAGCGTGGAATTCTTTAAAGATCCCAATATCGTGCGCTATGTCAAAGACCTTTGCATGCTGCTCATCTGGGTTTCCGCCCTGCTCATCACCATCGCGACAGCGGCGCGGCAGATCCCCGCCGAACGCGAAAGTCGCACGATTTTTCCGCTGCTGGCCAAGCCGGTGACCCGCGGTCAGGTCATCCTCGGAAAATTTTTTGGCTGTTGGCTGGCCAGCGGCACCGCCCTGGCGGTATTTTATCTCTTTTTCGCCGTGATCACCGGTTCGCGTGAACAACATTGGCCGGTCCTGGACTATCTCCAGGCGTATTTATTGCAATGGATCATGCTGGGAATCGTCACGGCAATGACGCTGCTCGGTTCGATCGTTTTTGCCGCGCCCTCGTCCACCGTCACGATCCTGTTCATCGTCGTAGCCGGTATTTTATTTCTGGGGCGCCATCTGAATACGGTCGCCTTGCATAATCCCGAGCCCTTGCGCGGCATCATTTACACCGTTTACTTTATCATCCCGCACGTGGAACTTTTTGACGTGCGGGAACGGGTGGTCAATGACTGGGGATTGGTGAACTGGCTGGATTGCGGGCTGGCGGCGCTCTATGCGGCGGCTTACACGGCTTTGTTCCTGTTGTTGACCTGGCTGGCCTTCCGCCGAAAGAGTCTGAACTGATGAAAAGGACCTCCCCAGGCTGGTGGTTGGCTTTGCTGCTGGCGGTGTGTTTCACGCTGGCGACAATGTTCGTGCCGCGGGCTGCCTGGTGGAATGAGGTGCCGCGCGCGGCCGACTGGAATAAGGGTCGGTCGGAGTCGGATAACGTCTTTAAACTGCTGCTGGGCGAAGGCCGGCGGTTGTTCGGCAACGAAATGTTCGTGATGGCCGACGCCTATTTTCACAGCGGTTATTACCCGTCCATTTTTGACCGGCAGGAATCCGACCAGGACGTGGCGACGCCGGCTTACGGAAAGGCGGATGATGAGGACTCGACCGGCGACGATTTTCTCGGCCCGCCCCCGGATTGGATTGCCGCCCTGAACCGGCGGTTTGTACCCAACAAGCATACTCACCTCGACAGCGGCGGACCGACTGGACATATGAATACCGTCGAAGTCCAGGAAATCCTGCCCTGGTTGAAGCTGGCGACGGACATGAATCCGCAATTTATCAAAGCCTACCGGGTGGGCGATTATTGGTTGCGCCGCCTTCACAAGCCCGCCGAAGCCCGGGACTTTTTATTCGAGGGTTTGCACAATAATCCGGGCAACGTTGAACTCCTCTTCGATCTGGGGTGGCTGTATCAGAAAGACTTTCATGATACCGATCGCGCCCGCAATGTCTGGATGGCGGCGCTGCGTTGCTGGGAGACGCAAGACGCCAACGCCAAATCCAACACCGAGGCCCAGTTGGCTTACGAGGAAACCCTCATGAATCTCGCGATCCTTGAGAGAAACCGGGAGAACTGGCCGCAGACCATCAAATATCTGGAGATGGTCAAACAGATCTCACCCAAACCTGAAGCCATTCAACAGCAGATTGACGAAGCCCGGCAGAAAATGGCTGCGCCGCCGGCTGCTGCCAGCCCGTAAAGCGGTACTGTTGCAGTTCGGTGGGGCGAGGCTGCTGATGAGCCGCGTTCTCAAAACTTCGGCGCACCACGTCCAACTCCCGAGGGCCAGCCTTCGCCGGGTTCGGTCCGACCGGCGCTCG
Organism: Candidatus Acidiferrales bacterium; assembly: GCA_035499615.1. GTDB lineage: Bacteria > Verrucomicrobiota > Verrucomicrobiia > Limisphaerales > UBA11358 > UBA11358. The sequence continues at coordinate 18,857 of DATJYM010000278.1, read as the reverse complement.
CCCCACCGAATGTCGTAAGACATACGACTGCCCGTAAAGCATTCGGTTTGTTTTCCGCCAGCCGCTCTGGTTTAATGGCCTCCCATGAAAGCCCGGCAGGCAAAAATCGCGCGAAACACCAAAGAAACCCGTATTGCCGTCAGCCTTAACCTGGATGGCAAAGGCAAGGCCTCGGTCCGGACGGGCATCCCGTTTTTCGACCACATGCTCACGCTGTTCGCAAAGCACGCGGTGGTCGATTTGCAGCTCCGCTGTCAGGGTGACCTGGAAGTGGATGCGCACCACACGGTCGAGGATTGCGGCATCGTGCTCGGGCAGGCCTTTGCCACCGCGCTCGGTGACAAACGCGGCCTTCGCCGCTATGGGTCCGGTTTTCATCCGAAAAATCCTTTCACCGGCGAAGCCTACGTGCCGATGGACGAATGCCTGGCACGCTGCGTCATTGATTTTGGCGGCCGGCCGCACCTGGTCTGGCGCGGCTTGGACAAATTTTCGCAAAAGAAAGTTTCTCCAACGGAAAAAAATCAGGATGCCTCGAGCGCCTTCCGTTTTGGGCTGGCCAGGGAATTTTTTCAGGCCTTTGCCAACGAAGCGCGCTGTAATTTGCACCTGGAACTGTTGTATGGCGATGAGCCGCATCACATCGTCGAGGCGCTGTTCAAGGCGTTTGCCCGGGCGGTGGACGCCGCGCGCCAGCACGATTCGCGCATCGCCGGCCGGTTGCCGAGCACCAAGGGGAAATTGTAAAACGAGCCAGACGGCAAACCGCGTCGTCTATTCACAGTTAGGCATCATCGTGAAGTCATACTTTTTAGCTCCTATAGCATCGCGAGACGCTGCCATCGCAGCGTTGAGCGCAATTTTACCAGAGCAGAACGGGACGTGGCTTCTGAAGGATACAGCGGGAGACGTGATGGCCTATTTCTCGCCGGTCGAATCTGATAGTGCGACCGGTGAGCGAACGATCGTGGTTGATATGAGTGGTCGTCATTATAATCGAGACACGGACGTTATTTCAGTTTTGCAGCAGGTAAGACAACGGATTGGAGGAGAGATTACGAATGCTCATTGATACCCAGATAGGCTACAAATTTTCTTCGCGCAGTTCACGCAAAATAAAAACGCCCCGCAGTTTCCAGCGGGGCGTTTTGTGCTTTCAGAATTTCTTCAAGCGCCGAGGTTGTGTGCAACGATAAAGGGCAGAAGTGGATTGGCTTTAACGCCCGCCCTCACCTTTCATCCTCTCCCCGAGGAGAGGAAATTGCTGCGGACCGATCCTCGTTTTTCCGGCTGGCCGTCCGGCAAATCCCGTCGCGCGAATTTTCAAGGAGACGGCGAACGATTCCCCTTCTCCTTGGGGAGAAGGCCGGGTTGAGGGAGGTCGTGACCCCACCAACAGATGCCGTGGCGGCAGGAATGGGTTGTCGGAAAGATAAAAAGCGCCCCGCAGTTTCCGGCAGGGCGCTTTGTGTTTTAGAATTTTTCAGGAACCGACGCTGGCCAGTTCCTCATTGTTTTCCACGTTCACGATCTTGAACTGCTCGGCGTGCATACCGGTGTCGGCGCGGAACGACAGCTTCCCGAAGTAACGCTTCTCCATCTCAATGAGGTGTTTCTCGTCCTCGGTGCGAAGCCGGTCCAGCACGGTCGGATGCACGACAATACGCAGTTGGAAGTCCGATTCGTCCCGCGTGCGTTTCTTCAGAATTTCCTGCAGCTTGCGCTGGATTTCGACGCTCATGGTCACGACGCTTTTGACCTTCCCGCGGCCCTTGCAATACGGGCAGTCGTCATAGACCGCCGCGCGCACGCTTTCGGTGTGGCGCTGGCGCGTCATTTCCATCAGGCCGAGCTGTGAAATCGGCAGAATGTGTGTCTTGGCCTTGTCGCGTCGCAGGCCGTCCTTCATGCGCGAATAAACCTGCTGCTGGTCGCGCCGGCCTTTCATGTCAATGAAATCGAGCACGATGAGGCCGCCCATGTTGCGCAGGCGCAGTTGCCGGCAGATTTCCTCGGCGGCCTCCAGATTCACCCGCAGGATGGTGGATTCCTGGTCCCGGCTGCCTTTGTGGCGGCCCGTGTTCACGTCAATCGCCACCAGCGCCTCGGTTTCGTCAATGACGATGTAACCGCCGCTCTTCAGGTGGACCTGGCGCGAAAAGGTGTTTTCGAGCTGCTTGGTGATGTTGAACCGGTCAAACACCGGCTGCGCGTCCGTGTACAATTTCACCTTGTTGGCGGCGCGCGCGGAGATTTTTGAAATCATGTCGCGCATCTGGTCGTAGGCCTTTTGCTGGTCCACCACGATGCGTTCCACGTCTTCGGTCAAAAAGTCCCGTACGGTCCGCGCGATCAAATCCGGCTCCTGGAAGACACAGGTGGCCATGGGTTGTGACTTGATGTGGTCCTGCACGTCACGCCATTCTTCGAGGAGGAGGGCCAGGTCGCGCACGAAGTAACGCTTCTGCTGGCCTTCCCCGGCGGTGCGCATGATGACCCCCATGCCGTCCGGGATGGACAGTTCGCGCAGGATTTTCTTGAGCCGTTTGCGCTCCTCCTGGTTTTCAATCTTGCGCGAAATACCGCTCTGATCCGAATTCGGCAGCAGGACGAGATAACGTCCGGGCAGCACGAGATTGGTGGTGACGCGCGGGCCTTTGTTGCTGATGGGTCCTTTCGTGACTTGTACAATGATTTCGCTGCCGGGCGGGTACAAACGCGGGATGTCCCGCTGCGTGATTTTGGGTTTGTCGCGGCGGCGGCCCTCGCGTTCAACGATTTCCACCCCGCTGTCAAACTGGTTCGGTACGATGTCCCAATAATGCAGGAATGCATTCTTTTCGAAGCCAATGTCCACGAACGCGGCTTTCAAATCATCCTGCAGATTGCGCACCTTGCCCTTGAAAATACTGCCGACGAGACGTTCTTCCGTCGTGCGTTCGATGGTGAATTCCTCCAGCTTGCCGTCTTCCAGCACGGCGACCCGAATTTCGAGCGTTTCGGCATTGATGATGACTTCCTTGTGGATCTTGTGTTCGGGGCGGATGAGCCGTTGGACCTTTTTCACCAGGTTGGACGCGGCCAGTTTGATAGCGTCCAGGACACCTTTGGGCTGTTCCGACAGGGCCACAGGGGCAAATGGCTTGTCCTCCGCCACCTGTGCGGGCGTGTCGAGATGGGGAGCGCGAAAATCCTTTTTGCCCGCAGCTGGTGGCGGCTCAACGCTTTCCGGAGTGCCCTGCGGCGGCAGCCCGGCGGCCAGGTTTTCCGCGCGTTCGATTTCGTGCGCGTGACGTTTTTCGAACACGCGCTCCGCCCCACCCTGTTCGCTCACGACGTCGGCGCGCGCCTGGATGGCTTCGCGGTCGGTTTTTTGCGGGGTTTGGCCGAGACCACCCTTGGGGCGGAACCGCATGCCGCGACGCCGCCGTGAAAAATTGTTGTTACTCATAAAAGGTCAGTATCCTTTCCGATGGATGTGTACGTTTTGCATCAAGCCCACAGCGATTAACGAGCCCAGCACTGAAGACCCGCCGTAAGAAAGCAGCGGCAGCGGTACGCCCGTCACGGGCATGATGCGGATGTTCATGCCGATATTGATAAATACGTGGCTGAAGATGAGCGTCACCACGCCCACCGCCACCAGCCGGCCCAGCCGATCGCGTGCCTGTCCGGCAATTCTCAACCCACTGAAGAGAAGCAGGGCGTACAGCCCGAGCACGATCATACTGCCGACAAATCCTTCCTCCTCGGCAATCACGGAGAAAATGAAATCATTGTGGGCCACCGCCCGCGGCAGGTAGCCCAGGGCGTTCTGCGTCCCCTGTCGCCAGCCTTTGCCCGTTAGCCCGCCGGACCCCACGGAAATCAGCGCCTGCCGGACATTATATTCATCGTCCAATTGTTGCTGCCGGAGGCGTTGCCGCTCCGCAGCAGTGGCGTTCGGCGAAGCAAAAGCGGTGTAATCCCGTCCAAAATACACCAGCAGCCGGTCGCGCTGGTACGGTTCCATGGATATCTGCCACCAGCCCGGCGGCACAAAAAGGACGTCCACCAGAAACAAGGCGGCCAGCAAACCCACCCCCCCGATCAGTTTCAGCAAATAACTTTTAGGTGTGCCGGCGACGAACATCATTACCAGGCCCGTCGGCAGCATCACCAGTGCCGAACCCAAATCCGGTTCTTTCAAGGTCAGGGCAAACGGCAGCAATAACAGCCCGATGCCCTTCCAGAAATTCCCCGGCAGCCGCAATTCATCCGCCGGCCGGCTGAGGAAATGCGCCAGGGCGAGAATGAACGCGAGTTTGGCGAATTCGGACGGTTGAAATTGGAACGGACCGAGATCAATCCAGCGTCGCGCGCCAAAACGCATCGAGCCGACATGCGGGATCAGGACGATGAAGAGAAAGAAAATGGTCGCCCAATACGCGACGAACGACCAGCGGGCCAGGGTATGGTAATCCAGCAGGCACAGCGCTGCGCCCGCGCCCATCCCGAGCGCATACCACACAATCTGCCGCAACCAGCTTTGGTCGTACCACGGCAACGCCGCCATGGCCGGATTGGCCTTCGTGGCGCTGTACACGAACAGCGTGCCGATGATCATCAGCCCTCCGAGCGCGACCAGTTGCAGCCGGTCGAACCGTTCGTGATGTTCTTGGTTGAGCAGGGTGGCGGGCATCAGTTTGTCTGGGCCAGGATTCGGGGCGTGGCCGCGTTCGTCTTCTTCAAAATTTCCGTGTAAATGTCATGCGCAATCGGGGCGCAGGTCGGGCCGCCATAGGTGCCGCTTTCGACCATCACCACGACGGCGTAGCGCGGATTCTCATAAGGCGCAAACGAGGCAAACCAGGTCGTGCGGTCAATTTCCTGGTTGTGCTCGTTCATCACCTGCGCCGTGCCGGTCTTGCCGCAAATGCGCAGCCCCGGCACTTTCGCCTGATAGCCGGTGCCCTCGGGATCCTCGGTCTCCGCGAGCATATCGTCGCGCAGAATTCTTAAATTGCGCGGATGCACATTCAATTCCCCGCGTACCACACCGGACGGGAAGACCGTCGGCGCCTCGCTGGAGGTTGGGTCCTGGGGTTCAATCCGGTCAACCAGCCGCGGCCAGAGCACTTTGCCGCCGTTGGCGATGGCCGCATACGCCACCGCCATTTGTAACGGGGTCACCGCCATTTGACCCTGGCCGAAACAAATATTCGCCGAATCACCGTCGTGCCAGCCGGCGCTTTGCACTTGGTCCAACGCCGGGAAGATGCCCGCCGTTTCCTGCCGGGTCGGGAGGTCCGTGCGCTCGCCGAAATGGAATTTCTCGCCCATGCGGATGACGTTCTCGATGCCCGCGCGCAGGCCGACGGTGATGAAATAAGTGTTGCTCGAGTGAATGATCGCGCGCCGCAAATTATATTCACCCGGGGGCGCCAAATCGGTGATGTGTCGTCGGCCCACATAAACGTAACCCGGATTACTCACCATGGCATTGGGATCCAGGCCGGCTTCGAGCGCCGCGAGACCGACGATGGGTTTGAAGATGGAGCCGGGCGCGTAGTTTTCCTGCGTGACCCGGTTGATTTGCGGGCGCAATTTGGGATCGCTCAAATACGTGGGATTGTTGGCGGCATAATCCGGGTTGATGGCCGGGGACGAAACCATCGCCAGGATGTCACCCGTGCGCACATCCATAACTACCACGGCGGCCCGGGCGTCGGCGCCCTGCCGGCGGGCAAGGGATTCCACGGCCGCGTCTTCGATATCCATGTCCAGCGTCAGCACGACGTTGTGACCCGGTTCCGAGGGAGTCAGAATGGTCACGGACTGGCGATAACCGAGATTGTTGACGAGCACGGCCTGCGCCCCCGCTCGTCCGCGCAACTGGGCGTCGCAGCCGCCTTCAATGCCCACCACGCCGCGATAATCCGGCAGGCGATAAGAAAACGAAGCGTCTTCACCCTGCTCGGAACTGTCGTCGCGCTGCAAATATCCCAGCAGATGGCCGGCCGTGGTGCCGTACGGGTAAACCCGAACCGGTTGCATGTCCAGGTTGACCCCCAACGTTCCCGTGTATTGCTCCTCAAACCGAGCGATCTGCACCGTATCGAGATTGGTTAACAACGGATAAGGCAACGCGCGCCGGGCGTCGTAAGCGCGGTCAAAGGTCGCTTCATTAAGTACCAGCGGTTGATCGAGGCGTTCGCCCACCTGCCGGACCACCTCGCTGGCCACCTGGAAGCGCGCCTGGGCGCGAAGCTGTTCACGTTCCTCGGGGGAGAGCGCGAATTTACGCCGTTCGTCCTTGGTCAAGGAATGCCCCAGTATTTTCACCTGCGCCGCGAGGCGTTGTACCTGATAGGCGCGCGCCTGCGTGAGCGATCGGGCATAGGCAGCCTCGAATTGTTTTCGCAAATCGTCGAGATAAAGCCCGAGATTGTACTGCGGGCGGTTCTCCGCCAGTACGCGGCCATCGCGATCAAGAATTTTTCCGCGCACGGCGGGAATGCGCACGGTGCGGTAGGACTGGGTTTCCAGATGGCTCTCATATTCCCCGGCGGAGACGATTTGCACCCACCATAACCCGGCGAGCAAAACGAACAAACCTCCGGCCAGCGCCAACGCCACGAGGCGGAGCTGCGGGTCATTCTTTTTCAGTTCATCAAAAATCAGCATCGGACGGAAACGGGATGATGGAGTGATGGAAACCTGGAGTGACGGAAAAGGCGCCCGGGATGAATCGGTGCTTCCACCACTCCCACATTCCGGTACTCCAGTATTCCGTTTTTCATTTTATAATTTTCCCCGCCGGATTTCGCGATCGAGGCGAAAGCTGGTTTCGGTTCGGAGCTGGTAACCGAGTGAGAGACGGCACCAGTTGAAAAATTCAAACATAATGGGCGTTGCGACAGCGCCGCCGGCCGTCATCACCAGCCATTGCCAGAGCGAACCCCAGCCCAGCAGCGGTTCCCGGCCGCCGGTGAGCAGCAACAGCACGCTCAGGACCGGCGCCAGGGCGCTGGCCACGGCGCCCAGGATGAATTGCGCGAACGGCAGCTCGCGCAGGATCAATTCGCGTTGCACATGAATCACGAATCCAATGGCGAAGAGCGGCAGGACGCTGACCCCGAGGGGATTCGCCGACAGGGCGTCAAACCACAGTCCGCCCAGCGCGGCCAGCAGCGAGACGGTCACGATATCCGCATTCAACGCCGCGTACACCATGAGTCCGGGCAGCAAGTCCACCTGCGCTCCAAACCAATGGCGCAGCAAGGGGAATGCCGCTTCCCCGAATACCACGAGAAAGGCGGCCGCCAGAATCAGGATGGGGTTCAATAAATTCATGGAAAGAGCACCCAGACCTGGTCCAGCGCCCCCAGGTTTGCGGAAAGCTTCACCCGGGCCTCGGTATAAAGGCCGAATTCCACCGTCTGGGAATCCACGACCTGGCCGATGGGAATACCCCTGGGATAAACTCCCCCTTCACCACTGGTGACCACATCCTGTCCAGGTTTCAAAACGGCATTGCCGGAAAGATAAGTCAAGGCGACGAGCGAGGTGTCCAGGGGCCCACCGGGGCTGATGACGCCGATGTCATGCGCCGGATTCTCCACCAGTGCCGAGACGCGGCAATAGGGATCGCCCAACAGAACCACCTGTGAACGCGTCAGGCCGACGGAAAGGACGCGTCCCACCAGGCCGTCGGGGGTGAGGACCGGCAGGTTTTCCCGGACGCCGTCCCGGCTGCCCAGGTCGATCTCCACGGTGCGCCACCAGTTGGCCGGGTCGCGCATGACGACCGCGGCGAGTTTGAGTTTCCAGGGGGCCTGCCGCTGCCAGCCGAGCTGGACGCGCAACTGGTCATTTTCCTGCGCGTTGGCGGCGGCCTGCATCATCTGAATGCGCAGCTGCTGGTTTTCATTCTCGAGCTCCCCGACTTTCTTGAGCAGGGCGCTCCGGGGCATGACGGTGTCGGCGGCGGCCACGGGCAGTTGTTGCGCGGTATTCAGCAGGCCAAACACGGGCAGGAAAATGCTGCTGACGGCGAGTTTAAGACGGCTGGTGGCGCGCTGCGGCAGGCTGAAAATCAGCAACACCGCCAGCACTACCACACCGAGCGCGAGATAATGTTTTTTCTTAAGCATCCTGCTCCGCGGCTGTATTCAACCCAGCCGCCCGCAGGCGAACCCCGGGACAAAATCAATCAATACTTGGCGTTGGTCGCGACGCGCTTGAGGAATTCGATTTCCTGCAAGACGCGACCGGTGCCTTCGGCGACGGCGCTCATGGGATCATCCGCGAGGTGCACGGGCAAGCCGGTTTCCTCGGCCACGAGACGGTCTATGCCGCGCAACAGGGAGCCGCCGCCGGCCATCACCAGGCCGCGATCCACAAGGTCGGCGGCCAGTTCGGGCGGACAACGTTCCAAGGTAAGGCGGATGGACTCCAAAATGCTCGAAAGCGGTTCCTGCAAGGCTTCGCGGATTTCCTCGGATCGGATGGTCAAAGTTTTGGGCAGGCCCGAACTCAGGTCGCGGCCTTTGACATCCATGGTCAATTCCTGTTCCAACGGAAATGCGGAGCCGATGCGTATCTTGATTTCTTCCGCGGTACGTTCACCTATCATCATGTTGTAGGCACGTTTCATGTGGGCGGTGATCGTTTCGTCAAATTCGTCTCCGCCCACCCTCAGGCTGCGGCTGAAGACGATGCCGGCCAGGGAGATGATTGCGATCTCGCAAGTCCCGCCGCCGATATCCACGATCATATTGCCCGCCGGTTCATGCACCGGCAAACCGACGCCAATGGCCGAGGCCATTGGCTGTTCGATCAAATACACTTCACGCGCTCCGGCGTGAGTGGCGGAATCCTTGACTGCCCGTTTTTCCACTTCGGTGATGCCCGACGGCACCGCCACCACGACGCGTGGCGCAATGAGTTTGCGATGGTGAACTTTCTGGATGAAATGGCGGAGCATGGCCTCGGTGATTTCGAAGTCGGCAATCACGCCGTCTTTCATCGGGCGGATGGCCACGATGTTACCGGGCGTCCGGCCCAGCATTCGTTTCGCTTCTTCACCGACCGCCAGTACATTAGTTGTACCCGCCTGAATGGCCACCACAGAAGGTTCGCGCAGGACGATTCCGCGATCCCGCACATAGACCAGGGAATTTGCTGTGCCCAAGTCTATTCCAATATCATTGGAAAAGAGGCTTTTAAGTTGCGCAAGCATGAATGTGCCCTAACGCCATCCAGTTAATCGGCTGGCCCGCCAAACGTCAAGCGGATTACTCAAATCGTTAAACCCCCTGTTTCAAGCCGGTTTTGCCATCAGTTATTTTGATTCGGGCTTTTGTGACATTTGAGAAAATGGTTTCTTCTGACCCGCGGCGGGAGGGGGTTCGTGGCCGCGGACAAATCGACTGCGACTGGCTGCTGGAACTTTTATTTGGTCTGACGCCGCCAACAATTCTCCGTTTGACAGCACGCAAATTGTCCGCAAAATGTAACACTACCTTCGGTTGCCAGAGTAGCTCAGGGGTAGAGCAGAGGACTCATAAGCCTTTGGTCGGGGGTTCAATTCCCTCCTCTGGCACCACTAAAAAATGGCAAAACCGCCTTCCGGTGGGTGTTTTTATTTCCCTTCCAACTCCGCAACTTCCTGTGGCGAAAGCCGGAAATCCAACGCACCGATGATGCCGTCCACCTGCTTTGCGTTCCGTGCACCGACAATCGCGCCCGTCACCGCCGGATTGTTCAAAGTCCAGGCAATCGCGGTTTCGCCCGGTGAACGGCTGTGCCGCGCGCCGATGGATCGCAGCCGTTCCACCATTTTCAGATTCTCCGACAATTTCGGTTCCTTGAACTGGTCGTTCCGGTTGCGCCAGTCATTTTTCGGCAGCGACGCAATGCGTTCGCGCGTCATCGCGCCAGTGAGCAGGCCCGACGCCATCGGTGAATAAACAATCACGCCTACTTTTTCACGCCGGCACCACGGCAGTTGTGCCGGTTCCACATCGCGCCGGATGAGCGAGTATGGCGGTTGCAGCGACGCGATGCGGGCGATGGGTTGCAGTTTCTGCATCTCCTCGACCGTGGCGTTCGACAGACCGATCCAGCGTACCTTGCCTTCCTTTTTCAGACCGGCGAGCGCGTTCCAGCCTTCCATCGTCTCGTTCAAATCATCCGCCGTCCAATGGATCTGGTAGAGATCAATCACTTCCACCTTGAGCCGGCGCAGGCTGGCCTCGCATTCTTGCCGAATGGAATCGGCCCGCAGCGAATAGCTGATCTCAGCCTTGTCATTCCACAACATGCCGCACTTGGTGAAAACATAGGGCCGCGCGCCTCTCCATTCACGCAAGGCGCGGGCGACCACCTTCTCTGAATGACCCAGCCCGTATATGGCCGCGGTATCAATCCAGTTCACGCCCCGTTCGAGCGCGCGATGAATGGCCGCGATGGATTGCGCGTCGTCCTGCGCGCCCCAGCCGAATTCCCAATCGCCGCCGATGGCCCACGCGCCGAAGCCGATGGGCGTGATCGCCAGATCCGAGTTCCCCAAAACCTTTGTTTTCATGGCCCCAGAATAGCACAGAAAATGAAAAACGGGACCCGGTTTTAGCCGGGCCCCGTTTTGAAACGTCAATGGCGATTAGTAGCGGTCACGGCCGCCGCCGCCGCCGCCTCGAAATTCGCGACGCGGACCGCGGCCGCCGCCGCCACCCGGACGCTCTTCGCGCGGGCGGGCGACATTGACCGTGAGGGCGCGACCGCCCAGTTGCGCGCCGTTCAGCGCGGCAATGGCCTTCTGCGCCTCCTCGGGCGTGCTCATGGTCACAAAACCAAAACCGCGGGGGCGGTTGGTGGTGCGATCCATCATGATGTTTGTTTCCGTAACCGTGCCGTGCGCCGCAAAGGCGTCCTGCAGGTCGTTTTCCGTGGTGTCGAAGGAGAGATTCCCGACAAACAATTTATTGCTCATGTGATGTTATACTGTCCTAGACTGAACTTTGCTTTGACCAGACCGTTCCCGTTAATCGGATTTCAAATCATCACTGAACCAGGTTCACTTGAAGATTTACCATGCCTCGCAAGCTTTGAGTTATCTAACAGACGCGCGTAGTGTCGCATATTCCCGGAAAATGGCAAGCATTATTTCACAACCTCTTGTGGGGCAAGCCTAACCGCCTGGGCAATCTCGGGTTTTCCCCACGCCGCCCTATCGGTATTATGCTGCCGTGCACAAGCTGCCACGCTCGTTTTATGACCGGGACACAACCGTCGTCGCGCGGGAATTGCTGGGTAAACTGCTGGTTCGCGTCGAATCCGGCCGGGAACGCATCGGGAAAATCGTGGAAGTGGAGGCGTATCTCGGCCCGCACGACCTCGCGGCGCACTCCTCGCGCGGGCTGACGGAGCGGACCCGGGTAATGTTCGGTCCCCCGGGCCACGCTTATGTGTATTTTGTTTACGGCATGTATCATTGCGTGAACGTGGTGACGGAACGCGAAGGCCACGCTTCCGCCGTGTTGCTGCGTGCCTTGGAACCGGTGAAAAACCTCGATGACCGGACCAGCGGTCCCGGGCTGCTTTGCCGGGCGATGCACATAGACCGGCGCCTCAACGGCCACGACCTGCTCAGCGACGATTTCTTCCTTACCACGCCGCCGAAAACGGAACCGTTCACCACCGTCAAACGGCCGCGTGTGGGCGTGGATTACGCCCAACATTGGGCCAAGCGCCACCTCCGGTTTTACATCAAGGACAACCCGTTTGTTTCACGGCCCTGAGGACACGTCACCAACGTTCAATCCGGTCAAACGTGCCGCCGTGCAAAAAATCGCGCACGAAAGGGCGATCCAGAAAATCCCGCGGAAAACCGGGCTCGATTTTGCTGACTTCATTCAACTGCGCGAGTTGCCTGGCGTTCAGCGACCATTTGACGCAGTTCAAATTGTCCGCCAATTGGGAAAGATTTCGCGCGCCAATAATGGGAATCGTGTTGCGCCGCGCGCACAGCCAGTTCAGTGCGACCTGCGCGGGGGATTTGCCGGCCGCTTTTGCAATTTTGACCACCGTCCGGGCGATGGCCTCGTTGCGTTCGGTGCGCCGTGCGAATTGTGGTGTTTTGTCGAGGCGCCGTTCTTCCTTTGCCTTGCCTGCGTATTTGCCGGTGAGCCAGCCGCTGGCCAGCGGCGACCACGGCGTAACCGTGAGTCCCAGCGCTTCGGCCATGGGCAGCAGTTCGCGCTCCGGCGTGCGCTCGATGAGATTGTATTCGATTTGCAATCCGACGAACGGCGTCCACCCGCGTAATTCGGCCAGCGTGTTGGCGCGCGCCACCCACCACGCCGGCGCGTCGGAAATCCCGATATACAGCACCTTGCCGGCGCGCACCAGGTCGTCAAACGCGCGCATGACTTCCCCGACCGGCATCAGCTCGTCCCAGGCGTGCATCCAGTAAAGGTCTACGTAATCCGTGCCGAGCCGTTTCAAACTCCCTTCGAGCGCCTGCACCATGTTCTTGCGATGATTGCCGCCCGCGTTCGGATCGCCGGGGCGCTGGTTGAAGGAAAATTTGGTGGCGACGACAAAACGCTTCCGTTCGCTGCGAATGAATTCGCCGACAAATTTTTCACTGGTGCCGCCGGTGTAACCGTCGGCGGTGTCAATGAAATTGCCGCCCGCGCTCACAAAAGCATCGAACATGGCCTTGGATGCATCCTTGCTGGCGCCCCAACCCCAATCCTCGCCGAAGGTCATCGCCCCCAGGCATAGTTCGGAGACGCGCAAGCCGGAATTGCCGAGAAGTTTGTAGTTCATAAGAGTTCCTTCGATACTTCTCCGCCTTTTTTTTGAAAATTGCCAGTCTTTTCGGGCTTCAACTGCCGTGCTCAATCGCAACCGACGACAACATTGTTTCCCACCGTTATTGGCGCTAGATTGAGCGGACACATGGCAAAATCAACCGCGGCCAAAACCAGTGCCTGCCTGCTTACCCTCGACCAGATCGCCATCCGGGGGAACGACCGGGGTCGGGCGGCTTTCGCGGACACTTGTTGGACCTGGCGGCGCGGCGAACAATGGGCCGTTCTGGGCCCCAACGGCTCGGGCAAATCGCTGCTCGCCCTGGCAATTTGCGGCCGGGTGCCGCTGCTTCGCGGGGAAATTCAATATCATTTCGATGCCGCCGCCGCAGATGTATTTCCGGAACAATCCATCGCCCTGCTTTCGCCGCAAGTCCAACGAGAGCTTGCCACCAGTGAAAGCTCCTTTTACCAATCCCGCTGGCACAGCGGCATCGCGGAAGGACGGCAGAAAGTGGCGCAGTTCCTCTCGCAGGCCAGTGTGGAGGATATCAACCCGTTTGAAGTTGGCGCCCGCAAGAGCGACCCGCGCCGATTCCGCGAGAATCGCCGGCGCTTCAGCCGCTGGTTGGGTATTGAACCACTCCTCCGCCGCAGGCTGATTTCCCTTTCCAACGGCGAACAACGCAAGGTGCTCCTCGTCCACACTTTGTTGCAATCGCCGCGGGTTTTGATTCTGGACGATCCGTTCGGCGGGCTTGACGCGGCCACGCGCACACGCCTGAAAACGGTCATCCACCGGCTGATGCGCGGTGGCTGGCCGGTGCTGATTATCACCAGTCGTCCCGATGAGCTGCCATTGCCGACCACCCACCTGCTGCTCGCGCGCAATCACCGGATTATCGCGCAAGGGACCAAACGCGCGATGTTACAACACCCGCGGGCGAAGGCATTGGCATCTTCCTCGTTTCCCGGCGCGGCGAAGTATCATGAAGACGGCCCGGCTTCGAAGGGTCGTGTGGCAAAAGGCCACGACGTTCCTCTCATCGAATTCAAACACGTCACCGTCCGGCTCGGACGCCGGCGCATTCTCGACGATATCACCTGGACGATGCGCCGGGGCGAGCACTGGGCGTTGCTGGGACCGAATGGGTCCGGCAAGACCACCTGGTTGAGCTTGATCCAAGGCGACAACCCGCAGGCTTATGCGCTCGACCTCCGGCTTTTTGGCCGGAAACCCGAGACCACGCAGACGCTCTGGCACCTGCGCCGGCAAATCGGTTGGCTCTCGCCGGAATTGCATCTGCATTATCCGCCGGACTGGTCGTGCCTGGACGTCATCTGCTCGGGTTTCTTCAACACCATTGGACTGTACGAGCCTTGCGCGTCCCGCCAACGCGCCTCCGCCCGCGACTGGTTGCGCCGGTTCGGGTTGGCGGACCGCGCCCGGGACCCGTTTGGAGAACTGTCGCTGGGCGACCAGCGCCTGATTCTGCTGGCACGGGCGGTGGTAAAAAGGCCGGGATTGCTGATTTTGGACGAGCCGTGTCAGGGACTGGATGCCGGGCATCGCTTCTCAATTCTCTCCACGGTGGACCGGCTCATCGGCCAGACCCGCGCCGGTCTTATCTTCGTTACGCATCATGCCCGGGAAATGCCCGCGTGCATCACCCATATCCTGAAACTGAAATCCGGTCGCATTCATCAATGCCGCTGGAGACGTTAAAAAAATTGTCTCCCCCGGTGACGGGTGTATTCTTGGTTGCCTCCATGAAAACTTCAATTGAACTGGAAAAATCAGCGGCGCTGCAAGTTGCCGCGCTGATGGTCGCGGCGGCGCGAACGGCGCCCAAAACGCGCGGCATTGATAATATCAAAACCATCGCGATCGACGACGAGGCGACGCGGCGGAAGCTCGTCGTCAAAATGCGCGAAATCGCCACGAAGGAAGATCGTCCCAGTGTCGCGCGTGACGCCGGTAACATTGAGAATTCACCGGCCGTGGTCGTTATTGGCGTGGAATCGAACACCGCCGGCTTGAATTGCGGTTATTGCGGCAAGCCTTCCTGTGAAGCGCTGGAGGAAGCCGACGGCGTCTGCGCGTTCAACTCGATTGACCTCGGCATCGCCACCGCGTCGGCAGCGGAGGCGGCGGGCCGGTTTCACGTGGACAATCGCGTGATGTTCTCCATCGGCCGCGCGTGCCTTGACCTGGGCTGGTTCGGGCCGAAGGTCAAACAGGCGCTCGGCATTCCGTTGAGTATCACCGGGAAAAACCCGTTCTTCGACCGCCAGCCGTAGGCGATTTTGAATCCATTATGCCCTTCCAGATGCTCAACCTTGAAGCGGTCGCCGAGTATTTGCACCTCACTCCCCGGGACGTTGAGCAGCGGGTGAAGGACCACGAGATTCCGTTTGAAAAGCGCGGCGACCGCATCGTCTTTCACAAGCGCGACATTGATGCCTGGGCTTCCCAACGGATTCTCGGATTTTCCAGCCAGCGACTGGCTGATTACCACCAGAAATCCACCCGCCACACGCGGAAAATGCTGGCCCAGGAAGCCATTTTGCCGGAAATGCTTCAGGCTGGGGCCATCGCCTCGGCCATGTCGTCCAAAACCAAGGCCTCTGTCCTGCGCGGCCTCGTGGCGCTCGCAGAAAAGACCGGCCAGCTCAACGATCCCAAATCCCTGCTGACCAGCCTGGAGGCACGTGAAAACTTGTGTTCCACGGCCGTGCCGGGTGGGTTTGCGTTGCCGCATCCGCGGTCGCATGAACCTTATTTGTTCGAAACGTCGTTCATCGTAGTGGGGCGGCCGATCCAGGAAATCCATTTCGGCGCGCCCGATGGCCAGCCGACGTATCTGTTTTTCCTGATCTGCTGCCAGGACGACCGGCTGCACCTGCACACGCTGGCCCGTCTCTGTCTGATCGCGATGAAAACCAAAATCCTCGACCAGCTCCGCGACGCACCCGACGCGCCGACCATGCGCCAGTCGCTCATCGCGGCGGAGCAGGAAATCCTGGCTGACCGGAGAATAGTTTCGCAATAACGCGTCCGGGCGCGACCTTCAATCCGAAAGCCGGGGTCGCTTCCGCAAAAGCGCGGTAGGGACAGCTCGCTGTACTGTCACCGCCCGCGTCGAGCGGGCGGAACGAAGAGGGCGAAAGCGCGCTTGCGGCAAATCGGTTCCGCGCCTGAACAGCGCGGTGACGGCGCAGCGCGCCCTCCCTGCCAGCTTCGACTACTGGATTCAAACTGCCGGTACTTCTTTCAACAACCCGTCCAGGTCGAGCGGATGTGTGAACATGGCCACGCCGCCGTCGGGCGAACGCGGCCACTGTTCCTTCGGACGATCCCAATAGAGCTCCACCCCGTTATCGTCAGGGTCGCGCAGATAAATCGCCTCGCTCACGCCGTGGTCGGACGCGCCCTCCAGTTCGATGCCGGCCGCCAGCACGCGCCGAACGGCCTCCGCCAGCAGGGCGCGGGTCGGGTACAGAATCGCCAGATGATACAAGCCCGTTGTGCCCCGCGGCGGCGGCGCGCCCCCCGCGCTTTCCCACGTGTTCAGTCCGACGTGATGATGATAACCGCCTGCCGAAATGAAGGCCGCTTGCGAACCAAATCGCTGCGTCAGTTCAAAGCCCAGCACGTCGCGGTAGAATTTCAGTGCGCGGTCGAGGTCAGCCACCTTCAGGTGAACGTGGCCAATCCGGACTCGCGGATCAATTGCAGAGTCTTTCTGAATCATGACCTTCTGTAAGCTCGAATCAGTGGTTGCACAAGCGACTTTTCCAGCCGGTGGACCGGGTCAAAACAGCCGCAAGAATCGGGTGGAAGGCCGGGTTGGACGTGGCAAACTGTTGGCGTGAACGATTATGAACGCATTGCCCGTGTAATCCGGTACTTGGACGAACATCACACCGACCAGCCGGATCTGGCTGCGCTGGCCCGGCAGGCGGAGTTGAGTCCGTTTCACTTTCACCGTCTGTTCGCCAACTGGGCCGGGGTGACGCCCAAGGATTTTCTTCAATGCCTCACGCTCGCGCAGGTGAAGGATTCGTTGCGCCACGGCGCGAGCGTTTTGGAGTGCGCCCTGGACGCCGGTTTGTCGGGACCCGGCCGTTTGCACGACTTGTGCGTCAAAATGGAAGCCGCGTCGCCCGGTGAGATGAAAGCCGGTGGTGCGCCATGGACAATCGTCGCGGGCTTCGCCGCAAGTCCTTTCGGAACCTGTCTGGCCGGCGAAAGCCCTCGCGGCATCTGCCATTTGTCCTTTGTGGAAGAAGGCGGCGAAAACGCGGCCTGGGCCGCACTGGAGCAAGATTGGCCCAATGCACGGCTGCGGCGATATGATTCCGCGGCCATTCGAATCGTTGAAAGAATCTTCACCCGTTCGATGGACCGGGATTCCCGCCCGGTACTGCGGGCTTTTGTGAAGGGCACGGCGTTTCAAGTGCGGGTCTGGCGCGCGTTGCTGGAAATTCCTCCCGGCCGGTTCATCAGTTATGGGCGTCTGGCCGCGGTCGTGGGACAGCCGACCGCCGCCCGCGCCGTGGGCACGGCCGTCGGACAGAACCCGCTCGCTTACCTTATCCCCTGCCATCGCGTGATTCGCCAGACGGGTGTGATCGGCAATTACCGCTGGGGCCGGATTCGCAAACGCGCCATCGTGGCCTGGGAAGGCGCCCGGCACCTGCCGCGCGTGGTGCCGGCCGCAACGGAGAGGATCGGCGTCTTAGTTTGACTTCAACGCCGATTCTTCCGGTACAATTTCCAATTCCAGTTTTTCGGTGTTCCGCAGCAGGGCCAGCCGCGAGCGGACGCCGACCTGCCCGCCCGTGAGCAGCTTGTGTAGGTCGTCAATGCCCGCAATCGCGTGCCCATCGAATTCCACAATCAGGTCGCCCTCGCGCAAACCGGCGCGGCTGGCTGGACTGCCCGGCTCGACGCCGATAACCAGCATGCCGGTCTCGTTCGGCAGATGGAAATGCCGCACCAGCCGCCGGTGAATTTTCGCGGTCTGTCCGCCCACCCCGATGTAACTGCGCCGGATGATGCCGTCCTTGATGAGCCAGCCCGCGATATATTTGGCGGTGTTGATGGCGATGGCGAAACAAAGTCCCTGCGCCGGAAGAATCACCGCCGTATTTACGCCTATGACTTCGCCGCGCGAATTGACGAGCGGACCGCCGGAATTACCCGGGTTCAACGCCGCGTCGGTCTGAATGATGTTGTCCATGAGCCGGCCCGAACTGGACCGGAACGACCGGCCCAGCGCGCTGACCACGCCCGCCGTCACGGTGTATTGGAAGCCGTACGGATTGCCGATGGCGATGGCCAACTGGCCCACCCGCAACTGGTTGGAATCGCCGAGCCGCACCGGTTTGAGGTTCGGCGCATAAATCCGGATGACCGCCAGGTCCGTGTCCGGGTCCGCGCCGACGAGATGCGCGTCGGGGTGCCGGCCATCGGCCAGCGTGACTTCAATCTTGTCCGCACCGTGAACCACGTGGCTGTTGGTCAGGATGAACCCGTCCGGCGTGATGATAAATCCGGAGCCGCTGCCACCGCCTCCGTGACCGCCGGCTCGCCCGCCGTGTTTGTGCACGTCAATCTTCACCACCGCCGGGCTGACCGCATCTGCCGCGTTGACGACGGCGTTTGAATATGCGTCCAGCAACACCTCATCGGTCGCCATTTCGGTTGGGCGAGCGTCCTCGCGAGCCGTTTCACCCGCGCTTTGTCCAAATTGAAAACTGGCCGGCTCATCTTTCACCGGCCACACACCATAATGTTTGTCTGCAATTCTCATAATCACACCCCCGCTTTCACGGGACGGACACACCATTAACCAGAAATGGAATCTGTCAAACGGGTCACATTGAAGGCGGGGTGCGGTTTCCGCACCGCGCCGCTGGTAGGGAGGACTCGCCGTGTCGCCCACGATGCGGTGGCCCGAATACACCGGGCGGTCCGGACGCGTCGGCGACGCATCTCTGCCATTGATGGTTACCAATGCTTATTCTGGATTGGTGTTGTAGAAACAACTT
>DATJYM010000277.1:0-12564 GCA_035499615.1 Candidatus Acidiferrales bacterium | reverse complement strand
CTCGCCCAGGTCCTGGAAGAGTCCGGTGAAAAGGCGGTCCTGGATAAGATTGGCGTCGAACCGACGGGCATGCCGTTCAATTCCGTGACCGCCCTCGGGATGCACAACAACCGGGCGGTCAATCCGCTGGTCAATGCCGGCGCGATCGCCGCCGTCAGCATGGTCCAGGCAACCAACGCCGATCAACGCTGGGAAAAGATCCTTGCCTACCAGAGCAAGTTCGCCGGCGAACCACTCACACTGATCGATGAGGTGTACAAATCGGAAGCGGACACGAATTTCCGCAATCGCGGCATTGCCTGGATCCTCTACAACAACGGCAACCTCTTCTGCGACCCGCCGGAAGCGACCGACGTATACACCAAACAATGTTCAATCGGGGTCACGGCCAGGGAATTGGCAATCATGGGGGCCACCCTCGCCGACAACGGCGTGAATCCCATCACCAAGGAGCGGTGCCTTGAATCCAAGTACGTCCCGCGCGTGCTCGCCGTCATGATGATGGCGGGTTTCTACGATGAGTCGGGCGCCTGGGCCTATAACGCCGGGCTGCCCGCCAAGACTGGTGTCGGCGGCGGCATCGTCGCGATCGTGCCGGGCAAAATGGCCATTGTCGGATTCTCCCCGCCAGTCAACGACGCCGGCAACAGCGTGCGGGCAACCGAAGCGATCGATTACATCGTAAATCAACTCGACCTGGACCTGTTCGGGTCGTTCAAATAACCCCCAACCTGAAAACTGATTATGAAAAATATTATGGCGAGATTACTGCTGTTGGGAGCCGCGTTCTTCGTGTCGGGCGCCATGGTGGCAAAAGCCCAGACGACGAACATGGCCGGATTGGACAGTGAAAAGACAGCGACGGACACCACGGGGACCAATGCCGGGTCCGGCGTGCTCTTTACCCTGCCGACGGTGCCCACCGTTGGCAATCCCAGCCCCGTGGCCGACCGTGATAATCTGAATGATCAACAGGTACCGGCACCCCGGCCGGGCAACGAGACATTGGATCCCAAGTACCGGGGATTCTTTCCCATTCCCAACACGCCGGTGATTGTCATGTTCAACGCCAAACCGCGCGTGGACATGATGGAGGACAACCGGAATTCCGGAAATGGCGACCGGTTTGTGACGGCGACCATCCCGGTTCAAGGCGTACCGGGGAATGGCTACGGTGGTGGCGCGCAGTTCAACATGAACGCCAAGGGCTCACAGTTGAAGGTGGATGTGCGAGCTCCCGACCTCCCGGGGAACCTCCGCTTCTACTACCAGAACGACTTCTACGGGAGTGGGAGCGCCGCGATGAACTATCGCCTTCAACAATTATACGGCGAGTTCTTCAATATCACTGCCGGATTCACTTACAGTATCTTTGAAGACCCGGACGTCTGGCCGGATACGGTGGATTACGAGGGTCCGAATTCCGCCATCTTCGCCCGACAAGCCACGGTGCGCTATATGCTGCCGCTCGGCGACGCGTGGCAGTTGAATTTCGGAGTGCAAGAGCCATCGTCGCAAATCGACACAGCAGGCACAACGTTCGGCGTCACCGCAACACCGGTAAATCATCTGCCCGACGGCGGAATGAACATCCGTTGGGAGAATGCCAAGTGGGGCCACGTGCAATTGGCGACCATCCTTCGTGATCTGGGCGCGAACAGTACGACCGTCGGCCACCAGAACGTCCTGGGCTGGGGTTTCAATCTATCCACCAGTCTCAGTGTTTTTGGGCATGACTCGGTCCAGGCGCAGTTGACCGGCGGCAAGGGTATTTTTAACTTCTGCAACGACAACTTCACCTACACGAATCCTGACGGTGGTTTCAATGGCGGTGATGCCTCGTACAACAGTGCCGGACAACTGCGGGCCATGGTGTACGTGGCGCCCATGCTGGGATATACCCACCAGTGGTCCGACAAATGGCGTTCCACGGCGACCTTTGGCTACGTAAATCTAAGCAATGAACCGGACGAGACGGCGGCAGCCTATCACGAAACCTATTATGGAAGCTTGAACGTCGTCTGGCAGATCCGCAAACGCCTGAGCATTGGCCTGGAAGGCCTGTACGGATACAAGGATCAAAAGAACGGCCTCTACGGCGACGTCTGGAGAATCCAAACCGGTTTGGTTTACTCCTTGTTCTGACAAAGGAATATCGCCTGGGGGCGTGCATTCGATGTTTGCGCGCCCCCGGCCAACTCCACCATGATCCCGAAATCCAAAGACCGCTGAACTCAAAGACCCGTTCAACTCCGCGCCATGCTTAAAGGTCAATTCATCCTGCCCATCCAAATCGATCTGGCCGCCACGTTTCTGTTTGGTCTCACCGGCAGTTTGGTCGCTCTCAAGCGGGGCTACGATGTGATTGGGCTGTTCGCGTTGGCCTTTGTCACTGGGGTGGGAGGCGGCTTGCTTCGCGATGGGCTGTTCATCCAGCAGGGTCCTCCGGCGGTCACCACGGATTCGCGATACATTCTAATGATCCTGCTGGCAGGATGCGTGGCGTTCCTGTTCCGGGATCGGGTCATGGGGACCAACCGGATGATTGCCTGGCTCGACAAGTTGGGCTTGGGTGCCCACTTCTTCCGGACCCGGGCCGTTCGTTTCAACAAGGTTATCGCGTGGCTCGACGCGCTGGGCCTCGGCGCCTACGCCGTCGTGGGCGTGCAGAAATCCTTGTACGCGGGATTGAGCGTGGCCGCGGCGATCCTGGTGGGCGTCATCAACGCGGCGGGCGGCGGTTTGCTGCGCGACGTGTTGGTGCGCGATGAACCCCTGATGTTCAAACCCGGACAGTTTTATGTCCTGGCCGCCTTCGCGGGCTGCCTGCTGTTTGCGCTGCTCGCCCTGGAATTCAAAATGGAGGCCACCACGGCCGCCGGCATTGCCATTGGCGCCACCTTCGTCTTTCGGGTCCTGGCGATCCAGTTCAACTGGAAGTCGTCTTCCCTCTGGCAGGAGCCGCCAGCTCCCCCTTCGGCCACCTGAACCAAACCCGATCATACTTGCCTTTCCCACACATGAATGCCAATGACTAAACCCAGCATGAAACCAATACTGAGATTCCCTCCGCACGGAAGGCGGCTGGCTGCCACCCGGTGGCTGCCCGGCACGCTCCTGGCCTGGCTGATGTTAATGCCCTCATCCGCTCACGCCTCGCTTTTTAAAGGCGAGACGCTCGACACCGTGGCTGACGTGATGACGTGGGTGGTGCTGTTCGTTGCGCCGATTGTGGGCATCGTCCTCTTCCTGCTGGTTCATATCCTGCCGGAAAAGGTCGCCGAAAAAAGACAACACCCCCAGGCCAAGGCCATCCAGTGCTTGTGCCTGCTCTCTCTGGTATTCGGCGGCCTGCTCTGGCCCATTGCCTGGCTCTGGGCGTATTCCAAACCGGTTTTGTATAAACTTGCTTACGGCACGGACAAGGTGGCACATGGCGGGGACGACACGCCGCCGAAGCCGCACCCGGACGAGGCAGACGAACTCCGGCAGCTTCGCCAGCGCGTCGCCGAACTCGAAGCCAGGCTGGCTGGCACATCGGCCGCCGGAGGAGGAAAGGCCTGATCTATGGAAATCCTGTTGCTCGGCATCTACGGATTTTTCGCCTGGCTGATTTTCTTCAAGTTCAAGTGGCTGCCCTGGAATATCACCACCCAGGTGATCACCATTACCCTTCCGATCCTCGGGTTGAGCGCGTTAATTCTCCTGCTGAACATCGCGGCGCCCTCCTCACATGATATCCGGGTGATCAATTACGTCGTCCCGATCAATCCGCAAGTGCGCGGCCTGGTCATCGAGGTGCCCATCGAGCCGAACCGCCCAATCAAGAAGGGCGACGTGCTGTTCAAATTGGACCCGACGCCTTATGCGATCGCGGTCACGAACGGCGAGGCGAATGTCCTCAGCCTGCGCGAACAGTTGCGAAGCACGCAGGCCGGCAACGAGGTCACCGCCACCAGACTCGCTCTCGCGCGCAAGCGGCTGGGCCAGTTCACGGAGCTGGCCGGCGCGGGCGCGGGCAGCAAGTTCGATCAGGAACAGGCCGAAGCCGATGTGCTGGGTCTGGAGAGCCAACTCGACGCCTCCTCAGCCAACGAAGACATGATACGGGCGCAGATCGCCAGCGCCGAAGCCCAACTTGCCGACGCCAGATGGCAGCTCAGCCAGACCACGTACTATGCGCCGGCGGATGGCACCGTGGTCGCCCTCACGTTGCGTCCGGGCGCCATGGCGGTTCCGGTGCCCGTGGCACCCGCCATGAACTTCATCGAAGATGAGCAATGGATTCTCGCCATTTACCAACAGAACGAAGTGCGGAAAATCAAGCCGGGCCAGGAGGCCGAAGTCGCCTTCAAAATGTATCCGGGCCGGATTGTGAAGTGCAAAGTGGACTCGATCATGTGGGCCACCGCTCAAGGGCAGTTGCCCATCGGTACTATGAATCTTGCCGGAGGCGTGGCCCCGGTCCCGCCCAATTGTCTCGCCGTCCGTCTGGTGCCGGACGGCAGGGACAAGGACATTTTCCTGGCGGCGGGTGCGCACGGTGCCGGGGCGGTCTATACCGACTCCTGCGAGCCAATACACATCCTCCGGAAAATCCTGGTCCGCGTCAGTGCCAAGCTCGACTGGTTCATCCTCAAACTTCACTGAGGCGCGTATGCAACAAAGGGAAATGTTGGTGGCTCCGGCTTCAGCACCTGGCTGGGCGCACCACGCCGTGCACATTGCCCTGCCCTGCGTGCTGCTCCTGGCTCTCGTCACAGGTTGTGCCACCAAGTCGCCTCCCACCACGACTGAGATTCAACAGCAATCCGGCACCCTGACCAACCTCGCGCTGACGAATGCGTGGAAGGCCGCGCCCGTTTCGACCAATGCCATCCGGGACAATTGGCTCGTTACGTTTGGAGACCCCCAGCTTGATGACCTGGTCGCCGAGGCGATGACCAACAATCCCGACCTGCGAGTCAGCGCCAACCGCGTCGAGCAGGCGGCGCAATATGTCCAGCTCGCCAAAGCCCCGCTGCGCCCGACGGTGAATCTCCTGGGCACCGGCGGCTTCAACATGGGCGGTGGCGACGTCAGCTCCGCCCTGCAAGGCATATCGCTCGGCGCCTCGTGGGAGCCGGATCTCTGGGCCCGGATGCGCTATGGACGCAACGCGTACCAGGCCACCTACGCCTCGGCGCAGGCTGATTATGAGTTTGGCCGGCAATCCCTGGCGGCTACGGTGGCGAAGAGCTGGTTTACCGCCGCC
Source organism: Candidatus Acidiferrales bacterium (assembly GCA_035499615.1). Lineage (GTDB taxonomy): Bacteria > Verrucomicrobiota > Verrucomicrobiia > Limisphaerales > UBA11358 > UBA11358. Next base: position 7,310 of record DATJYM010000277.1, on the reverse strand, counting down.
GCTACCTGGCTCCAGCTTCAGATTACCGGGGACAGCGTCAAAACCGCCCAGGAGCTGGTGACGCTGGCGGAGAAACGCTGGCAGGTAGGCTCAGGCAGCGAACAGGACGTTGTGCTGGCGCAGGCCAACCTGGACAGCTTTCAAGACACCGCCAAGCAGGTGCAACTCGCGTATACACAGAGCCTGCGCGCGTTGGAATTGTTGCTCGGCCGCTACCCCGCAGCTGAACTTCAGGCCCGCCATGATCTCCCGGCACTTCCCGGCCCCATCCCCGCCGGGCTGCCCCTGGAAATGCTCGAACGACGCCCCGACATGGTCGCCGCCGAGCGCCGGGTAGCCGCCGCCTTCAATCGTGTCGGTGAAGCCAAGGCCGCGCGCCTGCCGCGGATCATCCTCAACGCCAATGTCGCCGCCATCGAGAGCGATATCGTGCAATTGAAGACCGATTTCAACAATCCGGTGGCCGGCGCGGGGGCGAAGTTGGTAGCCCCCATTTACCAGGGTGGCGCATTAAAGACCCAGGTGGAAATCCGCACGCTCGAACAGAAGGAAGCCGTGGCCCAATACGCCAGCATGGCGTTGCGCGCCCTTGGCGACGTGGAGAACACCCTCGCCGCCGAGCAAAGCCTGGCGGAACGCAATCAAGTCCTGCAACAGGCCGTGGCGGATAACCAGCGCGCACTCGAACTGGCGCAAACAAGTTACCGCGTCGGCAAAGCCGATCTGAGTACTGTGCAGCAACAGGAGTTAAACGTCTACTCGGCGCAACTCGCGTTGCTGCGCGTGCAGAGCGAACAGCTGGCCCAGCGGGTGAATCTCCACCTGGCGCTGGGCGGAAGTTTTGAGGATGCCAGCACGATTGTTTCTGCGGCGGCAAAATGAAGGCCAGCTCGCGCGAGCACCGTTTTCAAGGCCAGGTCGTGGGTTGAACCAGACTGACCGCACCTATGAGTAACGAATCCGCCAAATCCTCGAAGCGTGTGCTCGAACCAAACGAGCGCATCTCCGAAGTGCTCTTCGGTTTGATCATGGTCCTCACCTTCACCGGATCGCTCAGTGTCGCCCAGGCAAACCAGACCGAAGTCCGCACCATGCTCATCGGTGCGCTGGGATGTAATCTGGCCTGGGGCATCATTGACGGCATCTTTTATCTCATGGGTTGCCTGAGCGAACAGGGACACTGCATCCGCACGCTGCGTGCTTTGCGCAAAGCCGCCACCCCGGAGGAGGCGCACGGCGTCATTGCCAACACGTTGCCACCGATGGTGGCCGCCACGCTCGGTTCCGCGGAATATGAGGCCATGCGTCAGAAGCTGGTTCAATTGCCCGAGCCGCCGTCGCGCCCGCGGTTGGGCAAGCACGAGTGGCTGGGGGCGTTGGCAGTGTTCTTTTGGGTGTTCCTCACCACGTTCCCCGTGGCAATTCCGTTCCTCTTGATGCACAGCGTCGGGCCGGCCCTGCGCGCCTCCAACGCCATCGCCATCATGCTGTTGTTCCTGACTGGCTATGCGTTTGGGCGCGTCGCCGGATACCGCCCCTGGCTGACCGGCCTCGCGATGATCGTGCTCGGGAGCGTGTTGGTGGCGATCACGATAGCTTTGGGAGGATGATTTAATGCGATTACTTGCCGTCATCGCCATGTCGGTCCTCCTCGTGAACGAAAGTGCGCTGGCCCAGACGGCGACGAACGCAGCCGTGTCCGCGGTGACGAACACAACACCTGCTGTCGCTGCGGAAGCGCCCGGGAAAGCCTGGTCTTTCTCCGTTTCCGCCTACACCTACCTCGTTCCAGACAGCCGCGAATACGTGCAGCCCACCGTCACGGCGGACCGCGACTGGCTGCATCTGGAAGCGCGCTACAACTACGAGGCCCTCGACACCGGTTCGGCGTGGATCGGCTACAATTTCAGCGGAGGGGAAAAACTCGCGTGGGAAATCACGCCCATGCTGGGCGGCGTATTTGGCAATGTCAACGGCGTCGCCCCGGGTTATGAAGGATCGCTGGGCTGGTGGAAGCTGGAACTCTACAGCGAGGGCGAATATGTGTTCGACACCGGTAATTCGGCAGACAGCTTCTTCTACAACTGGTCGGAGTTCACGTTGGCGCCGACGGGGTGGCTCCGCTTCGGCCTGGTGACGCAGCGGACGCGGTTGTACAAATCTGACCGCGACATTCAACGGGGCGTGCTCCTGGGCTTCTCGCACAAACACGTAAATCTCACCGGCTACGTGTTCAACCCGGACGAGGTCAAGCCTACATACGTAATCGCAATCGGATTGACTTTTTGACGCCAATCCGCGCAATAGGTCCATGACCCAAAACAGAAAGCTCATACGATGAATGCCGAAAAGCAACTTCACTTCCGGACAAGGCCGAACTGGGTCCGCTTTACCCCGAGCCTGATTCCTTACCAGAAAATTCCGCACTCCAAGGTCAACTTGCCCGAGCGTTCGACGAAAGGTACCGACGATGATCAGGCCCCTCAGGAGGGCTGGAAGTCCGTGCCGGAGAAGTATTAAACCATCAATCGAAAACCAAATAAAATGAAATTATGCCTCTTTACTATTCGAAGCCGGCCCTCCTGCCGGCGCGCCGCGTTGTGGCTGACAGCCGCTGTTCTGCTGTTTTGGACTTCGCAAAATTTTGCCGCCGATACGCCAAAATTGCCCCCATTGAACACTGTTTCCGGCAGCCCGCGGCTGCCGGGTAAATTCGTCTGGGCTGATCTGGTTACCGATGATGTGCCGGCGGCGCAGAAGTTTTACGGAGGGCTGTTCGGCTGGACGTTTCGCAACCTGGGCAATTACACCATCGCGGCGAATGACGAGCGGCCGTTGTGCGGACTGCTGCAACGGCCACGTCCGGCGGACCCAGGCGCCAGGCCCCGCTGGATCGGCTACATTTCGGTCTCCAATGTTGAACGGGCCATGAAGGCCGTGACCCGGGCCGGCGGGCGGGTGCTCGCGGAGCCGCATAAGTTTCCCGATCGCGGCCAGCAGGCCGTCTTCGCTGATGCCGAGGGCGCGGTGTTCGGCGTGGTCAAATCCAGTTCCGGTGATCCGGAGGATTTCCTGCCCGACCCGGGCGACTGGATCTGGATTCAACTGATGAGCCGCGACGGCCGCCGGGCGGCGGAGTTCTATCGAACTATTGGTGGCTATGAGATCATTGAGAACACCTCATCCAACAAATTGAGCGATTACGTGCTGGCCAGCGAAGGCTACGCGCGCGCCACCGTGCGCACGATCCGGACAGACGATGAGAGAGTCCGCCCCACCTGGTTGCCGTTTGTCCGGGTACGGAATGTCGCCGAGTCGGTGGCGAAAGCGAAGCAGCTCGGTGGCAGGGTTTTGATCGAGCCCAATCCCGAAATCTTCGACGGAAAGGTGGCCGTGATCGCCGATCCAACCGGCGCGGCCATCGGTATAATGGAGTGGAGCGGGGAATCGGCGAAAGGAGGGCAGACACCATGAGAACCGTGAGTGATTTTCTGAAGGTTGTAGTAGCGATGATCGCGCTGTCCGTGTTCATTGGATGCGAAAGCACCGGCGGCGGCAATATCGGCGGCAGCGTGTATTACGGCACAGGTTTCAACGATCCCTGGTACTACGGTGACTATAATGACCACGGAGACATCATTGTCACCCCGCCGCCCACCCGGCCAGAACGGCCTGTGCACCCGGAGCAACCGATCTATCATCCCTCAACTCCGCGCCCAAAGCCGATGCCGTCCCTTCCCTCCGCGCCGCGGGTTTCGCCTCGTGGTGGCGGTGGGCGCAGGTGAACCATGTCCGTTCCCATGCTCAAAGGCCGGCCGAGAACAGCATCGCTCACCCGCTGGATTCCGGCGCTGGCATGGTTGCACACCTACGACCGGACCTGGCTGCGGGGTGACAGCGTCGCCGGTATCACGCTCGCGGCATATCTGCTGCCGGCCGGATTGGGTGATGCCTCACTGGCCAACCTGCCTCCTCAGGCAGGACTCTACGCGTGCCTGTATGGCGGGCTGGTCTTCTGGTTGTTCTGCAGTTCGCGGCACACTGTCGTTACGGTCACCTCCGCCATTTCCCTGCTCGTCGGTGCCTCGTTGGGCGGAATTGCGGGTGGCGACCCGACCCGGTTTAGCGCGCTGGCGGCGGGCACTGCCCTGCTGGTGGCGCTCATCGCCTTCATCGCGTGGCTGGCCCGGGCAGGTTCGATCGTCAATTTCATCTCGGAAAGCGTGATGGTCGGGTTCAAGTGCGGCGTAGCCCTGTTCCTTGCCAGCACGCAGTTGCCCAAGTTGTTTGGCATCCACGGCACCCATGGCAATTTCTGGGAGAACAGCGGCAACTTTCTGAAGCACCTGAACGAGACCAATGCCACATCTCTGACCGTTGGCGGAATCGCCCTGGCGGCACTCGTGCTCGGAAAGATTTTTCTCAAACACAAACCCGTGGCGCTATTAGTAGTAGTCGGTGGCATCGTGGCGTCGGGCTGGCTCGGCCTGGACGCACGCGGAGTAAAACTCCTGGGGGAAGTGCCGCAAGGGTTGCCGGCCCTCGGTCTGCCGGCAATTCAGTGGGCCGACTTGAACGACCTGCTGCCGCTGGCGCTCGCGAGTTTTCTGCTCGGCGCGGTGGAGACGGCTGCGATCGGCCGTATGTTCACGGCCAAACATGGCGGAAGACTGGATGCAAACCAGGAATTCCTTGCGCTCGCCGCGGCCAACCTCGCCGCCGGGTTGGGCCGCGCTTTCCCGGTGAGCGGCGGCATGTCGCAATCGCTCGTCAATGAAGGTGGAGGCGCACGCTCGCCGCTGTCAGGCGCCCTGGCAGCGGGAATCATTCTGGTGGTGGTACTTTTCTTCTCACACCTGTTGGCCGCGTTGCCCCAGCCCGTGCTGGCGGCGATTGTGTTGGTGGCCGTAACCGGGTTGTTCAAAGTCTCCACACTGAAACAACTCCGGCACACCAACCGGACAGAGTATGTCGTGGCCATGAGCGCGTTGGTGGGGGTCCTGAGTTCGGGCTTGTTGCGCGGCGTGATGATCGGCGCGGTGATCTCGCTGATATTGCTGATCCGGCGCGCGTCGCGACCGCATGTCGCCTTGCTCGGACGCATTCCCGGCTCGCGTCGGTTCTCCGATCACGAACGGCATCCGGACAACGAGCTGATTCCGGGCGTGCTGATTTTCCGGCCGGAGTCGGGCCTTCTCTATTTCAACATGGACCATGTGCGCGACGCGATTGCCGAACGCGTGCGCACCGAGGCCGCGCCTCCGAGGCTCGTCGTGCTGGACCTGTCCGCTGCGCCCCACGTGGACATGCACGGCGCGCACATGCTCGCGGAACTCGCCGGCGAACTCACGGCGGCCGGCATCCAGGTGCAGGCCGTGGAGGCGCGCTCGTCCGTACGCGACCGGTTGCGGGCGGAAGGCGTGGAGACCCGCCTGGGCGGGGTGAACCGGTTCACCACCGTCGCCGACGCGGTCGACAACTTCAGCCCCTGAAGTGACCGCGGTCTTTCATCCGGATCATTCACCTCACACCAGCCATCGAGCACAGCGCGTTCCTCAGGGCCGGCCCGGGCACCGGTTGTCTATGCCGGAACGGTTGCTACTCCGACGACGGGAACTGATCCCATATCCGCAAGTGAGACACCAATGTCAACCCCGGTGGAGGACCATCAATCGACAACTCGTGAATGACCAGGAAAAGTAATCAAATAATGGGCGCACTCCGAGGGTGCAATCCCGGTTCGAACAGGCTAATTTATGCCGGAGACGAAAGAAACCGCCCCGACTTGAAACAGGTATGATGATCCAAAGCAGCATGAAAAATATCGGCAAAATTCATACAGGCGTTTTACTCTCAATCATTGTCTTGTTGGTGATGACCGGTTGCGCGATCGGACCGCGATATCATCAGCCGTCGGTGGACGCCCCCGTCGATTTCCGGTTTGCCAACACTCACACCACCAATTCGCTCGCCGATTTGCCATGGCAGGATGTATTCCAGGATCCGAAGCTCCAGGACCTGATCCGCGTCGCCCTCACCAACAATTATGACATCCAACAAGCAGTCGCGCGGGTGGAGGAAGCCCGTTACGCGGCCATGGGCGCCCGTTCGCCGCTTTATCCGCAAATCGGTTACGGCGGGGATGTTGGGCGCGGACTGAATGCACTTTATAACTCGCCCGTCTCCACCGGTGGTTCCACGGAAAGTTCCGCCCTCGTGAGCCTCAACGCCGCCTGGGAGATTGATTTCTGGGGCCGCATCCGCCAGTTGAGCCGGGCTGCCCAGGCACAATATCTCGCGACCGATGAGGCGCGCCGGAGCGTGACCATCACCCTCATCAGCGACGTCGCCACCGCGTATTACCAGTTGCTCGATCTGGACCAGGAACTGCAGATTCAACGCGGAGCCACCAATGCCTACGCCGGCAGTTATCGCATCTTCAATGACCGGCGTATTAACGGCGTCGCGTCCAAGCTGGAAACCGACCGTGCTTACGCCGCCATGGCCAGTGCCGCCGCGGTGATTCCGCAACTGGAAATCCAGATCTCGACGACCGAGAACCAGCTTAACATTCTCCTGGGCCACAATCCCGGGCCGGTCCTGCGCGGCTCGCTGACCAATCAAGCGGAACCGCAAATGGAGATTCCGGTGGGCCTGCCGAGCGACCTGGTGCGGCGCCGGCCCGATGTGCTGGCCGCCGAACAATTGCTCATCGCCGCCAACGCCAACATTGGGGCCAATTTGGCAGCCTTCTTCCCGCAAATCGGGCTGACGACGTTTATGGGCAAGGCGAGTCCGGAGCTCTCGGCGTTGACCGCGGGGTCGGCAAACTTTTGGAACGCGGGTGCCACGTTGGCCGGTCCGTTATTTCAAGGCGGCCAGTTGTATTCCCAATACCAGGGTTCAAAAGCAAAGTTTCAGGAAGCCCGCGCGGCTTATCAGCAGAGCGTCCTGACTGCCTTCCAGGACGTTTCCGACGCGCTGATCACCCGGCAAAAACTTGCCGACGTTTATTCCCAGGACGAACAGGCAGTCCTCGCGTTGACGTCCTCGGTCGAACTCGCCACCGAGCGCTACCTCAACGGGAAGTCGAGTTATTTTGAAGTGCTCCAGGCGCAACAAGAGCTGTACCCGGCTCAAACCGTGCTGGTCCAGGCGCAGGCCGGCGAGTGGATCGCCGTCGTCCAGCTCTACAAGTCGTTGGGGGGCGGATGGCAAGCGGCGGATGAAACGAAGCCCAACGGAAAGTAGTTCCGGAACCGCGCCCACCTCCCCGGCGTCGGCAACAGGAATGATGGCGGACGATGAGA
>DATJYM010000276.1:0-4853 GCA_035499615.1 Candidatus Acidiferrales bacterium | reverse complement strand
CGCACGTCAATCTCGGTGGCCGTCAAATCCACCGGCTGCACTGATTTCAATGCCTCGACATTTTCATGGAAGCGCGGGTCATTGGCACTGGCGGAGCCGGCGGCGGCGAGTTTCTCGCGGACATTGCCGGAAAGATACTGGTCTTCGGTTTCCCATTGCCCGGTCTGCGGATTCAGGAAAACCATCCCTTTCAAATCTGGTAAAAACTCCTCGACCGGACGGGCGAGCAGGGAAGCCACGTGATCTAAATCCACACGGCCCTTTTCATTCAACGAAACAAGCAGCGCTTCCGTGGGTGAACCGACCGATTCTATCGGCTGCTTGTGGTGGATGGTGCGTTCGTGGAAGATAGCGGCCTTGACCGCCACTTTGGTTTCCTCGTCATATTGTTCCAGTGAAAGCAGCAGCGGCAAATCCGGGTCGCCATGAAACGCGCGTTGATTGGGCGGGGCATTAATGGGACCGAACCGCGAGACAAACCGGTCGTAAGCGAAGTTGAGCCGTTGCCGCATTTCGACGACTTGTGGCTCGCTGCTTCCGTCAAGCTGTGAACGCATACACTCCCGCACTGCGTTTCGCACGTCAATCAATCTTCGGATGCGCGAGCGGGTATCGGCGGTCAGATCATCCAGCGGATGCAGGACGCCATCCTCATTCAGGCACAACCGGCCATCCTCGTGGACGCAATAAGCGTTGGGCTTGATGTCCTCCGGCGCGGGAATCGCCGGGTCAAACGTATTTTCGAAAGTGGATTGGGTTTGGACTTCGTAAATGTTCTGCGGCAGCCGGGCAACCGCCTGGGCCAGCGCTTCGCCCAAATCGCGGCCGTCCGGTGCCAGCCCCGGCTCGTTATTTTGATACATGCCCCGTGCGAGTCGCATCTTTCCAAGCATCATCTCGGGATGAGTGGCGAAATATTCATTGATGGAAAATTTTTCCTGCCGGTCATTGGTATAATCCACCACTGCTTTCCAGGCAGCGCCAGCCGGAGATTCACCGGCGCGCAGTTTTCGGAGCATTACAATGTCAGTGGTCACTTCCGTGCCGGCATTCTTCTTGAAAGCATTATTGGGCAAACGAATGGCTCCGAGAAATTCCGCGCTGGCGGCGAGCAACTCGCGTAAACTGGAATCGAGCTTGTCCAGGGTATGGCGGGAGGTTACAAACAGGAGCAGGCCGCCCGGGCGCACCTTGTCAAAGGCGGCGGCAAAGAAATAATCATGAATTGAAAATGTATATTCATTCCAGCGCGGATCATGGACTGTATAATCCCCGAAGGGCACATTGGAGATGGCAAGATCGTACGACCCGTCCGTGAGTTTGGCCTTTTCAAACGGTTGCTGACGGATGTCGGCGTCGGGATAAAGAGCTTTGGCGATACGCGCCGTCAGCGGATCGATCTCAACTCCGGTGATGACGGAATGTCGCAACATTTCCACCGGCAGAAGGCCGATGAAATGGCCGATGCCACAGGCCGGTTCCAGGATGTTCCCGCCTTGAAAACCAAACCGCCGGGCGGCCTGATACATGGCTTGGACCACAACCGGTGCGGTATAATGAGCGTTGAGGGTAGTGGCGCGGGCGGAACGATGTTCTTCATCCGACAGGATTTCGGAAAGGCGGATTTGTTCGTTCCGCCAGGCAGTGCTCTCCGCGTCGAAGACCTGCGGCAGGGCACCCCAGCCGACGTATTTGACCAGCAACGCTTTTTCATCGGCCGAAGCCGGACGATTTTCGGCATCGAGCGCCCGCACGATTTCGATGGCCTTAAGATTTTGCGAAAATTTCTGCTTGGGACCGCCTTCACCCAAACGGTCGGCCTCAGTGATGCGATAGGAGTTAAGATTCTTGAGAGGGTTGTCGGCTTGATTGTCGGCAGTCTGGTGGTCCGCCGCTAGGTTTCGGCGGGCAGCAGGATATAATTCTCCCGCACCATCTCCCAGGCGCGGTCGTGGGCTTGTTGCGGGGTCAGTCCCTGCTCCCGGAACTGCTGTGTCAGTTCGATCATCTCGTCCTTCGTCTTCTCCTCGGCTTCCAGCAACATCGCGTGCAACCGTCCCTTCGCCTCCAGGTTGCGCACCAGTTTCGGGCAATGTTCGCGCCAATGTTTCTCGGCCATCCGTCCGTATTGGGTCAGAGTTTTCATAAATTCTATTTGCTCTGGCGAAAAAATCGAGTTGTCGGTCATCGGCTGGATTATTTCTTCGCGCGGCCATGGAAAAATACAGGCTGTAGGTGGGGCTGGCAAATGTCGGCTATCACCGGCGCGGTCCGAGAAAAATATCATCAAAGGAACATCGAAATACCTTCGCGAGATGCCTGATTTGATTTTCGCTGACGGAGCGGCGCCCGGATTCAATGTTGGCGATGACCTGCCGGGTCATGTTGGATTCGTTGATTTGTACCTTGGCCGCCAATTGCTCCTGCGTCAGGCCTCGAAGAGCGCGAAGCTTGGCGACATTCTGGCCGATGTGATTGGCCTTGGGCTTCAAGTGAGCCGTTCCTTTCCAGTCCAGAATGTCGATTTAGAGTGTCGTGCCAGGACGGGGAAAGGGTGCCGGCTGAACTTGCCGGTTAACCGATGGTTCGTCTCAGCTGTGATACCAGCGATCATCGCACTTGCCTCCTCGAAGCAAGGCTGCCATCGGCTCAGGGACCCGATACGACGTCACTCGGTTCCGAGTGGGTGCAATCACGTGGGCTTTCTGATTCCAATAGCATCCATTGCTCCGGCGGGGATGGCGTGCGGTCCATCCAAAACGCCTGTCAAAGGAATGTCCGATTTTTCATCAAATTGGCCTGTTTTGGGCCGACAAAAGGCAGCAAATTAAGTGCCATTTAGGGGCGTTCCTGGGCCTGGCGCTGGCTGCGGGCAATGGCCCGTTTAGCCTGGCTGGCCATCTGGGTCATTACCAGGTCGCGCATGTTTTCCGGGACATTTTTCAGGAGCGTTTCATACGCCTGTTTCAGTTCCGGGTTGCGGTTGATCTCTTTCATCAATCCGTCACGAATTCGCTGGATGCGGTCAAGCTGGCGGACTTCATTCAGAACGACGGTGCGCTCCAGCCGGTCACGCGGCATGCCTTGCAGATAAGTCCAGTGTTTGGGATTGTCTTTGATATAGGTATCAATTTTGGCCTCCACTTCGGGATTGGTTCGATAAGTGGAGGGATCCACTGATCCGTTGCTGGCGCCATTGGGCGGATTTTTTGTCTTGGCTGTGCTCATAATGAGTTTTCTTATTTGTTGTTTTTGTTTGTTTGAATTGCCGGCGTCAGTGCCGGCAAAGTGTTTCAGGGACCCAACGAATCCGGCGGTTCATTGGTTTCGGAAATCGGTAGTAGCGGCGGTGGTGGCTTCTGCGCCGTTTCTAGGGCATCGAGCCGTTGCTTCATTTCGATTACTGTGGCCCGCAACCCCGCCGTTTCCTGAAAATTGGTTTTGGTCTGTTGCAATGCCGATTGAAATTGCGCCAAAGCAGCGGAGAGGGTTCTGGCTTCCAACAGGATTTGAACGGTCGCCAGCCTTTGGGCGTTGACTTCGGCCAACACCGCGTCATTGACAGGTGTGGGACTGAACGCGGCGTCATGGGCGGGCGCTCCTGCGGGTACACTTCCGTCCGCCGGGCCGGCATGAAAATTCCAGCACGTGTTCTGCTCGACACGATAGACGACGTGTTGCTCGTGCATCACGAGATCGTCATCCGGGTCAACATAACGGCCGAAATGATAGGCACGCACCACTTCGGGATACCGGACGGCAGAATCGTCCGCGGTTGATACCGGTGGTTGTGGTTGCAAGACGAGCCTGGGCGGGGAGGAGCAGGCTGTAAGAAAGAACAGCGGGAGAAGAAAGATGGTTTTCATCGTTTGGGCAGAGTTATCGGTTGCTGGTCCATTTCATCAACCTGGCCGGCACCGCCAAAGGTGGCATCAGCGCGGTCAATGGTTTGCAGGACGTAGAGATAAAATTGAGTGCCGGAGGGCACGCGAACATAGAACCCGTTCTTTTCGATCGAATCTAAAATCTGTTGAGCGTAGGTTTGCAGGACCGCCTGCGCGCCAGCAAAGGGTGCGTTGTTGAGCGTGGGGCTGTTGATGGGGCCGAAAATGGTTTGCTGCTTTTCTGTCAAGGAAGCGGCAGCGCCGGACAAAAACGTGGCGGCAAAGAGTTTGATGTCGGCATAATCATCGGTCTTGAGGAGTTCCCCGCGCAAACCGGCGCTGCCGTCAGTGATGCCCCAGCCGGATTGGTTGGTGTTGTTGTCAAACTCGCGGTCCAGGGCGACTGCTTTCAATTCCATTTCCTCGCCATCCTGCCAGACCAGTTTCCAACTGGTGCCGCCGGCAACGCGGTCGCGCTGGTGGTCGGTTTGGGCCATGCCATGAACTTCCGTGCCGGCCGGAATCACCAGCTTGCCGTTGAAGTAGACGTTTTCGGTGACCAGTCCGACGACGGGCGTTTCCAAGGAGGAAGAATCCACGGTGATGACCGTTTCACAAGGAATCAACCGGCCAAACGGCGCGTAGATGGCGCTCAATTTTTTAGGCCGGGGTACCCCTGCCATGCTGTCGGCAAAGAGACTGATGGGAGCCAAGGTCTCGGTCGGGCGAGGGGGAGCCGTAGGCAGGGACGAGGAATTCGTAAACGTCGGGATGCGGGAGACCGAATGGGTTGATGAAACCGGCAGTAATTCGGGGTAGGGCGACGGTGGGAACCTCCTCACCGGATAGGTGACACTTTATCCTCACCGGATGGGTGACATTCCGCTTTGCGGCGGAGCGCAGGTGAGCGTAGCGAACCGTAGCGCAGCCGCAAAGCGGAAGAGCTATTTTGGTCGCCGTCCTTGTTTG
>DATJYM010000275.1:0-4787 GCA_035499615.1 Candidatus Acidiferrales bacterium | reverse complement strand
AACGCGCCCAAGACTCATAAAATTCCGGCTTCAACCTGCCTCCGTGGAGCATGTCGTTGTTGTCTTTCATCCACGCGGGCGGACTCCAGGGACTGACAAACAGGGTGAAATTGTCCTTCCCGGCGGTCGCCAATGCCTCCTTGATAAATGGAATGCGATATTTCAAATCATGGGAAATATCGAAGCTGTCCAGCTCCCGGTCCCCGTTGGTGACATAAGTATAGCTCTCGCTTGAAAAATCGCAGCTGTGAATATGAGTTCGCCCGAGCGTATAGCCGATGCCCTTTTGGGCGTCAAAATAGGCCGTCAAAATCTCCTGTCGTTTATCCGCGGGAAGCTTGTAAAAAGTTTCGGCGGAAGCATCGGTCAAGGCGCCGCCGATGCCGATGACGGTTTGAAACTTCTTTGAAGGATCGGCAAAAATGTATGCTTCTTTTTCATTTATTGGCGGGCTGTCGATGAGTTCCAATTCGGCTGCTTTTGCCAGGCGCTGTCCGGTATCTTTTGCCGTGACATAAATGTCGATGTGAGATTGGGCATCTCCGGCAACGCCGCGCGTAAACGCGCTCATGAACAAGAACAGTGAGATTGCGGCGATGATCTGCTTCATATTGTTACATTGTGAACTATTTCCGAAAACCGGATTCGACGGCCATTCAGCCTATCGCGGATGGCTGTTGAATTGAGAAACGGTCAATCCTTCCATCGGCGGATAGCGCCTACAGGGCGGCTCCACTCAATCCAGCCATATGGCTTTGGCATGACGGGCTTGAAACGCAATGTTTTTTACTATGACCGATTGTTTTCGTCAATATTTATGAGAAGGTTAGGCAGGGCGAAGATGAGGCCACTTTGGTCAATTACCAGCTGGCGGCGAGATTGCACCGGTTGCCCGTTGATTGATGGCTATTTGAGATTAGCCTGAGGAAAGAAACAACCCATGGCCGAAAGTCGAAGCTTGGCGGATTCTTAAGGGACAAGCATACTCGACAAGATCATTAGCCTTTGAATTCTTATTCTGCCACAAGGCCGGTGTCTGGACGTGCCGGGACTGTTTCCCGCCAAGGAAACAGTTATGCCGTCGCGTTGTTTTTCCTTCTGATCAACTGCCCAAGTGTGTTAGGCAACGATGATTCATTTGAACAATTAACAAACGCCGAGCAGATCCGTCTGTTGAGCCAGACCAATGCCGCCCGTCACTATCCGGTAAAGCTGCGGGGGGTCGTGACATTTTTCGATGAGGCTAATTTTTTCCAGTTCATTCAAGACGAAACCGCCGGCATTTATCTCCAGCAGACGAATTTGCCGCGATTACTGCTGGGCCAGCGGGTTGAGGTTGAGGGCGTGACCAGCGCGGGTGATTTTGCGCCGGTCGTGACGCCCCTGCGGGTTGCAATCCTGGGCGATGGAACATTTCCACAGCCGAAGCCGGTGTCTTACGAGCAGTTGATCAGCGGCGGGGAGGACAGCCAGTTCGTTCAAATTCAGGGAATCGTTCGTGCTGTCGGGATTGATCCGCAGACCAAGTATTATTCCCTTGAAATTGCCTCCGGTGGTGGGCGGTTTACGGCGCTCATGGCCGATATTCCCGCCGAATTGAGGGGTGTCCTGGTTGACAGCACGGTGAAAATTTTGGGTGTGTGTGCCACTCATTTTAATTCACAACGGCAGTTGTTTGATGTACGGCTTTTGGTTCCACGAACGGCGGACTTGACCGTCGAAAAATCGGCTCCGGGAAACCCGGAGAACCCTTTTGATCAAGATGCCCGCTCAATTGAGCAACTGCTGCAGTTCACGCCGCACGGCGCCTACGGACATCGGGTCAAGGTGTGCGGAGTCGTCATCTATCGGCGCGACGATGTTCTTTATATTCAGGATGGCAAGGAGCATGGCGAGGAAGGATTGTATGTTGAAACAAAGCAGGCGACCCCTTTGGTCGTTGGCGAAAAAGTTGAGGTGGTCGGTTTTCCTGCCACGGGTGATTACACTCCCATGCTGCAGGACGCCATTTTTCGGAAAATTGGCGATGGGCCGGCGCCGGTGCCGGTGGACATTACTGTCGACGAGGCCTTGAAAGGCACCTATGACTGTCGGCTGGTGCGCATTGAGGCGACGTTGCTGGACCGGGCGCGGCACAGCCGGGAACAATTTGTGGTGTTGCAATCCGGCGGCAACATTTTTCACGCCTATTTGCAGCGTACCAACATCGGAGTGGATTTTGCTTATCTGCAAAACAACAGCAAGGTGGCGGTGACCGGGGTTTGCCGGATTGAGCCGGGAAACGTCTGGCAACCCGGTGCCGAATGGCGCGCCAAATCTTTCCGCATCCTGCTGCGGTCACCCGCCGATATTTTTGTGCTGGCGGAGCCCCCCTGGTGGACCCTCGAAAAAATGCTTTGGGCCACCGGCATTTTGGGCATGGTGGTTCTGACCGCGCTGGCCTGGGTTCTTATTTTGCGCCGGCGCGTCCACAAGCAGACCGCCATCATCCGCCGGCAGCTCCAGGCGGAAGCCACCTTGAAGGAACGTTACAAAAATCTATTCGAGAATGCCAACGACATGGTTTTCACCCACGATCTGCAGGGCCGCATCACCTCCATCAATCAGGTCGGGGAGAAATTACTGCGCCGCCACCGCGGAGAAATCTTGTTTCGAAATCTGGTTGAATTTGTTGCGAATGAGCAGCGCGAAACGGTCACTCAATGGCTCGCGCAGGTGGCCACCGGCGCGGAGGTGCCTTCGGCCGAATGGGATTATGTCAATGCCGTTGGCCAGCGCCTGCGCCTGGAGGTCAGCGCCCGCCTGGTGGAACAGTCCGGGGAGGAGGCCGAGGTGGAATGTGTGGCGCGCGACATCACCGAACGCAAAGGTTTGGAACGCGAAATTCTTGAGATCAGCAATCGTGAACAGCGCCGCATCGGCCATGATCTTCACGACGGCGTCTGCCAGCAGCTCGCGGCGATCGCCTATCGGATGGATATTTTGGGGGATCAACTTCAGGAAAAGGGCGTGGCCGAATCCTCCGAGGCGGAACGCATTGGTGCGCTGCTCAACGAGGCCGTCCAGCAGACGCGCAGCGTGGCGCGCGGACTGTTTCCGGTGCGGCTGGATGAAAGCGGGTTGGAATCGGCGCTCAAGGAACTGGCAGCCAACACCAGCGCCTTGTTTCGAATACACTGTCAATTTTCCGCGGACCAGCCGTTCCCGAAGCTGGACACCGCTGTTTCACTGCATTTGTATTACATCGCGCAGGAAGCGGTTTCGAACGCCGCCAAGCATGGCAAAGCCACCAACATCATCATCGCTGTCACCCGCGTCCGTGATCATTTCACACTGTGCATTCAGGATAATGGATCCGGTTTTACCAAGCCGACGGAGGGCTCCACCGGCATGGGCATTCGCATCATGCGGTATCGGGCCCGCATGATTGGATCAACATTAGACTTGAAAAGCCGACCAAATCAAGGCACCCAAATCAACGTGCAATTCACCGCCCAACCCGAAATCAATTCAAATTCCCAAAATGACTGAAACTGCAAGCCCGGTCCCCCGGCCGCCGGCAACTGCCAAGAGCCGTATTTTCATCGTGGACGACCATACCATGTTCCGCGAAGGACTGAGGCAGCTGATCGAGCGGGAGCCGGATCTTGCCGTGTGCGGGGATGCGGCCGGGGCTGAAGAGGCGCTGCGTGGAATCCAGGAGTCAAAACCGGACCTGGCGATCGTTGACCTGTCCCTGTCCGGAGGCACGGGCATCGATCTGATAAAGTCCCTCAAAAACCGGCATGGCGATTTGCCGGTCCTGGTGGTTTCCATGCACGAGGAATCATTGTATGCGGAGCGTGCTCTTCACGCCGGAGCCCACGGTTATGTGATGAAACAGGAGCCGGCCAAGACGGTGAAGGCCGCCATCCGCAAGGTGCTGGCCGGAGACATTCATTTAAGCGAGAAAATGGCCACCACCCTGCTCGGCAAGCTCATGCGCAACGGGCCGGACGAACCGCCTGCGTCGCCGATTGAAAAATTGAGCGATCGTGAGCTGGAGGTGTTCCGGATGCTGGGCCAGGGCAAAATGACCCGCCAGATCGCCGAGGAACTGGGACTCACCATCGCCACCATCAATTCGTTTCGCAACCGGATCAAGGAAAAGCTCGGCCTGAAAAATTCCGCCGAACTGGTGTTGCACGCCATTCAGTGGACACGGGAAGGCAGTTAGGGCATTTTCAGAAAAACCAAGGCCGTCGCTCACCTGAAAAATTCCGCCGGCATCCCGGATGCGGAATCGCGGGAAATCCAGGCTTGGAATTTGCCCGGTTCAACCAGCCAGTTTCCTTTTGAATCAAAGCAACCAAGCTCTTTTTCGGAAATTGGAAAGCTGACGTCGCGGGATTCGCCCGGCTGCAAGCGAATTTTCTGAAACCCTTTCAATTCGCGCACCGGACGCGGCCCCACCGATGACGCCAGTGCCCGGACATAAAGAAGGCATGTTGAAGAAGTTGGCGCAACGGGCGACAACTATGATGTCGATCAACAATCAAATCATCCAACATGCCTATGAAAACGAATACGCCTGTAAGCACTGAAACGCAAGACCGAATCCAGCAGCTGAAGCTCGGGGTGGACTGGCACGTCGATCATTACCGGGTGGCACGGATGTGCGACGGCCAGTCACCGCAGCCCGCCCAGCGGTTCACGCCCGCCAGCTTTCTGATGTTCGTGCAAAAGCAACTCACCCTGGCTGACCAGGTGTTCGTGGTGTATGAAGCCGGGCCCGGCGGCTTTCATCT
>DATJYM010000274.1:0-28194 GCA_035499615.1 Candidatus Acidiferrales bacterium | reverse complement strand
ACCGTGGATTTTGGCTAAATACTCCCGTTTGCTGGGCAGACTCATGTTCGTTGTTTGGGTAACCACGATCTTGAGTCAACGAAGAGCCAAACCCCTCGTCCAGCTCCCCGCCCCGGTAACATTTATCCTGAGTCAACACGCATCAATCCTTGAGAATCACAATTTTATTGACAAATATTCGTTGTTTTGATAACATTCGCTACAAGCCGTACAAATCAGATATTATAAACGACTTACTACATAGGAACATTTATGAAAATCTCATTTTTTTCAGGGATTTCAACCGTAATAGCGCTTCTGAGCGCAGGTTCGCTTCAGGCATCATTGTTTGATGTTAATGTTAACTTCGTCGGCAATTCCGTCGGTCAGGATTACGGCGGCGGCGGCCCTGCTTCTCCTGGGCCGAGCATGACCGGTGCGGCAGTACTTGGTTCCGCAGGGGATACATGGAATAACATCGGCGATAGCGCTTATGCCTTTTCAGCTTATCCAAACGGCATAAATTCCGCCGCGCTTCCTCTGATGAACTCAGCCGGCATTAACACGTCTGTTACGATGACTATCGCGACTGATGGTGGATCATACAATGCAAATGAGCCGAATTGGGGTAACACGAGCGCATTTACCACTGCCGGCACTCCCTACTCCAATCTGATGCAGGATTTGATTTACGCGAACAAATCGGGCACCATCACATTGAGCGGTCTTGCGGCAAGTGCAACCTACAATTTGGTTCTCTATAACGCAGGCGACCAAAATGTCGGCACTGGCCGCGCAAGCGCTTTCACTGTCAACGGTGTTACCCAGACCAGTGTATGGGACGGTGTTACCCCTACATTGACCGCAGGGCTTAGCTATGTTGATTTTGCGTCAGCCATGTCCGATGGTTCGGGGAACCTGGTTATTACATTTGGACCGGGCAGTATAGGCGGCGTTTTATCCAGCGAGGGGGACTTGGATGGTTTTCAACTGGTGGCGGTTCCTGAACCGGGCACCTTGGCCATGCTCGCGCTCGGTGGAATGGGCTTGTTCGGATTGCGCCGGCGGTTTGCCTGAGCTTGAAGCGCGAAAGTGACCGGCAACGATTTTCATCGGTAATACCTCATTTTGAAGCCAGCCTTGGTTACTCAAGGCTGGTTTTCAACTTTTCAGCGGCATGGCCGTGAAATTCCGCCAGCATTTAATGCTATTTGAAGGTTAATTTGACTGGCCCGCCTGGGTGGCTTGGTTCCTGCTAGTTGACTGTGGCGGCCTGTCCGACAAGCCGGAGCAAAATAAGAAAGTGATGTTTAATTTGTGGCACCATTGCAGCCTATAGACGCTGATACGCGGGCATTCATTTCACTGTTTGTATGTTTCGTCCTCCCGGTCGCAACAACAATTTTCACAGGAATGATCTTATGTCGCTTTCAGATTTTTCGTAAGAAGCGGATTATTGCATTCGCCCATATCTTTGCCTACATCAGCGTTTACGTGGTTCTCTTCCTCGCTTTGAATGGCCTCCACAACCTTTGGAAAAAAATGCATCGAAAGAGAATTGGAAGGCTGAACGAAGCTGCAACACCATAGCTTTATGAGCAGGCACATTGGCCTCGAGTCGCCAACGGTGAGGTGGAGAGTCAGGACTTGGTTCAGGAAATCGTTGATATCAATTCTCATCCTGCCCGTCACGAATTAATAGCGCACGGTGACGACGCTTTTTTACGGCGTTTGGAATTTTTTTTGAACTGCCCTTTTCGTTGAGCTAATACGGATTTCAAAATTCATGCCCTGCTTCGTGAACGCGAATGGGTGCCGGGGGGGGGGGGGTATTGTGCTTGTTTCTGCGCTGTCACGTCATCACTTCGCGTTGTTTTGGGATGGCTCGCCTTGCGTCGTAAATGGCCTGTGGTAAGCGTTTGACGAAACGGAGAGGTTCCACCCATGCCGATTTTCTAAGCAAGAAGCGATGCAATCCGGGCAATCTCGTCCAAGGAAATTCAACGAAGCTTTGGGACGCCGATGTCTTAATGTATGTCTTTCTTTTTTAACAGCAAAACGACTCCACGTTTTCACAAAAGCATTGATTTTATTGGTCACAATTGAAGTGGAGCGGGTGAAGGGAATCGAACCCTCATCTCAGGCTTGGGAAGCCCGCATTCTACCACTGAACCACACCCGCTTTCGCTACGCTCCAGAACAGCGACCCCGCCAGCGCTCCGTGTTGCGGAACTTCGGCGCGGCCCACCCGCCTTCTCAGGTCAGCGGGCGCACTTTGCCCTTCAGTTTCTATCAGACGCGCTGCCGGGTGGCAACTGCTTTGCACCACGTCAGGCGGCCGTACGAAGACGATGGATCGCTTCGAGCAACCGGCGTTCGATGGCCACCTGCCGCTCCGGGGAAACAATTTTGCCGCCATTCAATTCACAAACGTAAAAACTGTCAATGGCCGCGCCGCGCTCGGTCACTATCCGGGCGCTGACAATGTCCACCGCCAGTTTGGACAGGGTCTGGGAAATCATGTAGAGCAGGCCGAGATGATCTTCTGTCTCGATTTCGATGAGCGTGCGCGTCTCGGACACCTCGTTGTCAAAGTGTATCTGCGTCGGGAGCTGCTCGCCCGTGTAGGCCTGGTAAGCCGGTTGCTGGGTGATCTGGCGTTTGATGAGCGCGGGCAGGTCAGCCGCCTCGTCCATCAGGACTTTCTCCAGCAGCTCGGCAAACTCGTCGTGCTGCTGCCGCGTGGCGAGATTGCCGGTGCGCCCGTCGTTCACGTAAAACGTATCCAGCACGATGCTGTCGGCGCGGGTGAAAATCTGCGCGCCCATGATATTCAGCCCGGAGGCGCTGAGCGAGCCGGCGATTTTGCTGAACAGCCCGGCGCGGTCCCAGGTGCAGATTTTGACGGCGTTGTAGCCGCGGTCGGCCTCGTCCCGCCAGGCAATTATCGGCGAGAGCACACGGTCGTTTTCCAGTATGAGCCGGCGCATGAACCGATGCGCCAGTTCCAGGTCGTCGATGATTTCCCGGGCGGTGCGGACCTGGAAATAGCGTGCCGGCAGGGTAGCGAAATGGGTGTTGATTTCCTCGGTGCTTAAGGTTTTGGCGGCCAGTTGAGAGACTTCCTGCAACAGGGATTCCCGCTGTTCCGCCTCGGCCCGGATGAATTCCGTGCCGCCCGTGAGCAAAACCATTGCCCGGCTGTGCAACTGCCACAACAATGCATCCTTGAAACCGTTCCAGAGTTTGTCACTGGTGCCCTGGGAGTCGGCAAACGTCAACAACGTCAGCAGGTCGAGCGCCTCGGACGTTTCCACCTTCCGGGCGAAGTTGCGGACGATGGCGGCGTCGTCCAGGTCGCCCCGCTGGGAGACGCTGGCCATAAGCAGATGGTTTTCGATGATGACCTGTAACGTGTGGGCCACGGCACTGTCGAGTCGCAGCCGTTTGGCGACGCGCATGGCCATGGCGGCGCTGACTTCCGGATGGCCGCCCCGTTTATGGGGTCCGGCCTTGCCGACATCGTGCAGCAACAAGGCCAGATAAAGCAGGCCGGGTCGTTCGAGATTCTGAAAGAGCGGCGCGTAATTCTTGTACGGCGGGTCCTCGGCCTCCCACATGCGATCGAGCTGTTCGAGACAAACCAGCGTGTGTTCGTCGGCGGCGTATTGATGGTAAAATTCATGTTGCACCAGACAGGTGAGCCGGCCGAACTCGGGGATATATTTGCCGAGGAAATTCACCTCATGCATGGCGCGCAGGACGGGGGCGACGCTCCCCCGCTGGGCGAGGATGGTCAAAAACGTCTCCCGCACGTGCGCGTCGTTCAAAAAATCACGGTCCACCAGCGAAATTTCATTGCGGATGAGTTGCTCCAGGTCGGGGTGGAGCCGCAGCCGCCGCTGTTGGGTATAGAGAAATACCCGCATCAGGCGTTGCGGTTGTTCCCGGAAAATGCGCCGGGAGGCGGCGTGGATTTCGTCACCCACAAATAAAAAGCCGTCCACGGGTTCCGGCGGGCGGCGCCTGGGCAGCCACGCGCGCAGGGACAGCCTTCCCGGCGTCCGGGGCAGCAGGGCCAGGCGCCGTTCCAGCGTGCGCGAGATAAGAAAGACATTCCGCATGTGCGTGTAAAGGTCGCGCATGAATTTTTCGATGCGCCTGCTCGGCGAGCGGTCGCCGTAGCCAAGGCCGAGCGCCACGGCGGGTTGCAGATTTTTGCCGAGCGCGTCCACGGCGCGGTTGGAGTGGTAATGCAGTTCCGTCCGCACCCGGAGCAAAAAGTCGTATGCGGCTTCGAGCTGCTTGTGCTCGAACCGGCTGACGAATTCACGCTTTTCCAGTTCGGCCAGCGACCGGGCACGATATTTGAAGAACGCCATCCACAGCAGGTTCTGAAAGTCGCGCAACCCGCCGCAGCCGTTTTTGATGTTCGGCTCCTGCATGCAGGCGGAATTGCCGTATTTGGCATGGCGCGCCTGTTGGTCGGCCACGCGTGCCGCAATGTATTTTTCCTCAAAACCGTCCACGCATTTGTCGGTGATCACCCGCTGGAACTTCTTGAAGAGCTTCTCGTCGCCGACAATCAATCGCGATTCGATGAGCGATGTTTTGGATTGCATGTCGGTGTTGGCCACCTTCACACAATCGTCAATGCTGCGGACGGAATAGCCGATCTTCAGGCCGATGTCCCACAACGGATAGAGCACGCCATCAATCAGCCTGGACAGGCAGGGAAGCGGTTTGCCCGAGGCGACCTGGCCGTCGTGCAAAAACATGAAGTCAATATCGCTGTAGGGATTCAATTCCGCGCGGCCGTAACCGCCGATGGCCACGATGGCCAACGGTGGAAATTCCTTTTGCGCCTGGAGCGACAGGCTGCTGCGCGCGAGGTTCCAGAGATGCCGCACCAACGCATCGAGCATCGCCGCGCGGGCCTGGCAGATTTCACGGCCGCCGGCGCCACCCCGGTGCCACAGCTTGAGCCGGTGTGTCTCCACCTTGAGAAAACCCTTGTAACGCGAAAGCCTTTCCGCTGGATCGGTGCCGGCCGGGAGCGACAAGCGTCCCTCCGCATCCCCCTCGATTTTTCTGATTAAATCCTGCACGGGCGCACAAGTTGCGAACAAAACGGCCTGAAAGCAAGCGCAGCCGCCGGCTGGCAGTGTGCTGATTTGCTCGGAGCGCGGATTGTC
Source organism: Candidatus Acidiferrales bacterium (assembly GCA_035499615.1). Classification (GTDB taxonomy): domain Bacteria; phylum Verrucomicrobiota; class Verrucomicrobiia; order Limisphaerales; family UBA11358; genus UBA11358. The sequence continues at coordinate 23,020 of DATJYM010000274.1, read as the reverse complement.
CCCGACCCGCAGCGGTCGGAGCGGTCGAACCGGCTGCGAGTCGAAACATCTCGCGCTCCGACCTTCAAGCTGGAATTTAAATCAGGACAACACCTGCCAGCCGGACAACCTCTTGGTCTCGATTGTCATCCTGATTTCAATCCCTCCGTCGGGACGATTATGGCTGACTTCAGGATTAAGTTGGAGACATCCCGCCAGCGAAAACCTTGTCGCGCCCCGTACGACTGTTCTAAAGTTCGCCGATGCCGGTGCTTCCCGCCCCTGACCCTGATGCCGTCCTGATGCTGCGTGTCAAACGCGGCGACCGGGCGGCATTCGCGGAGCTGGTGGAAAAATACAAGCAGCCGGTGATGAACCTCGTTTATCGCACCCTGCACGACGAGGCCGAGGCCGAGGATCTCGCGCAAAACGTCTTCCTGCAGGTGTACAAATCCGCCCGGCGCTACGAATCGCGCGCGAAATTTTCCACCTGGTTGTTTACCATCGCGCGCAACCTGTGCCTGAACGAAATCCGGCGCCGCTCGCGCCATCCCGCCGAGTCCCTCGAGGAAAGCCACGCTGAACACGAGGACCAGCCGCGCCAGCAATTTGAGGACAAGCGCAGCATCCCGCCGCCGGAAAAATTGTTGCATGGCGAACTGGCGCAAAAGATCGAGGAGGCGCTGGCCGGATTGCCGGAAAATCAGCGCACCGCCATTTTGCTTTGCCGGCAGGAAGAATTGAGCTACGAGGAAATCGCCCGGATTTTGGGCTGTTCGCTTTCCGCCACCAAATCGCTCATCCATCGCGGACGTGAAACGCTCAAGGAAAAATTGAAGCCGTACTTGAAAACCGGCGAGTGGAGCGGATGAATCCCGGAAATTTTTATTTTTATCCGTGTTCATCCACGCCCATCTGTGGTTAACCTTTTCCCGTGAAAGCCGTCATTCTTGCCGCCGGCAAAGGCACCCGCATGCGGGAACTCACCCACGAGTTGCCCAAGCCCATGCTCCAGGTGCAGGGCCGACCCATCCTCGAACACATCATCGCCGGAATCCTGGCGGCGGGCGGGCGCGACCTCTTCATCGTTACCGGGTGGCGGGCCGAAATCGTGGAAAATCACTTCGGCGACGGGGAAAAAATGGGCGTGCACATTGTATACGGACGCCAGATGGTCCAGGACGGCACGGGCAAGGCTCCGGAACTGGCGAAGGAGTTCGTCGGTGATTCGCCGTTTCTATTGACTTACGGCGATATTCTGGTTCCGCCGGAGACGTATTCGCAAATGATCCAGCGATTCAGCGAAGGCGAGTTTGCCGGGGTCATCACGGTCACGCGCGGCGAAGACGTGACCAAGGGCGGTCTGAATTTCTTCGACGAACAGTTTTGTCTGAAACGGCTGGTGGAAAAACCGTCGCCGGGGCAACTGGAACAATTGCGCCATGAGGGCTGGCTCAAGCCGGGTGCGCAGGCATGGTACAACGCCGGCATCTACATTTTCCGCCCGTCACTTTTCGATTTCACCGCGAAATTGCAGAAATCCCCGCGCGGCGAGTACGAGCTGACCGACGCCCTCAGTGCGATGGTGGCCGCGGGCCAATTGCTCGCCGGGTTGGAAATCCCGGGCCGCTGGGTGGACGTGAGGGATCCTGAAGTTCTGGCGAGGTTGGAAAAGGAAAAGCAGGAGCCGAGGTAACGAGGCTCACAATTTTCAATTTACAAAGCAGGATTTACGCGGTGTGCAGGCATTCCGAAAGCGCTCGTAAATCGTAAATTCAATCAGAGCCTTCTCCCGGCGGCTGCTACAAAATATATTTCGGCTCGTACACCGGGCCGAGGCCGTGTTTGCGGAGCAATTCAATGAATTTCGCAATCCCGCGCTTTTCGTCGGCAGCCAGATGGTAATGCACGTGCCAGCCGAGATAATCCCGGCGGAAATCCTCGTCGTATTCCTCGCGGGTTTCGATAAGGTAATCCAGCGTCTCGAGGCCGAACCGCTTGGCCTCCGCCAATTCACGGCGCAATGCCTTGCTCTCAATGCCGCGCCGCAGCGCCCACACCGCAAAGACAAAAGGCAGGTTGGTCAACTCATACCACGCCGTGCCCAGGTCAAAAATGTCGTGCACGTGGGTGGCGCGTTGAAAATCAATCGCCCGGTCGCCAATCAACAGCACCGCATCCCGCTCCGGAGCGGAGTCGTAATCCGGCAGCGGCTTGAACTCCGGCGCCAATCCGCGTTCCGCCAACAGCACCTTCAGCAGATTTACGCTGGTCAGCGACGCCGGGTCGCAATAAACCTCCGTAATTCTCTCCAAGGGCACGCAATGCGCCAGCAACACGCTGTAAACCTCGCCCAGTGACGCGACGGCGACGCTGTCGAGGATGTCGTAACGGTCATGGAACAGGACCTCGGTGATGCTGACGAGCGCGGCATCGAGCTCATCGCGGCGGAGCAGTTCGGCCAGTTGGGCCGGAGTGGCAAAATAAACATTGTCCTCGATGCCGCGCGTGAGCGGCACCGCGTTGAGATATTTCACCGAGCCGATGCGGAATTTGCTGGTCTCTGCGGCAGGCATTTCAGTCGTTGAAGGGTGAAAACAATTTACGGGCTTTCCCGGGTATAAGTGATAATGTCGGCATCCTCGTCGGTGGTCGGCATGTTCAACCGGAACCTCGAACTTTGTCCCAGGAGGACGGTGGTTTCCGCTTTGCTGAAATCTTCGAGGTAATAATCCAGGATGTAACCGCCGGGTTGAGGTCCGCGTTGGATGTCAATTTTCTTGTAGCCTTTGTGCCAGGTAGGATCGGTCGTGTTGATAATAAACCCGACAAAATCACGGCCTGGTTGGAAGCGGTCTCGTATGATGCCGATGCGATGCGGATTCGTTCCGGTCGCCTCCCAGATCCCTTCAATCGGGTCGAGCTTCTTTTGGTGGCTGTCGAGATAGTTGGTGAAACTCTGCATCGAAATGGGAATGGTTTCCCAGGTATCCGCATAGCGCAGCAATTGAGCCTCCATGCTATAACTGGCACTGGTAAAACCCGGATCCTGGACCAATTTCACCCGTGCAACGTCGGCACCTTTTTTCCAGGCGATTTTTATAATCCGTTCCGTTTCTTCCTCGGCCGAGCCACCGCGCATGGTGAAATAGCCGCCGCTGATGGAGACGGTTCCGATCAGTTCGCAGGGCCTGGGAACTGTCTTATCCTGGGTATAAACGGGAATCGGGTAACCCGGCTTCCTCTCGGGTCCCGGGGGCAGGTTGGGTTGATATGTCACCACCGTCGAGCACCCGCTCAGTAGCACCGCTGAACAAATGATCATTACGGTGGTGAACGGAGAAGTCAGGCCGATACGTAATATAGACGTGTTATGGTTCATGCCGTTGCCAGGTTGTCTTCCAGCACTTTCGAGTGCCCTGAATTTTCTGCGGCTTCGGCATCGTGGCCGTCCGCAAGAACTTTAATCGGCTCGTAAAAGGTGTTGCGTTGGACGGGGACGCGACCGGCTTCGCGGATGGCTTTGAGCATGTCTGCCTCGGTCTGCAATTGCGGCGAGGTCGCGCCCGCCATGTGAAAGATATGTTCCTCAATGATGGTGCCGTGCAAATCATCCGCCCCGTAGCTCAATGCCACCTGCGCCAGTTTCAGCCCCAGGCCCACCCAGTAGGCGGTGATGTGATCGAAGTTGTCGAGGTAAATGCGGCTGACAGCGATGGTGCGCAATGAATCAAAGCCGGTCGGCGGATTCTCGACCGGAACGTCGTTGTCCTGCGGCTGATATGCCAGCGGCACGAAGCCGACGAAACCGCGTGTCTCGTCCTGCAAAGCGCGCAATTGGCGCAGATGGTCCACGCGATCGGCCGGCGATTCGACGTGGCCGTAAAGCATCGTGCAGGTGCTGCGTCCGCCCATCTTGTGCCAGGTGCGGTGGACGTCCAGATATTCGTCGGCGGATTCCTTGCCTTTGGCGATGGCCGAACGGACTTCCTTGCGGAAAATTTCGGCGCCGCCGCCCGTAAGCGAATGGAGCCCGGCTGCTTTCAATTCCTGCAGCGTTTCCACCACGGATTTTTTGGCGAGCCAGGCCAGGTGCAGGATCTCAATGGCCGTGAAACATTTGAGGTGTAGACGCTGGGCAGGGCGCGCTGTCGCCGGCGCGCCGCCCTGGTGGGGCGAGGCTGCTGACGAGCCGGCTCGTGACGGCGCTCGCCCCACCGCCTCATCATTGAGTGCCCGGAGCGCCGTGAGCATGTCGGTATAATAACTGAACGGCAGGGACGGATGCAGTCCGCCGACGATGTGCAATTCGGTGATACCGAGCTTTAAGGCTTCGCGCGCTTTGTGGACGATTTCCTCGACGGAAAACTGGAAGCCGTCGGCATCTCGTTTCTTGCGCGCGAACGAGCAGAACTGGCAGGACAAGATGCAGTAGTTCGAGTAGTTGACGTAGCGATTGATGATGTAGCTGGCGCGGTTGCCGACCTTTTTCTGGCGCGCCAAATCGGCAATGGCGCCGACGGCGTTCAGGTCCCGGGACTCAAACAACCGAAGCGCGTCGGCCTCGGAAATGCGTTCGCCGGCGGCGACCTTGTCGTAAAGGTCGCGCAACTCGCTGCGTTGAACGAAAAAGTTCACCCACAACAATTAACAGCAAATGCACGTTTGGGAAAGTGAGTTTGTTACGCAGGAGGTTCAACTTTGATTCGGTAATCCGTTTCGAGTCGGCACTGGTAATGTGCCGGGAATCGGGCAAAGTGAGGTCAAGCCGGCTGATGGTTGAGTGTTGATAGTCAGGCCGGAGGGAGTGGCAGGATGGATTTATGGAAGAGCAGATTTTAAGATTACTGGGCCGGCGGGATTATGCGCCGGCCAATGTGCCGGAATTGCTCCGGCATCTCCGGCTGGCACCCCGTCGCCAGCAGGAATTGCAGGGCGTGCTGCGCCGGCTGGAACAGTCCGGCCGCGTCACCCGCACGAAAGGGAATCGTTACATCCAGTCGCGCGAGGCGGACCTCGTCCCGGGCCGGATTCGTATCAATCGCCAGGGGAAAGGCTTTTTGCAGGCTGACGACCCGGAGTTGAAGGAAATCATGATTCCGCAGGAAGCCACCGGCACTGCGCTCCATGAAGATCGCGTGCTGGTGCGGCGCGATGTCCGGGCGAAGCGGTCGAGCTCCGACCGACCCGCACAGGAGACCGGCGTGGTGATTCGCATCCTGGAACGGAAACGGACACAGATGGTCGGTACGTTGCAGCGGGGCCGCGAGTTTCTCTACGTGATTCCCGATGACCCGCGCATGCCGCACGACATTTACGTGCCGGCGCCGCGCGATTTTGGCCGCCCGGCCAACGTCGGCGACAAGGTCGTGGTGGAGTTGCACGAGTGGGAATCGCGGCACACCAACCCGGAAGGCGAAATCATCGAGGTGCTCGGCTCGCCGGATGAGGAAGGGGTGGACATGTTATCGGTGCTGCGTCAGTACAACCTGCCATTGCATTTTCCGAAGGAAGTACTGCAGGAGGCCCGGGCCATCGGCACCGCGGTTTCGCCGCACGAACTGGCCGGGCGCGAAGATTGCCGGCGGCATCCAGTCGTCACCATTGACCCGGACGACGCAAAGGATTTTGACGACGCAATTTGTCTGCAACGGATTTCGCCGGGGCAATGGAAGCTGTGGGTGCACATTGCGGACGTGTCGCATTATGTAAAACCGGGCACGGCACTGGATGCCGAAGCACGCCGGCGGGGTAATTCAACTTATTTGGTGGACCGGGTGATCCCGATGTTACCCGAAGCGTTGAGCAACGAACTGTGCTCTTTGAAACCGGACGTGGATCGCCTGACCAAATGTGTGGAGTTTCTGATGTCGGATGAAGGCCGGATACTGAAAACGGAGTTTTATCCGGCGGTGATTCACTCGCAACGCCGGTTTACTTACAAGGAAGTGCTGGCGATTTTGCAGCGAAAACCAGACGGGCGGATTGAGCAGATGCTGCATGACGGGAACGCACTGACCCAGCGGATCCGGCGGTTGCGGTTCAAGGCCGGTTCGCTGGACCTGGATTTTCCGGAAATGAAAATCCGGCTGGACGAACACGGCCGCGTGTCGCGCATCGAGAAAGTGGAGAACGACATTTCCCACCAGTTGATCGAGGAATTCATGTTGCTGGCCAACGAGGCGGTAGCGGGCCGGCTGATGGACCGGAATGTGCCGGCGATTTACCGGGTGCACGAGGAGCCGGACGAACGGCGGTTGCAGGAATATCGCGAGGAAGTACTCAGCCATCGAGTGCCTTGCGCCAATCTGACAAGACGGACGGAGGTTCAGAAACTGCTGCAAATGCTCGATACGATTCCCATCGGCGCGGCGCTCAAGATCGGGTTTCTCCGGTCGCTCATGCGCGCCCGTTACACGGTGGAGCCACTCGGTCACTACGGCTTGGCCAAGGCCAAGTACACACATTTCACGTCGCCTATCCGGCGGTATGCCGATCTGGTGGTGCATCGCGCGTTGTCCCGGGGCGGCCATGGTCCGGTCCATTCGTTGAAGGAAACCGCCGAACATATTTCCGATACCGAACGCAATTCCGCCGACGCCGAGCGAGACAGCAAGGATGTGAAGTTGTACGCCTTCCTGAAGGCGCAGCTCAAGTCATTGAGGCCGACGCCGTATCCGGCACTGGTGACTGACGTGCGCAACTTTGGTTTCTTCGTGGATGTGCCGGGACTGGCGATGAGCGGTCTGGTGCATCTGTCCTTTCTGGAGGACGATTTTTATGTGTTCGATTCCGACCGGAGCCAACTGGCCGGCCGGCGCACCCGCCGGATGATCCGGCTGGGCGACAAGGTGCAGGTGCAGGTGGCCAAGGTGGACAGCTTCAAGAAGCAGGTGGATTTCCGGCTGGCTCGGGATGGTGCGAGTGGAGCGGGGCATTCCACCCGGGAACGTGAACCAAATTTGAAACACCGGCGGAAGCCGGTTGCGCGCCCGCACAGGAATTGGCGATAAGGCGACGGCGCACGCCACGTACCGTTCCATCCGTGTCGTCTTGTGTTTTCGGCGGTCAATAACGTTTCAACGCAGCTTGAACCCGCCCTGAAACAACACCTCGGCAACGGTGACGACGAGGAAAACCGCGCCGACGAGTGCGTTCAGCCGGAAAAAGGCGAGATTGATCCAGTTCAGACTGCGTCGGCGCGCAACCCAGTGTTCCAGCACGAGGCAACCGACGATGATAAACCAGCCGAGGAGATAGGCGATGCGAAACTGGCAGAGCAACCCGAAGGCAAGCAGGAGCCCGCACATGATCATGTGCGCGAGGAACGCGGCGGCCAGGGCGTTCTTCGGCCCCCATGCCACGACCAGCGAGTGCAAGCCGTGCGACTTGTCGAACTCGTAATCTTGCAGCGCGTAAATGATGTCGAAGCCGACCAGCCATAAGACCACGGCGAGGGCCAGCGTGGTCATCTGCAAAACCTCCAGAACCGACACGTCTGCTCCTTTGACTGCCAGCCATGCGCCGACCGGCGCCAGTGCCAGCGCAAGTCCAAGGAAAACGTGCGTGTAATCCGTGAACCGCTTGGTAAGCGAATAAAAACAAATCACCACCAGAGCCACGGGCGAAAGGTAAAAGCACAGCGCATTTAGAAAATAACTTGCGGCTACCAGACCGGCCGCGGCCAGAACACAAAGCATGACGGCGCCGGCTACGGAAATTTGTCCGGTAGGCAGGTGGCGATTGGCCGTGCGCGGATTCAGTGCATCGAATTTGCGGTCAACGATCCGGTTGAACGCCATGGCGCAGGTCCGGGCGCAGACCATCGCGATGAGAATCAGGCCGAAGGTTTTCCAACCCGGCCAGCCGCGGTGGTCGCGCGCGGCCACCACCATTGCGGCCAGCGCGAACGGCAAGGCAAAGAGGGTGTGCGAGAAACGGACGAACGAAGCCCATTTTTTGATCAGTGAAATCATTCAGTCGGGAGAACATCCAACATCCAACTTCGAACAACCAACATCCAATTTTCAGCCGGCTTCTCCGGAAGGATACTTTACCAATGCCTTGCGCCGTTCAGCCAAAGCATTCATCTTCGCGGTCTGGATACTCGAAAAGAAAATGCGGATCAGTTCATCCGATTCAGACAAAATGAGAGGCAGCATCAGATCATCCTTGCCCCAGCCGTTGCGTTTGATCAGCCTCGCCCAGCGGCGGGTTTCACGAAGTTCCTTCAGGCAGATCTTCAGCTTGTGAATGAAATCCTCACGCGACTCGGCAACTTCAGCTTCGCCATGATTCGGATACGGCGAGGTGCCGGAACGCAAAATCTGCCCAGCAACGTGATTTCCTGCGCGCGAATTTGGAAGCTTCTCCGAAAGATCAATCACCGCCGAGGCGAATTCTAATAGCCGTTCTTCCAGATCGAATTTGCGGTTTTCCTGATTGCCATCATTGAACTGCCAGATGTCCATTACCGCTCCATTGGGCATTCGATGTTGGATGTTGGATGTTGGATGTTTCCCGTTTTTCATGTTCATTCTTTTTCTTCCGCCCAGCGCGGCACGAGCTTTTGCGGCAGGCCGAGATGGTCCAGCACCCGAGCGACCACGGTGTCCACGACCTCCTGAACCGTTTTCGGGTTAGTGTAAAATCCCGGATTTGCCGGCAGAATGGTCGCGCCGGCCTGCAGCAGCAGTTCCATGTTTTTGACGTGAACCAGGCTCAACGGCGTTTCGCGCGGCACCAGAATCAGTCTTTTCTTCTCCTTCAATACCACGTCGGCAGCGCGCAATAAAACGTCTTCACTGTAACCGTGGGCGATGCGGCCCATCGTGCCCATGGTGCAAGGGATGACGACCATGGCGTCGGGCGGATTGGAACCGCTGGCGAACGGCGCGTTCATGCTCTTGACATTGTGCAGCTTCACCCCCGCGTGCAGTTTCAACCCGGCCGGCAACTCCTCCGCTACGACCTGTTGCGCATAATTGCTGAGCACGACATGGATTTCGTGGGCGTGCGCCTCCAGATTGTCCAGCAGGCGCTGCGCGTAAAGCGCCCCGCTGGCTCCGGTGATGGCAACAAGAATCTTCAATGGACAAAAATCGTAAATCGTAAATCGTAAGTCGTAAATGACGAAACAGCTTGAGTCGGTTTTTTCCTTCCGCACAATGGCCGGGTGTACAAGTTTGTCGGAATCGTTTTCGCCGTGATGTTTTGTTGCGACACCAGCCCGGCCCGACCACCCGGTGGTGGCAACCCGCTGCCGATGAGCTGGGTCAATACCAATGCCCTCCGCAATCCCTTTGGACCACATCCAGTCAAGGTGCTGGCGCCGGTCACTTCCTCGAATGCAATGTCCGCCCCGGTGGAGGAGTGGCAGCCACCCGTGGCTCCCGGACGGCAGGTACCGGCCAAACCGGTCATGACCTGGGTATCGCTGGACAATTGGGCGGCGGAACATGGTATGGGCAAACCACATCTGTTGTCGAATCAGCCGGTCACCAGTTATGCGATTGGCTCTTCCAATGGCGTAATGATTTTGGCCATCGGCAGTCGGGAAGCGGCCTGGAACGGAATAGAAATCCATCTTGGATTCGGACCGCAAATCATTGACGGCCAGATTTTCGTGTACGGGCTCGATGTGCAGAAAAATCTGGAGCCTCTGCTTTGTGGCCCGCCTTTGGTACTGCCGCAAACCAATCCGGTCATTGTCATTGATCCCGGGCACGGCGGGATGAACAGCGGCACGCACAGCATCCTGGACGGCCGGTTCGAAAAGGAATTCACCCTGGACTGGGCTAGGCGCCTGGCGCCGTTGCTGGAACAGGAAGGCTGGCAGGTTTTCCTCACGCGCACAAGTGATGTGGACGATTCGCTGTCCAACCGGGTCGCCTTTGCCGAGGAGCACCACGCCGATTTGTTCATCAGTCTGCATTTCAATTCGCTCGCGCCGGACACGATCCCGGCGGGGATTGAAACTTATTGCCTTACCCCCACCGGGATGCCTTCGACATTGACGCGCGGCTTCGGTGACTACTGGTCTGAAAACTTCCCCAACAACGCCTTTGACGCCGGAAACTTGCAGCTTGCCATCCGGCTGCAGGGCGCATTGCTTCACGCCACCGGGATGGAAGATCGCGGTGTCTGCCGGGCGCGTTTCATCGGGGTGCTTCACGGACAACACCGTCCGGCGGTGCTCATTGAGGCGGGCTTCCTGTCCAATCCGAGAGATGCCAGGCAGATTGAAAACGCTGACTTCCGCCAGAAGCTGGCCCAAGCCGTGGCGGATGCTTTGCGGGTCAAACCGGAAATCGAAAATCCAAAATCGGAGGCCGGAGGGCGGAAACCAGAGACCAGCAGTCAGCAGGCGGAACCCGTCATTCCCGAAGCCGGCTCGAACAAACTTTCGTGGCCGTGAACTCATCGCGTTTGGAGTTCCGCCTTCAGGCGGCCTCCCCGAATTGCCTGAAGGCGGCACTCCGAACCAAATTACGCAATTTCAGAATTTGACAGCTTCGCGCGCTAATAATTTGCGTTTCCATTCCAATCCTCCACCAAAGCCGCCCAGTTTGTTGTTGGCGGCCAGCACCCGATGGCAGGGAACCAGAACCGGAATCGGATTCGCACCACAGGCGCCGCCCACAGCGCGGACGGCTTTTGGCTTGCCAATCGCCCGGGCAATCTCGCCGTAGCTCTTTGTTTTGCCGGGAGAGATTTTTCGAAGTTCACGCCAGACCGCCTGCTGAAATTCAGTTCCGGTCGTGTCCAACGGCGGCAGTTTTTTCGCCGCGCGTCCGGCCAGAATGGTTTTCAGCGCGGCTTGCGTGGCGTGATGCCAATCGCGGATTTTATCGGGATCCGGCAGGAGACGACGTGAGGAGTCTTTCTTTGATCCGGTGGAAGTGGAAGATATTTGAGACCCGTCACCCCGTCTCCTGCAATCATTGGACGGAAAATCCATTTCGGCGAGGCCTTTCGGGGAATACCGTGCCGTGAATCGGCCGTCGCGCGTGGCGACGGATAGTTCGATAAATTGTTTTTTCACAGCGTCGGATTCAATGGTTGTGAACGACGACGGACAAGATGCCCACCAGGAGCAGGAACAGCACGATGACCACCAGAATGAACCGGTTGCGCGCAACGCGTTTTTCATAGCGCAACGGGCGCAACCCCTGGACGCCGCCGGCGGCCAGATAGGTGACGAGTCGCGGATTGGAAGTGGTCGGGCGGCGAAATTGCTGGCGAAGACGGCCAAACAGCCCCGGCAAATCATACTTGCGGACGCCGAATTCGTTGAACTGGTCGGGCGTGGTAGTTTCGTCGGCGGGCCGGACCGGTTTTACTTCTTCAAAAACCGGTTCATGCGCGAGATGAGCGGGAACCGGCGGCTCGGGCGCGCGGGCAACGGTTGCGCCATGCGGCACGGCCGTGGAGCGGAGCCGGGGCACGGGCGTATGCTGCAACTGGGAGTCGAGCCGCTTGATTTCGGCTTCGAGCGATGCAATCTGGTCGTTCAACGCGCGGGCGCGCTCGGAAATCGGATCACCTTTTTTACCCTTTTTCTTCGCGGACGCCATACGACGGATTTCAGTGATGCACCGGCAATGGGGTCGTCATCCAGAACGCCACCAACACGCCGATGGCGCCCAGAATCACCAGGATCAGCGGCCAGGTCATCGCCAGGCCGAATTTGCACAATTGGCCGAAACTGGCGTCTGCCAGCAGCGACGCGGCGGGCGCCGGCGCCTTTTCGGGTTGTGACTTCTCCGGCGCCGGGCCGGACAAAACCGGGACTTTCAGCCGCGCCGTGTTCCATTCCATACGCGCGTTTTCAATCGTGGTCAACGCACGCGTGAGTTCGATGTTAAAATTTTCCTTGGTCCAGACCTCGTCGTGAATGGCCTGGATTTTGGTGAGGGCGTCGCGGAAATCGCCGATGGTCTTGACCATTTGCTCGGCGTCGCGGCGGGTATTGAACTCGGCTTCCTCCAGCAAACCCAGTCCGCGCGTCAAGCTATGGATCATTTCCTGCCGGCCGGTCTGGAATTCCGTCTGCCGGCGGCGCAATTCCTCCAGCGAGGCGCGTTCACGTTCCAAATCCTCCTGCGCGCGTTTCAATTCGGCGAGTTTTTGCTGGGCTTCGACAACTTTGCGGTCCACTTCCTCGCGCGTAGGCGGGCGAAGCGGGTCGCCGGCGGACAGCCCGGGTGTTTTGTGCGCCTGAAAGTCAGTGTCCACAAACTCCGTTGCGTCGTAATCAGATGCCATGAAGCGACTGTAGTCCCGGGCGGTAACAGTGTAAAGTGGTGATTGAAGGGAACAGCGAATCGTTAAATGAGTGATTGGTTAAATGAGTCGAGTGGGGTGGCCGTTGATCCGATTTATTTAACCCGTTTAACCAATTACTCATTTCACCGTGGCCGTGAATTCCCACTTGTCAACCTCGGACATCGGCCCTAAAGTACTTTAGCCGGCAAACGCGAAGATTTTCATATGATTGAATTGATTCAGTTTCCGTGGAGTCCTTTCTGCATTGTTCAACGCCGCATACTGGAATTTTCCGGCGCCCCTTTCAAAATCACCAACATCCCCAGTACCGATCGTTCCTTGGTGTGGAAACTCACCAAGGAACGCTATTATGGCGTGCCCATCATCCGGGACGGAAAAAACGTGGTGTTTGAACTCAGCGACGATACGCAGGTCATCGCCAAATATCTCGACGAGGAACTGGGCCTCGGGCTTTTCCCGCAGGAACTCGAAGGCGTCCAATCCATCCTCTGGCGTTACATTGAAAACGAGATTGAAGGTGCGACATTCCGGTTGAACGATATCTATTGGAAGGAGCACACCCCGAAGGCCGCGCAGGTCCATTGGCTGCGACACAAGGAGCGGAAGTTCGGTCGTGGCTGCATCGGCCAGTGGTACGCACAGCGGAATGATTGGCTTAAGTTGCTGGAGCAAAGGCTGTTACCTTTCGAGGAAATGGTCGCACACCAGCCGTTCTTGCTGGGAGGACGGCCGCGGTTTGTGGACTTCGATTTGTTCGGGATGCTGGAAAATTTCCTGTACTCCGGTCATTATGAATTGCCCGCCGTGCATGGCCAAATCAAGGACTGGCATCACCGGATGGCCCGATTGAAAAAGTAATATGGAAATGTCACATCCTTTTTGCACAAGCCGGCTTGTTTTTTCCCGGGTACGTTTTAAGTTTTGCCCGTTACGACTCAATTTGCTTTAGTGAAAAACTACATCATTGACACCAACGTCCTCCTGCACGACCCCAATTCGCTGCTCAGCTTCGAGGAAAACGCCGTTTTAATCCCCATCGAAGTCATCGAGGAAATTGACCGTTTCAAACGCGAATCATCCGAGTTGGGCCAGAACGCGCGCATGGTGTCGCGGATGCTCGACGGTTTTCGCGGCGACGGCAGCCTGAGCGAAGGCGTGAAACTGCCCAACGGCGGCAAATTGAAAATCGTCTTCCAAAAGAACGGCCACATCAACGGCGAAGCCCATTTTCACGGCAACACCGTGGATAACCGGATTCTTTCCCTCGCCGCGTCCATCCAGAAGGCCCAGCCGAAAAATGCGACCATCCTCGTGAGCAAGGACATCAACCTGCGGATCAAGGCCGATGCGCTGGGTTTGCAGGCCGAGGATTACGAAACCGATCGGGTTTTCATCACCGACCTTTACACTGGCATGATGGAGATGCCGGTCGGCACGGACAAGCTGGCCGCATTCCGCGCCAGAGGTGAACTCGAACTGGCCGGCGGCAAGACCTATTTCCCCAACGAGTACTGCACGCTCCTCGACGAAGCCAATTCCAAAAAGGCCGCGCTCACCAAGGTGGACCCGACCGGCACCAAGCTCGTCCCCATCATTGACTCGCGGGAAGGTGTCTGGGGCATCAAACCGCGCAATCGCGAACAGCACTTCGCCTTCGACGCGCTGCTCGACGACCGGGTCAAGCTGGTCACGCTTATGGGCAAGGCCGGCACCGGCAAGACTCTGCTGGCCATGGCCGCCGGTTTGAAGCGCACCGTGAACGACCGGGAGTTCCGCCGCCTCGTGGTCGCGCGCCCGACCATTTCCATGGGCAAGGAACTCGGTTTTCTGCCGGGGTCGCTCGAGGAAAAACTGGCGCCCTGGATGCAGCCGATTCACGACGCCCTCGAAATGTTGAGTGATCTGAACATGGGCCATGACCATCGCCGCAGCACCGACCTGATGCGTTCCGGCAGCATTGTCGTCGAGGCGCTGAGCTATATTCGCGGGCGTAGCATCGCCAACCAGTTCATGATCATTGACGAGGCGCAAAATCTGACGCCGCTCGAGGCCAAGACCATCATCACCCGCGTCGGCAACGGCACAAAAATCGTTTTCACCGGCGACCCGTACCAGATTGACAATCCCTACGTGGACTCGTCGTCGAACGGGTTCAACTACGTTGTCAGCCGGTTCCGCGCCGAAGATATTGCCGCCCACATCGAATTGCAGAAGGGTGAGCGTTCCGAACTGGCCGAGCGGGCGGCCAATATTTTGTAGATTTTACCTGTTGACAAACCGCCGTTCCGGTAGAAATTTGCGATTAGCTGGATGGAACGCCAGCGCGGGCGCCTTCAGCGGGAAATATGATCTCAAACGAACGGCCATCGCCATTTGGGCGGCGTCCTTATGGGCAGTCCAAGCCGCAGGTTAACGAGGACACTCTGAAATCCGACAAGGTTCAGATCGAGCGCAAGACCTTCCTCTTCACTCTCAAGGAAAATCCGCGCGGCCGTTTCCTGCGCATCACTGAAGACGTCGGCGGCCGCCGTGACACCATCATCGTGCCCGCCACCGGCTTGGAGGATTTCAAAAAACTCCTCGATGACATGGTGAAGGCGTCCGGTGAGATGCCGCAGAAGGTGCAATAGAGGAAATGGGAAAGAAATCGTCAGTTTGGTACATCCCGCCGGATTGGGTGCTGGTATTTTCTCTTCTATTCGTCATCCCGGCAGTTCCCGTTTTGGCGGACACTTTGCTTCCGGCGTTAAGCCTCCTCAAAACCACTGACGCCGTCGTTTTGTTTTATGTTGCTTTAGGATTCGGAGTTACAGGGAGCATCCTGCTTTTCTTTGCGCGGGTGCCGCTTTATCGGCAACGCGGATTCGGGACATTCGGTCCACGAGGATTGCTGAACTTCCATCGCAAACTCTACTGGCTGGCTTACTTTTTTGTCGCCGTGTGCGTTCTGTTGTTCGCGATTGTTTGGTTGAAGACGAAATGAGTTCAAATCAGGCCGATTGGTTTTGCCTCACGGCGGGAAGTTTTCTACGCTTTCCACATGCCTTCATTCGACATTGTTTCGCAGGTCAACTCGATGGAAATTGAAAATGCGGTGAACCAGGCCAAAAAGGAATTGGCCAACCGCTTCGACTTCAAGGGCAGCAAGGCCGAGATCATTTTGGAGAAAAACGAGATCAAGCTTTCTGCCGAAGACGATTTCAAGGTTCGCACGCTTAACGAAATGGTCATTGGCAAGCTCGCCAAGCGCGGTATCAGCCTCAAGAGCGTCGAACAGTGCGAACCGGACATTTCGCCGCTCGGCCACGCGCGGCAGGTCATCAAGATCAAGCAGGGCATTGAAGTAACCGTTGCCAAGCAGATCACCGGCTCTATCCGCGAAGGCCAATTCAAGGTGACGACGCAGATTCAGGGCGACACGGTACGCGTGACTGGCAAGAGCCGGGATGAATTACAGGCCGTCATCGCCGCTGTGCGCGCAAAGGAATTTCCCGTCGCCGTCCAGTTTGTGAATTTCCGAGAATAATGAATGAAGTCGATGGGGAATCTTGCTGTTGCCCTGTGGCTTGTTTTACTAAGCGGCTGCGCAATACCGAATCGGACGGACGTATTCCAGGGCCAGGTTTATTCGAAGGGAGCTTTGGCATTCCTGGACATCAAAGGAACGACTCGGGCAGAAGTCATTTCTACATTGGGGACACCTGCTTGGGAATCGAAGAATTCTCGGGTGCTTCTTTACGTATCCGAAACCGCACTTCATTGGACCGGCTTTGCATTCGTGCCTGTTTTGTTTCCCCAGGACTCAAATGATTGGTTGGGTTCCAAGCCAGTATCGATAAGTGGAGACGACGAACACAAATGGCGCGTTTTGCTGGTGGCCTACGACGAACGTGGGTTTGTCACATCGCACATGATACGCAAGGTTGGTAATCATTCCCTTGATGAAAAGCGACTCGAAGCTCTGTGTGTGGATTACTCATGCCATAATGCGATCCCTTGATTTTGGGTCTCGCTTCAACCTCTGATTCCTGTTTATTTTCCCGCAAAGGGGCTTCAGCTTTGGCTTACCGCTTCAGCGTTTTCGTCTTTCTCGGCTTTACCGGCGCGGCATCGCCCCAGAGGCCTTCCAGATCATAGCGTTCACGCACGTCCTGTCGCATGATGTGGACGATCACGTCGAAGTAATCCAGCACCACCCACGCGCCATGGATCGTACCGTCCACCGCGCGCGGGCGCACACTGTGCTCCTGGCGCAGTTGGCCGGTGATTTCCTCCACGATGGCGCGCAGATGCGGTTCGCTCGTGCCGGAGACAATTACGAAGTAATCCGTCACCGACGATATTTTGCGCACGTCGAGGATGACGAGGTTCTCCGCCTTTTTGTTGTCCGCAAACTCGCGGCAAAGCAAAGCCAGTTTTCTAGAATCCATACTTCCGTGGAAATTTAACCACAGATGGACACAGATGGACACAGATAAAATTTCGCGCGCGAACTCAATCCGTGTTTATCGGCGTTCATCCGTGGCTGGTAATCAGGCATAAAGTCTGGTCGCATGGATGGCCTCGGCGACGGCCGACGGCACCAGCGGTTCGATGGCCAACCCGGCTTTTACCCGCGCCCGGATTTCCGACGACGAAACCGCCAACGGAAAACCTTTCAGCGTCTTTCCGCGAAAGGGTGGTGGAAAAGTGACCGGTACTTCACCGGGGCGTGGAATGAAGACAAACTGCGCCAGCCGCGCGAGTTCGTTGGCCTCACGCCACTCGTTGAGCTTGGCGACATTATCGGCGCCGATGAGATAAAACAACTCCGCTTGCGGAGACCGCTTTACGAAATCACGCACGGTTTCGATGGCATAGGAAACGCCGCCGCGCCGGATCTCCTGGTCGTAAATCTCGCAATTCGTTCTGCCGGCGAGCGCGAGCCGCAGCAGTGGCAGCCGGGCGGAAGCGGGTGCGGGCTGGATTGCCGGCTTGAACGGCGATTGCGCCGCCGGAATGAAAAACAGCCGGTCCAGACCCAGTTCCTCGATGGCCGCCTGCGCGACGAGCAGATGGCCGAGATGCACCGGGTCAAACGAACCGCCAAAGAGTCCGAGTTTCATTTCATTCTGGAAGGCACTGCTTCGTCAGTGCCCTGATTTATTTATCGTGCCACGCCAAAACAGTTATTTCACCAGCATAAGGCCAATCCTCCGGTTTTGCGACCAATCCTTTCCGGACGGGATTTCGCCAGACGTAATCCCATTTCTCATCGTAATTTTCGCCGCGCCGCAACCGCGTATCCCATAAATCGAGTTGCCAGACGGGCTGCTCCACCGGGCGAGGCCAGCGCAGAGAAACCCGACTTTTCCAATACTTTATCCAACGTTTTAAGCTTACCGACAGGTCGCGAGGAGCGCAGAAAAAATGAATAAGACCAGGCATGATGACAAAACGCCCAACCAACCACGTGTCTGCTTCACGCCAGGCTTTAAGAAGCACTTCCACCACATCGCGTTTTGCCAAAATTGATTTCGTTTGATGCGTGTTGACCGTCACAAAAACAATGGCCGTTTGATTGCCTGAATCCCAGTCGGATTGTGAACCGGATGTTTGCGCCCGATGTGCCAACTTGAACTCTGTTCCGCCATCATTTCGTTGGAGGGCAGCGCTTCGTTGCTGCCCAAATTCTTTGATTGGGGCACTGACGAAGCAGTGCCCTCCAGGGTTTAACAACATCGGCGAACACCGTTGTATCGTTCTTCCGTGACGGCAACATAAATTTTTTGGAGGGAAGCACTTTGTCGCTTCCCTGACTCCGCCAATGGCGCCGGTTCATTGGATTTTATTTCAGTCAGGGCATTGACGAAGCAATGCCCTCCACACGTTTGTTGCGCGCGCTCGAAATGCGATTCGCCGGACCATTCCTTCGCCAGGCCGAGCGCAATGACCGCCGCTCCGGCCGCCGTGCGAAGATCGGGCCCGGCTTCCTTTAAGGCATAGTCCGGCAGCCAGACTGGATCAGTTTCATGCAGCACCGCCGGTTTGCGCCGGGACAGCAGCAAAATCCACTCGCGCAAACTTAACAAAAGAATCGCGATAACCAGAACCAGGAAAATTCCGGTCACACCGGCGTCGAGGAGATTATTGAATTCCAGCATCCGGTTGGCGCGAAGTGTTTCTTCGGCCGCCGCCATGGCCGTTGCCTCACCGGCTGATTTGGCGGCGCTCAGTTGATCCTCCAAAACCGGAAAATTTTGACGGAGGAGCCCTGCCTGTGCCAGAAATCCGATGCGCGGATCGGTATGCCAGATTTTTTGCACGCTGGCAGTGAACGTCACCGCCACCAGCCAGATCAACGGAACCAACGTGACCAACGCCAGCCGGGGGGAACGCAGGACAGGCGTCGCGCCTGTCCCGCGCTGAAGCGCCATCTTCAAAATAATGGTCGTGCCTAGGCACAGCGCGATGGCCGCCAGCATCTGGTTGGCAATGCCGAACAGCGGCCAGAGTGAATTGATGCCGCCCAGCGGGTCGCGCACGCCTTGAATCAGAAAATAGCCCCACGCGCCCACCATCAGCACAGCGGCGACCGGCGTGGCGAAATAATTTTTCGGATCACCCAAAGGTTTCCAGACATGACGCAGAATACCCTGGATGAGATATCGTCCTACGCGCGTGCCGGCATCCAGCGTCGTCAGGATGAACAACGCCTCGAACATGATGGCGAAGTGATACCAGAGGTCGAGTCCCCTTCCATTGACGACCCTGGAAAAAATATGGGCCATGCCGACGGCCAGCGTTGCCGCGCCGCCGGTGCGGCCGAACAAAGTTTTTTCGCCAAGCTGGCTGGCCAGGGAATGCATTTGGTCGGTGGTTATCGGAAAGCCGAGTGCCGTGACCTGGGCCACGGTCGCGGCAGGGTCGCCCTTGACGTTCATACTGAAATAAACTCCGGGGTCGAGCGCGCAGGCGGCGATGAGCGCCATGATGGCCACGAAGGATTCACAACACATCGCGCCGTAGCCGATGTGCCGGGCGTAGTTCTCCCGCGTAATCATTTTCGGCGTCGTGCCGCTGGCGATGAGCGCGTGAAAGCCGGAAACCGCGCCGCAGGCGATGGTGATGAAACAAAACGGGAATACTTTGCCGGCGACCACCAGGCCGGAACCGTCGGTGAACCGGGTGAGCGCGGGCAGTTGCAGAACCGGCAGCACGAGCAAAATGCCGAACGCCAGCGCAACAATCGTGCCCAGCTTCATGAAGGTGCTCAGGTAATCGCGCGGCGCGAGCAGGAGCCAGACCGGCAGGCTGCTGGAGATGACGCCATAACCGATAATGACCCAGGCCAGCGTGAGGCCGTGCAGGGTGAAGCATTGTGACCACGTCGGACTTTGGTAAACCAGCTTGCCGCCCCAGACCGCCAGCAATAACAGCGTAATACCAAAGGCCGATGCTTCCAACACCTTGCCGACCCGCACCAACCGCAGATAACAACCCATCGTCAATGCGATGGGGATGGTTGCCCCGACGGTGAACACACCCCACGGACTCTCCGCCAGCGCTTTTACGACCACCAACGCCAGCACGGCCAGCAGGATGACCAGAATGGCCAGCACGGCCAGCAGTGCGATTATGCCCGCCGGCGAATTTAATTCCTCCTTCACCATTTGCGCGAGCGATTTGCCGTCACGGCGGATGGACGAAAACAAAATGACAAAGTCCTGCACCGCGCCACCGAGGACGACTCCGATCAAGATCCACAACGTCCCGGGCAGATAACCGAATTGCGCCGCGAGCACCGGTCCGACGAGCGGTCCGGGTCCGGCGATCGCCGCAAAATGATGGCCAAAAACGATGAACTTGTTGGTTTTGACAAAGTCCCGGCCATCATCGTGGGCCACGCAAGGCGTGGCGCGACGGTCATCAAGCGCGAGCACGCTCGTGGCAATCCACTTCGAGTAGAAGCGATGGCCGATGGCGTAAGTGCACACCGCCGCAATGACCAGATAACCGGAGTTGATCGGCTCATTCCGGCGCAAGGCAATCGTCGCGTAAGCCACTGCCCCGAGCAGCGCAACCAAAAACCAGAAGAAAGCAGCAAGGGTTTTCTTCAATTTATGATTTAGGATTTACGATCGATGATGGGAACGGCATCATCGGCGGTAAGGCAATCATAAACCATCAGTCATAAATCGTAAATGGCGCATCCCTGCTACAATTGCGGCGAGCCGTGGGTGCTGAGCGGCCAGCCGGGGCGCGGCGAAACCTGCATGAAATGCCGGGCCGACCTGCGTGTCTGCCTGAACTGCGCCCACTATGACCCGCGTGCCGCCCAGCAATGCCGCGAGCGCCGGGCCGAACCGGTCCTGGAAAAACACGTCGGCAACTTCTGTGAATACTTTGAATTCGCCACCCGGGAGTGGAAGCCCGGGACCGGCAGCAATACGCGGGAGGCGGCTGCACGCGACAAGTTAAAGAAATTATTCGGTGACTGAACTGCTTTTGTTGAAGCGTTGTAGCGTGATGCGTTAAAGAGGTTCGGTTCGTCTCAACGCTTTAACTCCTTAAAGCTTCAGCGTTTCCGGGCTTGAAACTTGAAACTTGAAACTTGAAACTCCGTCAATGACAGTCAGCGGGTTCACCTTTCTGCGCAACGGGCAAAAGTTCGGCTATCCTTTCGTCGCGTCTATCCGCTCCGTCCTGCCCATGGTGGACGAATTTGTTGTCGCGCTTGGTCCCTGCGACGACGACACCGAAAAAATGCTGCGCGACATCGGCGATCCCAAAATCCGCATCCTCCCCACGCGGTGGAACGAGCGCCTCCGGCCCGACTACAGTGTGAAAGGGTTTGTGTATGGCCAGCAAAAGTCGATTGCCTTGTTCAATTGCACCGGCGATTGGGCGTTTTATCTGGAGGCCGACGAGGTGGTCCATGAAAATGACCTGCCCAAAATCCGCGCAGCGATGGAAAAACACCTGAACGACGACCGCATCGAGGCGCTCGCGTTTGATTACCTGCATTTCTACGGCAACGCCAATACTTACCTCTGGTCGCCGGGCTGGTATCGCAGCGAGGTGCGCATCCTCCGCAACACGATTCCGGCGTGGTCAAGCGAATCGCTGTTTTTCAATGTGGTGGTGGACCACAAACGGTCGCGTTATCCCCGCGCGGCGCACACGGGCGCGACGATTTATCATTACGGCTGGGTGCGGAGCGAAGCGCAAATGAACCTGAAATCCGCCGCCGTCCAGAGATACTGGCAGAACCGTCCGGAGGCCGCCGCGGATTATACGCAAATCGATCCGGCCGCGCTGAGGTTGTTCACGGGTTCGCACCCGCAGCTGATTCGAACGTGGCTGCCGGGGGCCGAGGGAATTTTCCGGGCCGATCCGCATTATCGGTTGACGGCCCGCGAGAAGAAACACCGGCGGCTGCTCTGGCTCGAAAAGACCTTCGGTCTGCGGTTCAACAAGAAACACTACCGGTTAATTCGTTGAAGGCGCGTTCTGTTGCCGCCAGCACGTCGGCCACCGGAATGCCGGCGATGGCCACGGGTCTGGCGGCGACAACCACCCAATCGGGATGTTGAAATGGCAGCGGGCTGCCTGGGGTGTTCTGGTGCAGGAGCATTAGAACTCGTTTGCCTTGAGCGACGGCCAGATGCACGGCTCCCGTATCACCCCCAAGTATGAGCGTGGACAGTTTCATCAGCCCCGCGGTAACGAGCAACGGGACACCGGCGGAGACGGCGAACCCTTCACGTTTTGCCGGTTCCAGGGCGGCACGATCGTCCGGGCCGCCGCCCATGACGACCTGGACACCGCGCGACCGCCAGCTGCGCGCGACCACGAGATAATTTTCCAGCGGCCAGTTTTTGTGCGGCCCGCTGGTCAACGGCTGCACATACAAGGTGGGTTTGTCGGCATCGAGCCGGTGTTCGGTGAACCAGGCGCGGGCGGCGTTCACCGCTGTTTCCGGCAGGCCAAAATCGTTGCGGATCGTGCTGACTCTCAAGCCGCACAGCTGCAGCAGATGGAGATGGGCTTCTGCGGGGTGAACCGCCGGGCCGGGTTTCGTTGGCCGTGTGTAAGCCCAGCCACGTTTGGAGCGATGAACCCGTCCCCAACGTTGGGAGGCACCGGTAAGCCAGGTGAGCCAGGCGGTCTCGCCGTAGCCCTGAAAGTCGATGACCAGGGAAAATCTCCCGGCGCGCAGCCGCCATAACAGTCCTAAGAATTCGACGGCCACCTTCAACGGATGGCTGGAGCGCAATGCGGCGCGGTCAAGTTTGATGATCCGGTTGACCTCCTGAAAACCGCCCAGCAACGAAGCATTTTCCTCCGAGGTGAGAAACGTGATCCGGGCGGATGGAAAATTCTCGCGGACGGCATGAACGGCGGGCAGGGTTAAAACCACGTCCCCGATGGACTTAATCCGGATGAGCAGGATGCTCTCTTGCACAATGGTTCAAGGGCTTGTCTTTTTGATTCGTTGCCAGCGCCGGGACAACGAACGGCGTTGCCGCTGGAACCAGACACTGACGTCCTCGAGAAACAATCGCGCGTCGAGCCATTTGGTTCTGCCGGTCATTTTCAGAAAGAGTTTGCGGTAATCATCGAATGCCCGGTAACGGCGGCCCAGTTTGGGTTTTTTGGTGATCCAGTGTATTACCGCCAGCGGTTGGCCACGCCGAGGCAGAAACCGGTCTTCCGGACCGGAAGTTTGATCTGCCGGAAAGAGCTGCAACTTGTGTCCAATTGTCCGCGG
>DATJYM010000273.1:0-64688 GCA_035499615.1 Candidatus Acidiferrales bacterium | reverse complement strand
GCGCGAGATCGGCAGGGGGAAATTGCCTCGTCCTGTGCCTGGGCGTCCGGCGCGATTGTTTGAGTCGGATGTGCGGAAGTATTTGGATAGGCTGCGGGCGGAAAGGGTGCAACAGGGTAACGGCCAGAAGGAAAATGTTGTATGATAAAAACTCTCTATAAGCCGAAACGGCTTCGCAATGGCAAGCGGGTGGTGTCGCGGTTGTATTCATTAAAACTGCGTCTGAGCGGGGAAACCCGCATTTTGTATATTGCGTTAGGCGTATCTGACCGGCAGGTGGCTGAGGAGAAAGCGCGTAAAATCGTTCAGGAACGGGAGAGGGAACTGGCCGGGCTGATTCCACCGAGAGGGCAAAGGGAGGCAGCGCAAGCGTTCCTGGCGATGCACGTTGGTGATTTTATAGGCGACTTGAAAGCTAAAGGCCGCGATGAGAAATATATCAGGCAGGAGGAACACAAGCTGACATCGTTGTGTGCTGCTTGCGGGTGGCAATCGGTCAGGCAGGTGACTCCGGATTCGTTCGTAAGGTGGCGCAGCGGGCAAAGGCACTCGCCAAAGACACTAAACGAGTACCTTGCAAGCGCGAAGGGGGTTTTGAATTGGATGGTGTCACAAGAGCGGCTGGCGTCGAATCCGCTGGCATCGGTTCAGAAGGTGGAGGCCCGTGGAAGGGAAGTTCGTCCCCGGCGTGCTTACACGGATGATGAGGTAGAGGTTTTGTTAAAGGCGGCGGGCAAATATAGATTGGCGTGTCTAACTGCATTGTTGACAGGTATTCGTCATGGTGAATTAAAACGGTTACGATGGGGAGATTTCAACTTGAGCGTCGAAAAGCCTTCGGTGTTGGTACGGGCTTCGATCAGCAAGAACCACAAGCAAGCGTGCCTGCCGGTGCATCCTGTGTTGCTGGCCGAATTGGCAAAGTTCCGTCCCTCGAATGCTGTTGCGGGTGATTTTGTGTTTGCGGGTATTGTTCCTCGTTCGGAGAAGTTCAATTTGATATTGAAAAAAGCTGGTATTGAGAAAGTTGACTCGCAAGGGCGTGTTGTGGACTTTCATTCGTTGCGTCACACGTTCTGCACGAATCTGCACCGGGCCGGCGTTCCGCAACGTGAGGCGATGGAACTAATGCGGCATAATGACCCTCGGCTGACGGCGAGCACGTATGCGGATGCCTCGTTGTTTGCATTGCGAAGTGCGGTTGAGAAACTGCCGTGGTTCGGTTCAACGGATGACGCACAAAGAGACGCACAAAGAAATGGCTTTGGAGGTCTTTTGGTGTCATTGCCTGTCACGAAAAAAGAGGGGATTAAAACCGCAAAAAAGACTGTAGATATGGGCTTGAAGTCGCTTCCTGGCACGGAGTGGCGCAAAGGTTCACCCGGGGGTGAGCTGGTGCGCGGTGCAGGTTTTGAACCTGCGACCCCCAGTGTGTGATACTGGTGCTCTACCGCTGAGCTAACCGCGCGCCGGTTCGTAAGAAGCCACAAAAATTGGAGAAATTCAATCTTTAAAAGCACTGCGGCCGGACTGACCGGTCCTTTACGGGAGAAACTTTCCCCGCTCGCCGGGGTTTCAAACCCAAATGCGGACAACCCATTTCCAAGGAGGAACCTCATGAGCAGATTTTGCATCGCTTTAATCATGGCTTCGGGCTTATGCACACTTGCCGCTCGCGCCCAAATCACCAACCTGCCCCCGACCGAATTGGAAACGTTCGAGGCCCAGACCGGAACGGTCATTGTCAAAGGTGCCGGCCAGATCGGTTCTTTAGCCGTTGACGCATTGACCATCAACGTGATCGGCAAGGAATCTGTGAATGTAAGCACCGGCCGCAGACAATACGGCATGGCCGTCGAGGTGGTTGCCAATGACCAACGGGCGTGGAAAAGAGTGGTGGACTACGACGAAATGAATTCACTGATCAACGGGTTGAATTACCTTGCCCGGATCGATTACAAAGTGACCGAGCTGCCCACATTTGTTGCCGGCTACGTCACCCGGTCCGGGCTGCGGGTCGGTGCTTTCACCAGCCAACGGCGCGGCGTCATTCAATATTTCCTGCAGGACTACAGCACCAACAGTCCGAGAATTTTAATCACTCCGGCCCAACTGTCCCAGTTTGAGGATCTGGTGGATCAAACCCGAAAAAATCTGGATTTACTGCAGGCGGTTCACTGAGACGTGACGGCGACATACCCACCGCTATTTTCTTAAAATCGAATCGCGCTGGGCCCAGGCGGGATTGGGATGCAGATAATCGAGGTTGTAATGCAGGCCGCGGCTTTCGGGGCGCAATTGCGCGCAGCGCACAATCAGTTCGGCCACCGTGGCGATGTTGCGGAGCTCCAGCAAATCGCTGGTCACGATAAAATTCCAGTAATACTCGCGAATTTCCTCCTGCAAATTGGCGATGCGCTTGGCCGCACGCTCCAGTCGTTTGTTCGTGCGGACGATGCCGACGTAATCCCACATCAGCCGCCGGATCTCGTCCCAGTTGTGCGACACCACCACCATTTCGTCCGGATTGTGGGCGTTGCCGGACTGCCACAGCGGAATTTCAGCCTCAATCTTTTGCAGCGGACTGGAAATGGCTTTCTGCGCCGCGCGGTGGGCGCACACCAGCGCTTCCAGCAGTGAATTGCTTGCCAGCCGGTTGGCACCGTGCAGGCCGGTGCAGGCGGCTTCGCCCACGGCGCAAAGCCCCGCGATATCCGTCTCGCCATCCACATTAGTCACCACGCCGCCGCATTGATAATGCGCCGCCGGCACGACGGGAATCGGTTCCTTGGTGATGTCAATGCCGTAACGCAGGCAGGTCTGGTAAATATTCGGGAATCGCTCGATGATAAACCGCGCCGGCCGGTGCGTAATGTCCAGCCACACGTGTTCCGCGCCGCTCTTTTTCATCTCGCTGTCAATTGCCCGCGCCACGATGTCCCGCGGCGCCAGTGATTTCAATGGATGATAAGCATCCATGAATTCCCTTCCTTCCAGCGTTTTTAATACACCGCCTTCGCCCCGCACGGCTTCGCTGATGAGAAACGATTTTGCCTGCGAATGGTAAAGGCACGTCGGATGGAATTGGACGAATTCCATGTTGGCAATCGTCGCGCCCGCGCGATACGCCATCGCCACGCCGTCGCCGGTCGCGATGTCGGGGTTCGTCGTGTAAAGGTAAACCTTGCCGCAGCCGCCCGTGGCCACCAGCGTCGCCGGTGCCGTGAAAGCCCAGACGCGATTGGCCTTTTTGTCGAATACGTACGCTCCAAGACAGCGATTGGCGCCCGCGTGGCCGAGTTTCTGGCTGGTAATCAAATCAATCGCAATGTGATTTTCAAACATCTGGATATTCGGCTGCCGGGCCACCGCATTCAGCAGCGCGCGCTCAATCTCGCGCCCGGTCACATCCTTGGCGTGCAGGATGCGCCGCTTCGAGTGCCCGCCCTCCTTGCCCAGGTCCAGTTCCTTGCCGCCATCCCCGGCCGGCGCCTCGCGCTCGGAGAACTTCATGCCGAGTTCGATCAACTCCTGAATCCGCGCCGGGCCTTCCTCCACAATGGTACGGACGACGCTCTCCTTGCACAGGCCCGCGCCGGCTGTCAGCGTGTCCCGCAAGTGCAATGCAAACGAGTCCTCCTTGCTCGTCACCGACGCGATGCCGCCCTGCGCGTAGTTTGTGTTCGATTCCGCGCGGTCCTTTTTGGTGACAATGGCCACCCGCCGGCCCGGCGCAACCTTCAGCGCGAAGGACAACCCGGCAATGCCGCTGCCTAAGATGATAAAGTCGAATTGCTTCATTACAGTTGCGCGTTATCAATCAATCGGGTCTTGCCCACGAACAACGCCAGCGCCATTTGGGTGCCCGCCTTGACTTTCGCCACGGGCGCGAGCGTTTCGGGTTCAAAGAATTCCACGTAATCCAGTTTCGCATCGGGCTCGCATTCGACCAGTTTTTTTACCGCCGCCTTCAGCCGGGCGGCAGGAAACACGTTCGTTTTCTTGACGGTGACGCGCGCGACTTGAATCGCACACCAGAGCACCGTGGCTTGCCGTCGCAAATGACTATCGAGATATTTATTGCGCGAACTCATCGCCAGGCCGTCCGTCTCACGCACCGTGGGTGCGACGATGATTTTCACCGGGAAATTCAAATCCGCGACCATGCGTTTGACGATGGCCGCCTGCTGAAAATCCTTTTGGCCGAACACGGCCATGTCCGGCTGCACGAGATGGAACAGCTTCGCCACCACGGTCGTCACGCCCCGGAAATGTGCCGGCCGCGCTGCGCCTTCCATGTTCTGCGATAATTCTTCCTCCACAACATAGGTGCTATATTTCTTGGTGGGGCGAGCGTCCTCACGAGCCGGCTCGTCAGTAGCCTCGCCCCACCGTGGATACATTTCTTTGTCACTCGGCGTGAAGACAAAATCCACGCCGGCATCCCGACAGAGCTTCAGATCACGCTTCAAATCGCGCGGGTATTTGGAAAAATCCTCGTTCGCGCCGAACTGCGTTGGGTTGACATAAATGCTCACGACCACGGCGCCGCGCTTGCCAACGGCCCGGCGCGCGTGTTGGACGAGGCTTAAATGTCCCGCGTGCAAACAGCCCATCGTCGGCACCAGCCCGATCCGCGTGCCGGCCTGTTTCCAGCGCCGGGCCAGTTCTTGCATGGCGGCAATCTTTGAAACGATTCGCATGATTTTATTTACCCGGAATCGCCGCTGAATTCACGAAAGAAAAGGAAGCGGTTCGTTTTTGCGGGCGAGGCTCCTGACCAACCGGCCCGCGCGGACGCTCGCCCCACCGGAAGCTGCAACCGGCATCGCCTTAAAGAAAAAACCGCGCCGGAAACTTCCAACGCGGTTTTGTCAGTACATTTTGTGATTGTTGCAAACGTCAGCCACCTTCACAGAACGTCCCCACAAATCTATTTTTCAGCGCACAAAATTCAGCGGTGCGCTCGCCGGTGCTTCGTTGGCGCAAGGCTGGTTGGTCGGCGCGTCCGCCTCGCGGTCGTTGGGCAGCACGATTTTGTTCGCCAGCATCCACGCCTCGACTTCCTCACCGCTGACGTCGGCGAGCATCTGACCGTTAATCTCGACGCACGGACTGAGCATCTGTCCGCTCTTCTCGATCATCTCCTGCCGCTGCAAGGGGTCGTTGATGACATCGCGATCTTCAAAGGGCAGGTCGTATTTGCGCAATATCGCCCGGACACCCTGGCTCCAACCGCAGGTCGGCTTCAAATAAGCAACAATCTTGGGCTTTTCCATAACTTGTCAAAATTTGTTTTTACAATCCCAACAAAGTGCCACATCCCCGGACGGTAGCAAGGTCTTTTTATCTTTCAATTTGCGCCTGGCGTGCGGAAAGCACCTTTCGCGACGGCACGTAATGGGCAATGAAATCACGGTGGAACCGGCCAAAGGTCCCCGCCGCAATCGCGGCGCGCGCGTCGGCCATGATTTTCAAAAACAAATGCGAGTTGTGGACGCTCACCATCCGCAAACCGAGAATCTCGTTCACGTTCAGCAAATGCCGGAGGTACGCCCGCGTGAAATGCCGGCACGCGAAGCAGTCGCAGGTTTCTTCAATCGGCCGGAAATCCGCCTTGTAGGCGGCGCCTTTGAGGCCGAAGGCGCCGCGGCGGGTGAACGCCGTGCCGTTGCGCGCCACGCGCGTGGGCAATACGCAGTCAAACATGTCCACGCCGCGCGCCATCAACTCAATCATCTGCGCGGGCGTGCCCAGGCCCATGGCATATCGCGCCTGTTGGGCGGGCAAAAAGGGCTCGGTAACTTCAATTGCCTTTAACATTTCCGGCTCGGGTTCGCCGACGCTCACGCCGCCGATGGCATAACCGTCGAAATCCATGGCGACGAGCGCCCTGGCGCATTCCTCGCGCAAGGCGGCGTTGGAGCCGCCCTGCACGATGCCGAAGACGAGTTGTCCCTCGGCGCGGGGCTGTTCCCGGCATTCGCGCGCCCAGCGAAGGGTGCGTTCGACGGCAAGTCGTTGCTCACGGGCCGGCGCGTCGTGCGGCGGACATTCGTCGAAGACCATCGCGATGTCAGCGCCCAGGACACGCTGAATTTCCATCGCTTCTTTCGGGCCCAGAAACAGGGGTGAGCCGTCAAGGTGCGAACGGAATTCGACGCCGTGTGGCTTGATTTTCCTGATTTTGGCGAGGCTGAAGACCTGGAATCCACCGCTGTCGGTAAGAATCGGCTTTTCCCAGTTCATAAATCGGTGCAAGCCGCCGGCGGCGCGGAGGATGTCGAGCCCGGGCCGGATATTGAGGTGATACGTATTGCCGAGGATGATTTGGGTGCCCATTTCCAGCAGTTCGCGCGGGTCGAGTGCCTTCACGCTGGCCTGCGTCCCGACGGGCATGAACACCGGTGTTTCCACGACGCCGTGTGGGGTGTGCAATTTCCCAAGCCGCGCTTTGGTCTGCGGATCGGTCTGGAGGAGCTCAAACATGGTGTGAAGAGTTAATCAAATCCCGGCGGTTGAACATGAATTTTTGTGCATAAAGCCGGATGGGTTTTGCGCGCGTCAATCCGTCTCCTGATTGGCCTTTTGGCCAAACCCTGTTACTGTTTCATCAGATTGTGCCTGTGGCTGACCATTCAAAAGATTCGCCCGGGGTTTTCGCCTGTCCCCCGTTGCTTTTTTTGGGCGGATTAGGGCTGGGGTTGTGCTGCCAGTGGCTGATGCCTCTGCGGCCGTTCCCGCCCGGTCCGTCACGGATGTGGGGCGTCGTGTTCTGCCTCGCAGCCATTGGATTGGGAGTGTGGGGCAGCGCCACCATGCACCGGGCGGGCACCAACGTGCGTCCCGACCGCCCCGCCACCGTGCTGGTGACCGGCGGTCCCTTTCGGTTATCGCGGAATCCGCTTTATCTGTCGCTCATCACTCTTTATCTGGGCATCACCCTGTGCTGCGACGCCCTGTGGTTGCTGATCCTGCTGGTGCCGGTGCTGGCGTTTGTACACTGGAGAATCGTTTTGCGGGAGGAACGGTATCTCGAGGCCAGGTTTGGCGACGCGTATCGCGCTTATAAAGCCCGTGTCCGCCGCTGGTTCTAGCGTCTCAACCTTTGTGCTGCAATTCCACCAGGGAAACATCCACCAGCAGATCGGCGGCAATCTTTTCCAGCTCGGTTTTCAACGCCGCCAGATCACAGCCCTCCGGCAGCCGCAGATCCGCGCTGGCTTTGAACAGGATTTCCCCGGACATCGGCGCGCTGAGGAGTTGACTGGAGAATTCCTCGACGTTGACGCCGGCCTGCGCCAGCGCGTGCGTGATTTCACGGACAATCCCCGGACGGTCGTGCCCGACGATTTCGAGCCGGGTCTGCCGGCCCAAGGCCGCCGGCGTCTTGGGGTCATCGGGTCGGACGACGACGGTCAGGCCGGCGCCCTGCAATTTTTGCAGGGCGTCGAGCAGGGGTTGTCTTTTGTCTGCGGGCAGTTCAATGCGCAGGATGCCGGCGAATTCGCCCCCGAGCCGCGACATGCGGCTTTCCAGCCAATTTCCACCGTGCTCGGCCACCACGCGCGCGACGGACTCGACCAGCCCGGTCCGATCCGGGCCGATAATCGTCATCACCAGGGGAGTCTGCATAGCGTCTTGTTAAACCGTTTCCACTCCGGAGGCAAGCGGTTCTCCGTTACTCACATCTGTTCCACCGTTTCGATGCCGAGGGCTTCCAGTCCCTGTTGGAGAACGCGCGCGGTCAAATCACATAACGCGAGCCGGCCGGCCCGGGTGGCGTCATCGGCTTTGAGCACCGGGCAATTTTCATAGAACGCGGTGAATTTTCCGGCCAGTTCGAAAAGATAATTGCAGAGAAAATTCGGGCGGTATTCCTCGGCCGCGGCTTCCAGCGTCAGCCCAAAATTCAGTAAATGCTTCGCCAGCACAATTTCTTCGGGTTCGGTCAATTCAATGTTCGTTGTTCGACGTTCGATGTTCGATGTTTCCGCCACCTTCCGGAAAATGCTTTTGATCCGCGTGTAGGCGTACTGGAGATACGGAGCGGTATTGCCGTTGAGTGCCAGCATCTTGTCCCAGCTGAACACGTAATCGCTCTGCCGGTTCGGCAGCAGGTCGGCGTATTTCACCGCGCCCAGTCCGACCACGCGCGCGATCTCGCGCCGCTGCGCCTCCGGCAAATCGGGGTTCTTTTCAGACACGATTCTAAAGGCGCGCTCTTCGGCTTCATCCAACAGGTCCGTCAGTTTCACGGTTTCGCCGCTGCGGGTTTTGAACGGCTTGCCGTCCTCACCCAGGATTGAGCCGAACCACACATGGGCCAATTTGAGTCCATGGTTCGAACTGCGGAGCTCGGAATTGGCCTGTCGCCATTTTTGGAACGCGGCGAAGACCTGCTGGAAATGCAATTGCTGACGGCCGTCGGTGACGTAAATGATTTCATTGGGCTTCCACGAATCGAGTCGGAATTCGAGCGTCGCCAGATCGGTGGTGGCATAATTGAACCCGCCGTCACTCTTCCGGATGATGAGCGGTTGTTTGGATAACTGGGGAATATCGTCGAAGAAAACCACAATCGCGCCTTCGCTTTCGCGTGCGATGCCCTGGGCGATCAAATCCTGAACCAGGAATTCCAGACGGGCATTGTAGGAACTTTCTCCGTAAGTATGATCGAATCTCACCCCCAGGCGGTCGTAAACGGAACTGAATTGGCGCAAGGAAAGATCGCGCATTTCCCCCCAGATGCCGAGATTTTCCGGGTCACGACGCTGCAATTTGACGAGCTCCTGCCGCGCTTCCTCCAGGACTTTTGCGTCGGCCTGGCTGGCGGCAAACGCCAGCTTGTAAAGCCGCTCCATTTCACCCAGCGGTTCCACCCCAAGCGCCTCGCGATTCAGGTGCTTCTTCCAACCGACGACCAGCAAGCCAAATTGCAGGCCCCAGTCGCCGATGTGATTGTCGGTAATGACCTGGTGCCCGAGCAGCCGCAAGGTGCGGGCCAGGCAGTCGCCCAGAATGGTCGAGCGGATATGTCCGACGTGCATCGGCTTGGCCACATTCGGTGAGCTGAAATCAATGACAATGGTTTTCGGCTGCGCCGCCTTGTCGAAGAAAAGATGCTCGCCGCGCGCCGCGGACTTGAGCGTCTGCGCGAGCATGGAATTCTTGAGCCGAAAATTCAGAAAACCGGCACCGGCAATTTCAACACTTTCACAAATTTCAGATACATCCAGCTTCGCCAGAACGTCGGCGGCCAATTGCCGCGGATTTGACTTTCTTGCCTTGGCCAGCGACATCAGCGCGTTACTCTGGTAATCGCCGAATTTCGGGTCCGGACATGGACGAACCAGCACTGCGGCTATGTCGGCATCCGGCAGGACGGCGCGGACGGCCTGTTGCAGGCGGAGTTCAATATGTCGGTGCGGGAGCACGGGAGGATTTAATCACGGATGAACCCGAATGGACACGGATTTTTCAAGGTGGGGACGCCGCGCCGCGGCGTCCGGTCATCTCAGCGCGATGACCCTGCCACTACTTCTTTCCATATTCCTTGATGATGTTGAGCATCGCCTCGGCGTCCGGCGCCTGCTCAAGCGCCTGGCGGAAATCAGCTTTGTGGAGAAGTTTGGCGATATTGGCGAGCGTGTGAAGATGTTTTTGAAATTGTCCCTGCGGCACGAGGAAGAGCATGACGAGCTTGACCGGCTGGTTGTCGAGAGCGTCAAAGTTGACCCCTTT
Organism: Candidatus Acidiferrales bacterium; assembly: GCA_035499615.1. Lineage (GTDB taxonomy): Bacteria > Verrucomicrobiota > Verrucomicrobiia > Limisphaerales > UBA11358 > UBA11358. The sequence goes on along the minus strand of DATJYM010000273.1, from coordinate 54,944 downwards.
TTTGGAGCGGCCCAGCGCGCCGACAACTTCGTGAATCAGATCGGTCGATGCGTGCGGAATGCCGATGCCGAATCCAATGCCGGTGCTCATGGACGTCTCACGCTTTTTCACGGCGGCGGTCACGGCGTCCTGGTCGCCGGCCTGAATCTTGCCGGTGGCCACCAGATTGCCAATCAGTTCGTCAATGGCTTCCCACCGGTTTGCCCCGCGCAAATCAGGGATGATCTGTGCCTTGCTTAAAATGTCGCCTAAATCCATACCGTGTTGCCGGCAATTTGAACCAGACTGCCGTCATTTCACAAGCGAGAAATGCTGCCTCGTCCGGATTATATTAAGAACCATCGCGCCAGCCGGTGGAAAACTTCCCCCGTGCTTTGAAACCACCAACCCAACACATTGAGAGGACCTACTTTCGCCGTCAGCAACGGAACGCCAAACAACAGCACACTGACGTTGCCGAGAAATATGACCACCCCGGAAAACAGATAACCTTGCGAGGTTATATCCGTTTGCCGCGTCTTCAAAGCGTGCCAGGTCAGCGTCACATGAAACGCGTACGCCGCGCCGACCAGCAGGTGAAACCAGACGAGACCGCTGCGCCAGTCCCAAATCAAACGGCCGATGGCAAATACCGCGATGACCAGCACCGCATATAGCGGAAAAAAATACGGCGCGAGTGCGATCAGAAAATTGGTTTTGGAGATGACCACGTGGCCGCCGTCGGAAGTGACCTTCATTTTTTTGACCCGGCCGCCAAAGAGCCAGACCCACAGCGCATGCGTCAGTTCGTGGCCGAACACATAAATCCACATCGGCTTGGGTAACAGCAGAAAAATCACCAGCCAGCAAGCCGCGCCGGCCAGCGACGGCACCCAGACCGTATCCGCGCCGTAGCTGGCGTGCAGCACCCGCCACAAGGCCATCGCCGCCCCGGCACAGACCGGCAGCAACAGGACGCCAATGATGAACTTGAGCCACTTCGGCACCGCGGGAGATTACCCGCAGAGACGTGAAGACACCGAGAAAAAATTGTAGGAGACGACGTAAGGAGTCTCTTAATTTTGCGACTTGAGCCTCGGGACGTCGGCTCCTGCAACATTTTGAACTTTGAACTTCGAACTTTGATCTTAGAATCCGCCCGATGACACAGGATGAAGTTCTCCAGATTTTCCGCGACACCGGCGCGTTGCTCGAAGGCCATTTCATTCTCCGCAGCGGCCTGCACAGCCGTCAGTTCTTCCAATGTGCGTTGGCCCTCCAGCAAATGCCCACGGTCGAAAAACTCGGCGCGGCGCTCGCCGAAAAAACCCGCCCCCTCGGCGCGGTCACGGTCATTGCCCCGGCGCTCGGCGGACTGGTCATCGGCCAGGAAGTCGCCCGGCAGCTCGGCGTGCGGTTCATCTTTCCCGAAAAAGAGGAAGGCAAACTGGTCCTGCGCCGTGGATTCAAAATTGCGCCCGGCGAAAAAATGCTCGTGGTCGAGGACGTGGTCACCAAAGGCGGCCGCGTGCAGGAAACGATCGATATCGTCCGTGCCCATCAGGGTCACGTGACCGGCATCGCGGCGATTGTGGACCGTTCCAACGGCGCGGTCAGTTTCGGTGTGCCGTTCGCCAACCTGATTTCACTCAAAGTCGAGGTCTTCGAACCGGACAAACTCCCGCCCGACCTGGCCGAGACGCCCGCCGTCAAGCCGGGTAGCAAATAAGTCCGGTGGTGGGCAGCGCCTCGTCGCTGCCCCGAATTCCGGGTACTGTCGAGGCCGTGCCCCCCATGCCCCGACACAGTGCCAAATGGCCCACAAGTCTGTGCCATTGTGGCGCTTTTGGCACAGTTTTCAGCGTGCCCTATTTCAGGCTGAGCAGTCATTTAATCTTTTATTAATAACGGTTTATACGATTTTTAACGCCGCGGCACCGTCATTGCTTGGAAGCAGGTGAGACATTGTCTTCAACCAGAACGATTTTATGGCAAAAGTATTAGGTATTGATTTGGGAACCACGAACTCCTGCATGGCCGTCATGGAAGGCGGCGAACCGCTTGTCCTTGAGAATTCCGAGGGAAAACGTACCACGCCCAGTGTTGTCGCGTTCACCAAAAACGGCGAGCGCCTCGTCGGCGAGGCCGCCAAGCGCCAGGCCGTCACCAACTCGCGCAATACCGTCTATTCCATCAAACGCTTCATGGGCCGCAAATTTGACGAGGTCCAGGAAGAAATCAAACGCGTGCCGTACAAGGTCGTGAAGGCGTCCAACGGCGACGCTGCTGTCGAGGTGGAAGCGGATGGAAAGACCACCCGCTATTCGCCGCCAGAAATTTCCGCGATGATCCTGGCCAAGCTGAAGGCTGACGCCGAAATGCGCCTTGGCGAAAAAATCACGCAGGCCGTCATCACCGTTCCCGCCTATTTCAACGATTCCCAGCGCCAGGCCACCAAGGACGCCGGCAAAATCGCGGGGCTGGAAGTGCTCCGCATCATCAACGAGCCGACCGCAGCGTCGCTCGCCTACGGCCTCGACAAAAAGAAGGACGAAAAGATCGCGGTTTACGATTTGGGTGGCGGTACGTTCGACATTTCCGTGCTGGAAATCGGCGATGGCGTGTTCGAAGTCAAAGCTACAAACGGCGACACGCACCTGGGTGGTGACGACTGGGACGGTCGCCTGATGGATTGGATCCTTGACGAATTCAAAAAGGACAGCGGCATGGACTTGCGCAAGCAGCCCGACGCGCTCCAACGCATCAAGGAAGAGGCCGAAAAGGCGAAAATCGCCCTGTCATCTGCGCAGCAATACGACCTCAACCTGCCGTTCATCACGGCGGACGCCAGCGGGCCGAAGCACATCCAGAAGACGCTCACTCGCGCAAAGATGGAACAACTGTGCGACGATTTATTCGAGCGCACCATCAAGCCGGTCAAGGCCTGTTTGAAGGATGCCGGCATCGAAGCCGCGAAGATTGACGAGCTGGTGCTCGTCGGCGGTATGACCCGTATGCCGCGCGTGGTGGAAGTCGCCAGAACGCTCGTCAATAAACAACCGCACCAGGGCGTGAACCCGGACGAAGTCGTCGCCGTTGGCGCCGGCATTCAGGGCGGTGTGCTCAAGGGCGAAGTGAAGGATGTTCTCCTGTTGGACGTAACGCCATTGTCTCTCGGCATCGAGACACTCGGCGGCGTGTTCACGCGGCTCATCGAGCGCAATACGACCATCCCGACCCGCAAATCGGAAATTTTCTCCACCGCCTCGGACAACCAGCCGGGCGTGGAAGTGCACGTATTGCAGGGCGAACGCCAGTTTTCCAAGGACAACAAGACCATCGGCAAGTTTCAGCTCACTGACATTCCGCCGGCTCCGCGCGGCGTGCCGCAGATCGAGGTGACGTTTGACATCGACGCCAACGGCATCCTGCACGTGGCCGCCAAGGACCTCGGCACGGGCAAGGAACAGAAGATCACCATCACTGCCAGCAGCGGCCTCTCGAAGGATGAAATCGAGAAGATGCGCAAGGACGCAGAATCCCACGCCGACGAGGACAAGGCCAAGCGTGAGGAGGTCGAGACGCGCAACGAGGCCGACAGCGCGGTGTATCGCTCCGAGAAAATGCTCAAGGACACCGGCGACAAGATGACCGGCGACGACAAGGCGAAGATTGAAAAAGCCGTCGCGGAAGTGAAGGAAGCATTGAAAGGCAGCGATGCCGGCGCCATCAAATCCGCCTCTGAGAAGCTGAACGAAGCGTGGCAGGCTGCGAGCGCGGAGCTTTACAAGGCCGCCGCCGCGAAGGCGCAGGCGGAAAAGGCGCAGGGCGCCGGCCCATCGGGCGGCGAGCCGAAGGGTGAAGCCCAGTCCGACGACAAGAAAAAGGACGAAGGCGTGATTGACGCGGAAGTCGTGGACGAGAAGAAGTGAGGCCAGGGACGCCGCGCGCGAACATTACCATACATTTTCCCATCGCGGGTGCGGTGGGATTTGATTACAGTAACCAACTCAAACAAAACAAAAACAAAACTATGGCACTAAACGTGAAACCGATCGGCGACCGCATCCTGGTCGAGCCGGTCGAAGAAAAAGAGGTTAAGAAGGGCGGCATCATCATTCCCGATACCGCCAAGGAAAAGCCGCAGGAGGGCATCATTGTCGCCCTCGGCACCGGCAAAACCAACGACGACGGAAAGAAAATTCCGTTTGAAGTCAAAAAGGGCGACCGCGTGCTGGTCTCCAAATACGGCGGCACAGAAATCAAGATTGACGGCAAGGAATACAAGATTTTGTCCTCGGACGATATCCTGGCCGTGCTCGACTGATAAAACTCTCAACATTTAACATTCAACCATCAACTTAAGATTATGGCAGCAAAACAATTGATATTTGACGAGCAGGCGCGGCAGGCGATTTTGCGCGGCGTGCAGAAGCTCTCCAAGGCGGTCGTCGCCACGCTCGGCCCCAAAGGCCGCAACGTGGTCATTGACAAGAAATTCGGCTCCCCGACCATCACCAAGGACGGTGTGACGGTGGCCAAGGAAATCGAGCTGGAAGATTCCTACGAAAACATGGGCGCACAGATGGTGCGCGAAGTCGCCAGCAAAACCAGCGACACCGCCGGCGACGGCACGACGACGGCCACAGTGCTCGCGGAATCCATTTACCGCGAAGGCCTGAAATTCGTCACGTCCGGCGGCAATCCCATCGGCATTCAGCGCGGCATCAACAAGGCCGTCGAGGCCGCCGTGGGCCAGCTCGACAAAATCACAAAGAAGGTGAAGGACAAGGACGAAATCCGCCAGGTGGCCGCGGTTTCCGCGAACTGGGATTTCGAAATTGCCGACAAAATCGCCGAGGCGATGGACAAGGTCGGCAAGGACGGCACGATCACGGTCGAGGAAGCCAAGTCCATTGAGACGACGCTCGAAGTCGTCGAAGGCATGCAGTTCGACAAGGGCTACCTCTCGCCTTATTTCGTCACCAACGCCGAGACGATGGAAGCCAAGCTCGAAGACGCTTACATCCTTAATTACGAAAAGAAAATCAGCAGCTTGAAGGACCTGTTGCCGTTGCTCGAAAAGGCCGCGCGCTCAGGCAAGCCACTGCTCATCATCGCCGAAGAAGTCGAGGGCGAAGCGCTCGCCACGCTGGTCGTGAACAAACTGCGCGGCACGCTGAACGTCTGCGCCGTGAAGGCGCCGGGCTTCGGCGACCGCCGCAAGGCCATGCTCGAAGACATCGCCGTCCTCACCGGCGGCAAGTTCATCAGCGAAGACCTCGGCATCAAGCTGGAGAGCATTGAATTGGCCGACCTCGGCCGCGCCAAGAGCATCGTGGTGGACAAGGAAAACACCACCATCGTCGAAGGCGGCGGCAAGTCGTCTGACATCCAGGGCCGCGTGAATCAAATCCGCCGCCAGATCGAGGAGACGACGAGCGATTACGACCGCGAGAAATTGCAGGAACGCCTGGCGAAACTCGCCGGCGGCGTGGCCGTCATCAACGTCGGTGCCGCGACCGAGACCGAGATGAAGGAAAAGAAAGCCCGCGTGGAAGACGCGCTGCACGCGACCCGCGCGGCGGTCGAGGAAGGCATTGTGGCCGGCGGTGGCGTGGCGTTGCTGCGCTGCCTGAGCGCCATTGAAGGGGTCAAGGGCGCAAACGAAGACGAAAAGATTGGCGTGGACATTGTGAAGCGCGCCATCGAATCGCCGCTCCGTTCGCTCGCGGACAACGCGGGCGTGGAAGGCTCCGTCATCGTCGAGGAAGTCAAGAAACGCAAGGGCAACGAAGGCTACAATGTGGCCACCAACGAGTACGAAGACCTCGTGAAGGCCGGCATTGTGGACCCGAAGAAGGTCACGCGCACCGCGCTGCAAAACGCGGCGTCGATCGCCGGTCTGCTGCTCACGACCGAATGCCTGATCACGGAAATTCCGGAGAAGGAAAAGCCGGCCCCGATGCCCGGTGGCGGTGGCGGCGGCATGGGCGGAATGGATTATTAAGCGGAGGTTCCGCCCTCCCATTGGGACGGCCCGCCAGGCCGTCCCTACCAACGCATTACAAACGAGGCTGGAAGCAATTCCAGCCTCGTTTTTTTGGTGCGCGGTTGTCCCGGCCGCAGCGGGTGCGATAACCTGAAATCGATAGAATTTCCCGACGCTCATTCGGCAATCCAGACTGGTGCGGGTGGGACATCCGCGCTCCGTTCCCTTCAGCGGCAACCTCGTGTTTTGGCTCAAATTACAATGTAAAGAATGCTTGACATAATGTAAATTATGCTTTACATTACCCCGTATGAATAGACCGAACACCCCTGAAGAACTTGCGCCCGGGAAATATTATTCCTTCCGGACGGAAATGAAAGTGAACGGCTGGTGTTGGGCGGCCGTACTGAGCTCTTTCGCGGGCGAATGCTGGTTGCTCCCGCATCACACAGACTGGCCGGTTGCCTTACGGACGGTCATCGCCCTGGTTCCGCTGGTGGCGAGTTTGCTCTGGGTGCGGAGCGTGGCGGGATGGGTCCGTGGCATGGACGAATTGCATCGTCGCATCACTATCGCCGCCTGTCTATTCGCGACCGTAGCGACCCTCTTTGTCGTTGCCGCTCTGCATTTCCTGGTTACGGCAGGCGTGATACCTGCCCATTTCCACGCGACGGCCGGCTTTGTGATTATCTGGCTGGTGGTTTGCTTTTACATCCTGGGTCAGACCATTTTCAATCGCCGCTACAGATGAAAAACAAGTTGCGCGAACTGCGTGCGGCCAGGCAATGGTCACAATCCGATCTAGCGGACCAGCTTGGCGTCTCGCGTCAGACCGTGAACGCCATCGAGACCGAGAGATACGATCCAAGCTTGCAGCTGGCGTTCAAGGCGGCGCGCTTGTTCAAGCTATCCATCGAAGAGATTTTTGAATCGGACGGAGACTGAATGAAATTGAACCGGGGCAGGACCGGAAGCACGTCCAGCCTCGCGTGTTGTTTTTTGCCGTTGGGCATCAAAGGTGCTATGATTGTCACAATTACTTTAACTTTGATGAAAACCTTTTCTCAGGGAGTGTTTGCCGTCCTCGCGCTGTTGAGTCTGACGGTCGTTGCGTGGGCGGGACCAAGCCATCCAGCCACGGAATACGTTGAAGGCGATGCCATCGTCACATTCAAATCGTCGGTCAACCTGACCACCGCTGAACAGGCGCTCGCCAGTCATTCGCTGATATGGCGGAGACATTTCGCCGAATTTTCCCGCCAATGGGGCAAGCAAACCGGTTTGGTGCACGCGAATAACCGGACGACGGCACAACTGATTGCTGAATTAAAAGACGACCCGGACGTGGAAACGGCCGAACCGAATTACCTGCGCTGGATTTCCACTGCGCCCCCCAATGACATGCTGTTCACCAATCTGTGGGCACTGCAAAACACCGGCCAGATGATCAACGGCAGTTCGGGCACGGCGGGAGATGACATCCGTTTTATTCCAGCCTGGGCGCTGGCCCAACAGCCCAGTACCAACCGGCCGGTGGTGGGGGTGATTGATACCGGCGTGGATTATGGGCACCCGGACCTGGCCGCCAACATGTGGACCAACACCGGCGAGATCCCCAATAATGGCGTGGATGACGATCATGATGGCTACGTGGATGATTATTACGGTTACGATTTCGCGGACAACCTGCCTGAACCCATCGATTCTGGTTTTCACGGAACGCACGTGGCTGGAACCATCGCGGCGGTTGGCAACAATGCCATCGGCGTGATTGGCGTGGATTATCAGGCCAGAATCATGGCGCTCCGGGCTTCAAGCGATGGCAATTCACTGCCCAATTCGGCCGTCGTCGCGGCCATTGAATACGCCACCATGATGAAGGGCCGAGGTGTTAATGTTGTCGCCATCAATGAATCTTTCGGTGGCGGCGGGTCAAACAGCACCGAGCGCGCCGCCATGGTGTCCGCCGGCAACGCCGGGATCATCTTCTGCATCGCGGCCGGAAACGACAGCAGCGACAATGACACCACCCCGACGTATCCGGCCGATTATCGACTGGGCAACATGATTGTCGTGGCGGCCACAGACCCAAACGATGCCCTAGCATCTTTTTCGAACTTTGGAACCAACACAGTGGACCTGGGCGCACCGGGCACGAACATCCTTTCCCTGCTACCGATTGTGCCGGGGATCGCGCCGGAGGGTGTTATTTATTCGCAGGTCCAGCAGGGCTCCACGATTTATAGCGGCAACGACATGGAGTTTTCCGGCATCACGACCGGCCTCACCGCCACAGTCTATGTTTGTGGCCTGGGATATCCCACGAACTTTCCGGCGGCGGTGAACGGCAATATTGCCTTGATTCAACGCGGCACGCTCACTTTTTCCAACAAGGTCATCAATGCCATGGCGGCGGGCGCCAAGGCAGCCATCATTTATAACAACACCAGTGGCAGTCCCTTCGGTTTTACGCTGGGGGGCACCAATGGCTGGATTCCCGCCGTCGCGCTTTCCCAGGCCGACGGACTGGCGTTGCAGACCAATGCCACCGCCACGGTTGTCCACGGGCTTTATGAATACCTGGACGGCACCTCGATGGCGACGCCTCACGTGTCCGGCGCGGTTGCGTTTGCGGCGATGAATTTTCCGAGCGAAACCGTGACCCAGCGGGTTCAACGCATCCTAACCAATGCAGACGTCATCCCGGGTTTGCAAGGACTGGTGCACAACAGCCGGCGATTGAATCTGCAGCGCATGGTGGATACCGACGGCAATGGCCTGCCGGATTGGTGGGAGTTCGAGTTTTTCGGCCACTATACTGGCACGGATCCGAACGCCGACCCCGACCACGATGGCATGAGTAATCTGGCGGAATGGATCGCGGGAACGAATCCGACGAATGCCGCATCGGTTCTGCGGGCGTCAATCGTGTCCAACAACCTCAGCGGCGTCGTGGTCAGTTGGTCGAGTACGGCCGGAAAGACTTACTGGTTGGCACGTTCCACCAACCTGCTTACGGGCTTCAGCACCATCAACACGAATATCGCCGCAACCGCGCCCACCAATATCTTAACCGACACCTCCGTTCTCTCCGGCAACACCCGGTTCTATCGGGTCGGCGTGGAGCAATAAAGCCAACGCCACAGAAGGACAGTTTGGAGTCCCACCCCGCGTGGCGGAACGGTCGGGTCAACGCGGAACTCCAAACCAAGTAATCTGGCATCCCTGAGGCCGCTACGCTTGACCCGGACGGCGAGTTAGCCGATTATGAGATTGCCGACATTTGGGGGCGCACCGGTTTCGACCCAGTGAATGCGCCAGAGGCGGCATGCCGAGGACGATGCGTTGGCCTCGTTAATCATCGCATCAAACAAAACAGCTAACGAAGAATTAGCTCTCGCGGCCTAAAGTGCTGCGACGTTCGCCGGTGGACACCTGCTACGCCGGACGAACGCCATAGCAGGCATGGTTGACGGCGGAGACCGCGCGCTGTTGGCCGAGAAAATTCCATGCGGACTAGGCAGTGCGATTCGAGTCCGGACGCCATCGCACAGCAGAAAAAATTCTCCGGACTAAGCATGTAGTCGCGGCTGGTTTGTTTGCCGGGGACGCGGGTTCAACTCCCGCCGCCTCCACCATACCGAATTTCGCTCGGATTCGGACGCAGCGCGTTGCGCCGTAGCCAAGCGAAAGCAGACGGTCCCACCCGGTGGAATCGCAAGCTACGACCCGGCAGACCAGGCGGTTTGCACCGAATTTTCGCGCGGGCCGGCCGGAATGGGCCACGGAGGCCAGACTTGCCCACTTCCCGGCGGGCCGCTTACCCTGCGTGGATGCGGTTATTCGACCGATATTTGTTGCGCGAACTGCTCACCCCCCTGGCGTATTGCCTTGGTGGTTTCGTGGTCTTCTGGATTTCTTTCAACTTATTCTCCCGGTTGGACGATTTGCAGGAAGCCAAACTGCATTTGCTGGATGTCATTGAGTTGTGTTTAGCCTGGACGCCAGAATGTCTGGTGACCGTACTGCCCGTCGCCCTCCTGCTGGCGTTGCTCTATACGCTCACCCATCACAGCCGGCATAATGAAATCACCGCCCTGCGCGCCGCGGGCCTGAGTTTGTGGCGGTTGTGCCTTCCTTATTTTCTGGTGGGATTTACCGCGAGCGTAGCGTTGTTCGCGCTGAATGAAATCGTGGTACCCCGAAGTGCCGATTGGGCGGACCGCATTTTGAACCGGTACGTGCCCAAGCGGGACGATACCGCGAATCAATTCCACGGCTTCAAAAACGTGCGGGCCAATCGCATCTGGATATTCAGCGCTTATCATCCCTCAACCGCCGAGATGTCTGGCCCGATTGTAGTGAATTGGACCCTGCCGGACGGCTCCATTCGGAAACTGTACGCCGACCGGGCGGTTTACTCGAAGCCGGGCTGGACGTTTTTCAAAGTGAAGGAGCTAGTGCAGGCCGGTGAAGCGGCCCCGATCGTTCCCGGTCTCCAAACCGACGAGTTGGCCATGCCGGAATTTGATGAAACCCCTGCGGGCATTGAAAACGAAATCAAGATGAGCCGCTATGCGAACCTGCATTCGCGTAATCTTAACATACCACTTTCAGTCCTTTGGGAATATCTGCAGAGGCATCCGGATTTGCCGCCCGCCGAAGCAGGGAAATGGTGGACCAAATTTGAAGGCCGGCTGGCAACACCATGGACGTGCCTGGTCGTGGTGCTCATCGCCATACCATTTGGTGTGGCCCCCGGCCGGCGGAACCTCTTTGTTGGTGTGGCGGGCAGCGTATTCATCTGTTTTACTTTCTTTGTGCTTCAGCAAGTCGGGCTGGCCCTGGGGATGGGCGGCTTTTTGCCGGCGTCGCTGGCCGCCTGGCTGCCCAACCTGCTTTTTGCCGCAGTGGGGCTGCTTTCCATGGCGCGCGTAAGGTAAACAAACCCGGATAAAGGTGAACGACGAATTGACAACACTGTTGCTGCGTTACGAGCGGTTGAACCTGCTCTACCAGGTGAGCAAGGTCATTCATTCAACGTTGGATTCGCAGGAGGCGTTGCAATTGATTGTGAGCGAAGCCGTCCGTCTAATGCGCGCGTCCAGCGGTTCGGTGGTCCTGATCAATCCGACCTCGGGTTTTCTGGAAATTCACGCCGCGCAAGGGCTCCCCGCCAGCGCCAAGCGACTGCAACTGCGTCTGGGTGAAGGCATTACGGGCTGGGTCGCGCGCCACGGCAAACCCGCCCTGGTCGGCGACGTGATCCAGGATCCGCGATATGTCGCCGTCCGGACCGGTGTGTGCTCGGAGCTGGCGGTGCCGCTGGAAGTCAACGGCGAGACGCGGGGCGTGTTGAACGTGGATTCGGACCGGGTGGATGCCTTCAAGGTGGAGGACCAGGAACTGTTACAGGAACTGGCGGTACAGGCGGCGAAGGTGATTCAAAATACCTGGCTGTACGAACAACTGCGCCTAAAAGCACGCCTGTTCGAATCGCTCGCGAGCGTGAGCCGTACGATCAATTCCACGCTGAATCTGGACGAGGCATTGCGCGTCATCACGCGCGAAGCATGCGTGCTCATGCGGGCGCGGATGTGTTCGTTGATGATGCTGGATGAAAGTCGTGAATGGCTGGATCTGCGCGCCAATTATGGCGGCGGCAAAGCCTATCTCAAAAAACCGCGGTTGAGCGTCGAAGAAAGCGTTCTGGGCGTTGTCGTCCGCCGCAAAAAGCCGATGCAACTGGAAAATGTCCAGACCTCGAGTCGTTACCAGAACGTCGATGTTGCGCGCCGCGAAGGATTGATTTCCCTGCTGAGCGTGCCGTTGCTGTTTGCCGGTCAGGTCACCGGCACGTTGAGTGTTTATACCGGCCAGCCCTATAATTTTTCCAATGAAGAAATCCGCATCCTGAGCGCCCTGGCGGAATTGTCCGGTATCGCCATCGAAAAGGCGCGTCTCTATGAGCGCATTGTAGACGTGGAGGAACAGTTGCGGCAAAATGAAAAACTTTCCGCCCTGGGCCTGCTGGCCGCCGAAGTCGCGCACGAAATCCGCAATCCGCTCACTGTGGTAAAGCTGCTTTACCATTCGCTGGACCTGAAGTTTCCCGACAGTGATCCGCGTGCCAAGGACGCCAGACTGATTCAGGCGAAAATCGAACATCTGAACCGAATCGTGGAGCGGATTCTCGCCTTTGCCCGCACGACCGAACCCCGTCTCGCCCCGGTGAATTTGAACGAATTGATCGACGAACTCGGCCTGCTGGTGCGTCATAAACTGGCAAATCAGAATATCGGACTGGTTCGGGAACTGGCGGCGGATTTGCCTCTGGTCATGGGCGACGCACCGCAACTGGAACAGGCCTTTCTGAACCTGATTCTCAACGCCGCCGAGGCGATGCCCGACGGCGGTACGCTCGTTATTAGATCGCGGGCCATCCGCCTGCCCCGCGCCAGCGAGAAGCCGACCCATGTCTCGGTGGAAGTGAAGGACACCGGCAAAGGCATGAGCGAAGAATTGCAGAAGCGCGCCTTTACGGCGGTGTTAAGCACCACCAAGGCCAAAGGCACAGGGCTGGGCCTGGCCATTGTCGGGCGCATCGTGGAAACCCATCGCGGCAACATCCGCATCAAATCCCGCTTGCAGCACGGAACCAGCATCATCCTGACCTTGCCGGCCAGCTGAAGCCGACGGGTCGCTTGCCGGAGCTTGAAACGTCCGACCCGTTCGGGCGTCCGTTGGTCCTCGGTAAATTCTCTTGCGCTATTTTCTTGCCAGAAACGGTCGCCAAATTTATCCAACCACATTGGTTCAAATTCTATGCAGAACACGAAATTACAGTGGTGGGAGCGATTTCAAAAATACTACACCGAATTTCCCGAAGTGGGTTTGGCAGTGGACTTGAGCCGCATGAACGTATCCGACGAGTTCTTCGCGGAGATGGAATCGGGTGTGAAAAAGGCATTGGCCGCCATGGCAGCGCTGGAAAAGGGCGCCGTGGCAAACCCCGATGAGAACCGGCTGGTCGGCCATTATTGGCTGCGAAACCCCGCGCTCGCGCCAACTCCGGAAATCCGCAAGGAAATTGAAGATACGACCAACCGTCTCAAAGATTTTACCGCCCGAATCCACTCCGGGCAAATTCGCGGCCATGGCGGACCTTTTAAGAATTATTTATTGATTGGCATTGGCGGATCCGCTCTCGGCCCTCAATTCGTCGCTCATGCCCTGGGAGATCCTCCTGCTGATAAGCTTAAGCCTTTCTTTTTTGACAATACCGATCCTGACGGGATGAATCGCCTCCTGGCGACAATTGGCCCTGAATTGAATCGGACCCTGTGTATCGTCATCTCAAAATCCGGTGGCACCAAAGAGACCCGAAATGGGATGCTCATGGCCAAAGCGGCTTACGAACAGTCAGGACTCGACTTCGGCGCGCACGCCATCGCTACCACCATGGCAGGGAGTGATCTAGATAAATACGCAATCCAAAACAAATGGCTTTCACGTTTTCCGATGTGGGATTGGGTGGGTGGACGAACCAGCGAATTATCTGTGGTCGGCCTGTTGCCTGCCGCCTTGCAAGGAATCGATATAACAAAATTATTATCAGGAGCTTGTGAGATTGACACATTAACGCGAAATACGAACGTTAAAGGCAATCCGGCACTACAATTAGCATTGGCTTGGTTCGAATCCGGTAACGGTAAAGGAACTAAAAATATGGTTTTTTTACCTTATAATGACCGCTTGGAGTTGTTTTCACGATATCTTCAACAACTGGTCATGGAATCTCTCGGTAAAGAATTGGATCTGAACGGAAATGTCGTTAATCAGGGCCTCACCGTTTTCGGCAATAAGGGGTCTACGGACCAGCATGCTTACGTTCAACAGTTGCGCGATGGGCCTAACGACTTTTTCGTTACGTTTATCGAAGTGTTGAATGATGGTCAAAACTCGGATTTCATGGTCGAGAACAACGTAACAGCTGGAGACTTTTTGCACGGCTTTTACTTAGGGACACGAGAAGCGCTGGCCGAAAAGAATCGAGAATCTTTGACAATCACCGTAACTGACGTTTCCGCGCAAAGTGTAGCAAGGTTAATTGCGCTGTTTGAACGGGCAGTTGGATTTTACGCGTCCTTGATAAACATTAACGCATACCATCAACCTGGCGTCGAAGCCGGGAAGAAGGCGGCCGAAAAAGTTATTAAAATTCAAGGAGAGATTTTAAGCTGCCTATCTAGTAAACCAGGCAAGTTATTCACAGTCTTTGAAATATCACAACTTATTCATTGTGAGTATGATATAGAGACAATCATTAAAGTTATTCAACATTTAACAGCAAACCAGAATCGCCGAATCGTAAAAGCCCAAGGACGTTCTTTCCTCGATTCAAAATATGGTTTAGGCTGACGCTCTCATGTTCGTCTATCCAAAGTCGTACGACGTCATAGTCGTTGGGGCCGGTCACGCCGGAGTTGAAGCAGCGTTGGCCGCCGCACGCATGGGTTGTCAGACATTGCTGCTGACGATGAATGCTGACACGATTGGTCAGATGTCCTGCAACCCGGCGATTGGTGGGCTGGCTAAGGGGCACTTGGCGCGCGAAATTGATGCACTGGGAGGCGAGATGGGAAAGAACACAGACATGACCGGACTTCAGTTTCGCATGCTTAACACAAAGAAGGGTCCGGCCGTTTGGGCCCCACGCGCTCAATGCGACAAAAAGGCCTATCAATTCCGTTTAAAATGGATTTGCGAGACGCAGCCGAACCTTGATGTTAGACAAGGCCAGTCGGCAAAAGTCCTTCACACAAATGGCGAAGCCTGCGGAGTGGAGACGACCATGCAGGTCCAGTTCTATGGGAAGACTGTGGTTGTAACCACTGGCACTTTCTTAAGAGGCTTGATGCATATCGGATCGAATCAGCAGACCGGTGGGCGCGCCGGTGATGTAGCTGCTATGAGCCTTTCATCGTCTCTTCAGGATCTTGGCTTGGAACTTGGCCGATTTAAGACGGGGACTCCACCGCGCTTGCTTAAGCGTTCAATTGATTTCTCCAAAGTAGAGATGCAACCAGGGGACGAACCAGTGCCCTATTTTACCTACTGGAAAGATGATTTGTTCCACGTGGAACAGAAGGACAAGCCGGAGGCTGAAGAAGGACTGAAAAGTGGTAAATACCCGCCCAGATCAATTCTTGAGCGAATTAATGGCCAAATGCCGTGCTACATCACTTACACGACTCAAAAGACTGCCGGGTTAATTAGAGAGAACCTGCATAAATCTCCTTTGTATTCAGGTATTATTCAAGGAATTGGACCAAGATATTGTCCGTCAATCGAAGACAAAATAGTAAGATTCAGTCAAAAGGAGCGCCACCAAATTTTTCTAGAACCCGAAGGCATTGAGACAGATGAAATCTACGTCAACGGCTTCTCAACAAGTCTTCCATTTGAAGTACAAATGGAGCTGGTTCGAACAATTATCGGATGCGAAAGTGCTGAAATAATTCGCCCAGCCTATGCCGTTGAATACGATCTGGTTTTCCCAACGCAATTAGGGCCGACGTTGGAAACACAAGTTTGTAAGAACTTGTTTTTAGCGGGTCAAATAAATGGTACTTCAGGTTACGAAGAGGCTGGAGCACAAGGACTTATAGCTGGAATAAACGCGGCAAGACGAACTAAAAAATTGGGTCCGTTTGTATTGCGGCGTGACCAAGCATATATCGGTGTTTTGATCGACGATTTGGTTACGAAAGGAACAACCGAACCTTACCGGATGTTTACCTCGCGGGCGGAGTTCCGACTCATATTACGCCAAGACAATGCGGACTTAAGACTCTCTGAGCTTGGCCATGAAATCGGTCTTTTGCCTGCGCGCAATTATCAAAGATTCTGTGCTAAACGCCTGGAAATTACCGACGAGTTGAGAAGGATTAGCACAACACGTTATGGTTCAAATACTTTTGCTAAACTGTTGAGCCGGCCTGAGATTTCTTACAAAGATTTGCCTGGCGGAAATGAGACCTTGTCTGACGAGGTCATTCAGCAGGTGGAGATTGCGGTTAAGTACGCTGGATATATCGAACGCCAGGAACTTGAAGTTGAAAGATTCAAAGGCTTGGAAGATAAGATTATCCCTCATAGTTTCGATTTCTCCAAAGTGCCGAGTCTTAAACTGGAAGCTTTACAGAAGCTCACCAGGATTCGACCTGCCACCATCGGTCAGGCTTCCCGTATCTCCGGAGTATCTCCTGCTGACATCGGAATTCTGCTGGTATGGTTGAAACGCGGAGGGCCATCCAACGGGAAAATTGATTCATCAGCAAATCCGTCCGGCGGAGCTTCCGAAGAAGTCAGGCTTGAAGAATAGTTACGGGAATGGCTGTCCGACTTGGATTCGAACCAAGAATAACGCCTCCAAAGGGCGCTGTGTTACCATTACACCATCGGACAAGCCTCGTGAAGATTAAGCTTCTTAGCTTCTGGTGGAAAGTGAAAATGGTCGAAGGCAATCTGTCTGTTTGGTTGCGAGCCACCGAAATTTTTGAGCGCATAAAGCCACCAAAAGGCTGAGCAGCGCATTTTGACTTCCAGCGAGGTCGTCGCAGAAGAACGACAGCGGATTGCCGGCGTCGAATTCCCATCATTTCCGTCTTGTCATCCGGCAAATTCATGCTATTTTCGAGCCCCTTTTTATGAAGACGGACATCCATCCGAAATATGTGGACGCGGAAATCCGCTGCGCCTGTGGCAACGTGATCAAGACCCGCTCCACCAAGCCCGTGGTCATTGTCGGCATCTGCAACGTCTGCCATCCTTTCTATACAGGCCAGCAGAAGTTCGTGGATACCGCCGGGCGGGTGGACAAATTCCAGCAGCGTGCCGCCAAGACACAGGCCGCCCAGGCCGCATTTGCCACAAAAAAGAAAAAGAAGGCTTAGCGACTCAAATTTAAACCGCCTGCAAGCTGCCTTGGCAGATGCAGGCGGTTTCTTTTTGAACAATGTCCGCAAGATTTACGATATACGATTTGCGATTGACGCAACGCGCGCTAATCCGGTCGTAAACTGTATATCGTAAATCGCAAATGAATCTGTCACCGCACATTGAAAAATTCCGTAAGCGCTTGGGCGAGGTCGAGATCGCGTTGAGTGATCCCAAGGTGTTCGACAATCAGCAACGCGCGCAGGAATTGTCCCGTGAATATGCCCGGCTCAAGGAGCTGGTCGCGCATGGTGACCGTTATCTCAAAACGCTGGCTGATTTGGAACAAAACCGCGTAATGCTGAAATCCGAACCGACGGACTCCGAACTGGCATTGATGGCCAGGGAGGACATCGTCCGGCTGGAAGCGGATGAGAAAAAGCTTTCGCAGCAGATCCAGTACGGCCTGGTACCACCGGATCCGACCGACTCGCGCAACACCATCATCGAAATCCGCGCCGGCGCGGGCGGCTCGGAATCCGCGCTGTTCTCCGCCGACCTCTACCGGATGTATTGCCGTTACGCCGAAGCTCGCGGCTGGAAGGTGGAAACGCTGGATTCCAATCCGTCCGACCTTGGTGGATTCAAGGAAATAATCTTCCAGATCAACGGTGCGGACGTTTACAAGCGGCTCAAATACGAGAGCGGGGTGCACCGCGTCCAGCGCGTGCCGGCAACCGAGGCCCAGGGGCGCATCCACACCAGCACCAGCACCGTGGCGGTGCTGCCGGAGGCGCAGGAGGTGGACATCGAGATCAAGCCGGAAGATGTCGAGATCAACGTCTGCCGCGCATCCGGGAAGGGCGGCCAGGGCGTGAACACCACCGACTCGGCCGTGCAAATACAGCATAAACCCAGCGGATTGATTGTGCGCTGCGCGGACGAACGTTCGCAACAGAAGAACCGGGCCAGGGCCATGACCGTTCTGCGCTCACGTTTGCTGGAAGCGAAAATCGCCGAGGAAAACGCAAAATATGCCGCCCATCGGAAATCACAGGTCGGCACGGGAGAACGCAACGAAAAAATCCGCACCTACAATTTTCCGCAAAACCGCGTCACTGACCATCGCATCGAGGTGACGCTTTACAATCTGGCGAACTTCATTGATGGCGACCTTGACCCGCTGATTGACCCGCTGATGACGCATGACCTGGAGGAAAGGCTAAAAGCGTTAAACGGCTGAAATCAACGCACGTTTCCTTCTTTCCGGCTTCAGAGCATTATGCATCCCAAAGGTTTGATTTTTGACTGCGACGGCACGTTGGCCGACACGATGCCCTTGCACTGGCATGCCTGGCAAATTGTCACGCAGCGCCACAACCTTCAATTTCCCGAGGACCGCTTCTATGCTTTTGGCGGTGTGCCCTCACGTGACATTTTGCGACTGCTCGCCACTGAACAAGGCCGGTCACTGGACCACATCGCCGTGGCGCACGAGAAAGAAGAAACGTACCTGCCGCTGATCGCCAGGGCTGAACCGGTCCATGCCGTCGTCGAAATCGCAAAGGCGAATTATGGTAAAGTTCCGATGGCTGTCGCCTCCGGCGGCACACAAAAAATCATCGGCCTGGTGCTCGACCATTTAAAGATCCGGCGCCTGTTTGACGCGGTGGTGACCAGTGAAATGGTGAAGCACCAGAAACCCGCGCCGGACATTTTTCTCGAAGCCGCGAAACGGATTGGCGTCGAACCCAAATCTTGCCGCGGTTACGAAGACACCGACCTCGGCCTTCAAGCCATCCGCGCCGCCGGCATGGAGGCGGTGGACGTACGGCAATTGCGCGGGTGAAATTTGCAGGAGACGAGTCAACGAGGCTCATTCTGAGTTCAGAGACTCCAGATGTCGTCTCCTGCAAATTGACAAGACGTTTTTGAGTTGGGTGAGCGCAAGAAATCGGCCTTTGCCGGCCTTAACCTTGTCCCAGTTTCTTCGACTTTTCTGTCGCGGCCCGGACAGCGCTCATTACGATGGCGCGCATCCGGCCCTTCTCCAATTCGTGCAATCCTTCAATGGTCGTGCCGCCGGGGCTGGTGACCTGGTCCTTGAGGGCGCCGGGATGCTGGCCGGTCTCCAAAACCATTTTGGCCGCACCTGAAACCGTTTGGGCGGAAAGTTTGGTCGCCAAATCACGCGGCAAACCCGCAGCCACGCCGCCATCGCTCAACGCTTCGATGAATTGAAAGACGTAAGCCGGACCGCTGCCGCTCAAGCCGGTCACGGCGTCCAGCAGCGATTCCTTCACCGGAAAGGCGATGCCCACGGCGGAAAGGAGCCTCTTTGCCAGCTCACCATCGTCCGGCGTGGCGGAGGTCCCGAGCGCGAACGCCGAAGCCCCCATGCCGACGAGCGCCGGCGTGTTGGGCATGACACGAATCACACGCGCGCCGGGCGGCAACGCACCCTCCAATTTTGCCAGCGTCACCCCGGCTGCGATGGAAATGAGCAGGTGGTTGCCGGTGAATCTACCCCGCAACCCGGCCAGGACCCCGGAACATTGGTCGGGCTTGACGGCGAGAATCAGGATATTGGCGGCTTTAGCCACGTCCGCATTGGATTCCGTGGCCGTCACGCCGATTTCATCGGCGAAATGCTTTCGTGCGGCCGCCACCGGATCCGCCGCCACCATGTCCTTGGGGCCAACGAGTTCGGCTTTAATGAAACCGCGGGCCAGGGCCAGGGCCATTTTGCCCGCACCGAGAAATCCGATGGTGAGTTTGGTTGCCATGAAAAGTTTGTAGCAGGCCAACTGATGGAACGGAAGTGAAAATGCGGGACTAATTCACGCCTTGAATTTGCCCGGTGACGATTTATGATAGGTGCGGCACAAAAAGTGCCTTAACATCTGAGTTTGGGATGTCGAGCAGCCGTCGAACATGGGATTCGTTTGAAGCGATGCGGCAAGCCGCCCACGAGGGCGACCCGCAGGCGCAATGCTATTTGGGCGTTTGCTATCAAACCGGCCAGGGAGTAGCGCCGGATAATCAGGACGCGGTAACGTGGTTTCGCCGCGCGGCGGAGCAAGGCGACCCGGTCGCACAGTGCTATCTGGGCGTATGTTATTTGCACGGCACGGGTGTGCCGCAGGAATTCGGCGAGGCGGCCAAATGGCTGCGGGAGGCCGCCGAACAAAGCGATCCGGCGGCGCAATTCAATCTGGGAGTGCTCTACGAAACCGGCCAGGGCGTGCCGCAAAATTTTGCGGAAGCGGTCAAATGGTATCGTGAAGCGGCGGAACGCGGTTATCCCGCGGCGCAATTCAACCTTGGCGTTTTTTATGAAACCGGCCAGGTCGTGCCGCAAAACTTCACGGAAGCGGTCAAATGGTATCGCGCGGCCGCCGAACAGGAGTGTGCGCCGGCGCAATGCAATCTCGGCCTGTGTTACCAGACAGGACGCGGCGTTGAACAAAATCCCCAGGAAGCCATGAAATGGTTCATCCGCGCCGCGCGTCAGGGTGACAAGACCGCGCAGCATAATCTGGGGCTGCATTACGCTTCCTTGAAAGAACCGGAAGTGGCCGAAACCGACGCCTCGGCGGCGGCGGCCGAGGAAGAATCGCCGGAAAGCACCACGCCCGCGAACTAACTCGTCAATTCCTCCAGCTTCGCCTGCGCCCGCCCGCTGTCAATTGTCCGAGCCGCCAAATCCCAGCCTTCGGCCAATGATTTTGTCTGGCCGGACACAAACAGTGCGGCAGCGCCGTTGAGGAGAACCGCGTCGCGTTTGGGGCCGCGTTCCTCGCCACGGAAAATACAGCGGATGATTTCGGCATTCACAACCTTGTCGCCTCCGCGCAAATCCGCCAGTGTTGCCGGCTGCCGCGGAAAAAGTTCCGGTGACAAACTCGAAACTGAAAAACCGCGTTCCTGATAAAATTCCGCGACGTCACTTGTCCCCAGCGTTGAAAGTTCGTCCAACCTTTTCCCGGCAGCCGATCCGCAGACGACCATGCCGCGCCGCACGCCGAGCGACTGCAACGCTCGTGCCATCGGCTCGCACAGTTCCGGGCGCGGCACGCCGACGAGCATCGCCGACGGGCGGGCCGGATTGAGCAGCGGACCGAGGATGTTGAAAATGGTCCGCTGGCCCCGCTCGGCGCACAATTTCCGGGCCGGCGCGATGTGTTTGAAGGCCGGATGAAAATGCGGAGCGAAGAAAAACGCAAAACCGTGTTCGCGCAGCGCGCGGGCCGCCCCCGCCGGTGACAAGTCAACCTTGATACCGAGTTCTTCCACCACGTCCGCGCTGCCAACCGACGACGTCACGGCGCGATTGCCGTGTTTGGCCACGGTAACACCCGCGGCGGCGCACAGAATGGCAACGGTGGTGGAGATATTGAACGTGCTCAAACGGTCACCGCCGGTGCCGACCACGTCGAGGATTTCCCGCGATCTGGTTGCGGCATCGAGCGGCGGCGGGATGGATTTTTCGCGCAATTCGCGGGCAAACGCAGTGATTTCGTCCGGCGTTTCACCTTTTTGCGCCAAGGCGGCCAAAAAATCGGCTTTGGCCGTCACCGGGATTTTTTCGTCAACCAGTTCTTTTACCGCGGCGCGAACTTGCGGCTCGGTGAGGGGTTGCAAGCCGGCAAGTTGGGAAATCAGTGTTTCAAGCACCGGACGATTCTAGGATTCACCGGGGCCGGCTCAAGACGGAAAGTGTGGTCAACGAAAACATGGACAGATGCGGGATATTTCGTAACTTATTCGCTGCTGCGGTGGTCTCAATCTGTGAACCTCGGTGCTGGGAAATTGTTTATGGTGGAAAACCACAAGAATCGCTGGATAAAATGGGTGGTGATACTGGCCACGCTGTTGGTGGTGATTGGGGGTGTGATTTGGTTCTTGCGGCGCGGGCACGACAACGGACCACGGTATCAAACCGTCCCGGTCACGCGCGGTGAATTGACCCAACTGGTGACGGCGACCGGGACGTTGAATCCGGTTACTAATGTTCAGGTCGGTTGCCAGATTTCTGGCACGATTCAGAAGCTGTACGCGGATTACAACACCGCCGTGAAGGCAGGCCAACTCATTGCGGAAATCGATCCGCGGATTTATCAGGCGCAGGTCGAACAAGCCACCGCTGACCTGGCCAGCGCCAAGGCAAATCTGGAGTTGCAACAGATCGAAACCACGCGGGACGCCGAGTTGTTTACGAACAAGCTGATTTCCGGTTCGGATTATGACACCGCCGTGGCCACGCTGCATGAGGCCGAGGCGACGGTGCAGATCAAACAGGCGTCCTTGGACAACGCCCAGGCAAATTTGGGCTACTGTAAAATCCTCTCACCGGTGGATGGCATTGTCATTTCGCGCAGTGTCGACGTCGGCCAAACCGTGGCGGCGAGTTTCAATACGCCGACCCTGTTCCAGATCGCGAACGACCTGACCAAAATGCAGATTGATTCCAGCGTGGCGGAGGCAGACATCGGAGGCGTTGAGGAAGGGCAGGAAGTAACCTTCAACGTGGACGCCTATCCTTATCGCACGTTCCGCGGCAAGGTCACACAGGTGCGAAATTCACCGACTACCGTCAATAATGTAGTGACGTATGACTGTGTCGTGGCGGTGGATAATCCCGATTACAAATTGAAACCCGGAATGACGGCCAATCCGTTGAATATCATCATCGCGGAACGACCGGAGGCTTTGAAAATTCCGAACGCCGCGCTGCGTTTTCGCCCACCGGAAGGGGCATTGCCCGGTACCAGTACCAACAGTGTCACCGGCACCAACCAGCCTGCCCGCGGCCCATCACAAAATGTCGGCGGCGGAACGAATCGTTTCCGTGGATTCGGCGGCAATGGGTCCCCCGGTGGCGGATTTGGTGGCAGGCGACCGGGCGGTTTGGGTGGATTTGGTGGCACGGGAGGGCGTGGCAGTCAGACGGTTCGCACGGTCTATGTTCTTTCCGGTGAAGACAATGGTGGCACGTTGAAACCGGTGCAAATCAGGACCGGCATTACCGACGGGGTTTTCACGGAAGTACTTTCCGGATTGAAGGAAGGGGACCACGTCGTGACCGGTCTGGCTTTTGGAGATGAAACCGCTGGAGCGACCAGGAATCCTTTTGCCCCGCGATTCCGTTAAGTTTAGCGAACGACTTTAGACCGTGCAGACCAATGCCGTCATCAAACTCGTGGAGATTCATAAAATTTACCATACGGGCGAGGTGGATGTTCACGCCGTAAGGGGTGTTACCCTGGAGATTTCACCCGGTGAATTTGTCGCCATCATGGGTTCAAGCGGCTCAGGTAAAAGCACCCTGATGAATCTGATCGGTTGTCTCGACCGCTCGACGCGCGGAAGCTACTGGCTCGACGGCCTTGACGTGTCCACCCTCGACCGCAACACCCTGGCGGACGTTCGCAACCAAAAAATCGGCTTCGTCTTTCAAGGTTTTAACCTGCTTTCACGCACGACGGCGCTGGAAAATGTCGAGATGCCGATGCTTTACAAACGTCATCGGGTTCCGGCGCACGAGCAAAAAGAGTGTGCCACCCGTGCACTGGAATTGGTCGGCCTCGGGGACCGGGCTGACCATAAACCCAACCAGCTTTCAGGTGGCCAGCAGCAACGCGTGGCCATCGCCCGCGCGCTCGTCAACCAGCCGTCCCTGATTCTGGCCGACGAACCCACCGGCAACCTGGACAGCCAGACGAGCATCGAAATCATGGGCGTGTTTCAAAAACTCAATGACCAGGGCATCACCATTGTCATGGTCACACATGAATTGGATATCGCGCGATACACCCGGCGCACGGTTGTTTTGCGCGATGGAAAAATTGTAACCGACGAACCGGTACGCGAACGATTGAGGGCCGAAAATGAGTTGCGCCATTTGCACCAGGCGCAACAAGCCATTAACTTAAGCACATGAGACTGTTTGCCGCGCTCCGAATGGCCGCGCGCGCTTTGCGCCGGAATAAAATGCGCACGTTGCTGACCATGCTCGGCATGATTTTCGGCGTCGGGGCGGTGATCGCGTCGGTCAGCATCACCAGTGGCGCCAAATCGCAGGTGGAAGGACAAATCGCCAGCCTCGGCCAGAATGTGGTTTTGGTCTGGTCGGGCAATTTCACGAGCAAAGGCGTACGCACCGGCTGGGGCAGCGCCGGCACACTGACGCTTGATGACGCCGAAGCCATCAAGACCGAGGTCTCAGGTGTTACCATCGTCAGCCCCGAGGTGCGGGGCGCCGCCCAAGTGGCCGCCGGCGACCAGGACTGGTACACGACAATTTTGGGTGAGGGCGCGGATTATTTCGATTTGCGCCGGTGGCCCTTCACTGAAGGATCGTCGTTTGGGGATCAGGATGTCCACACCGCGGGCAAAATTGCCGTCATCGGCAAGACCGTCGCCACACAGCTTTACGGAAATGAGGATCCCCTGGGCAAGGTCATCCGCATTAAGAATGTGCCGTTCATCGTGGGCGGCGTGCTGATTCCGAAAGGACTTTCCCTGCAAGGCCAGGATCAGGATGATATCGTGGTCGTTCCCTACACCAGCGCGATGAAGCGCGTCCTGGGCGGGACGACCCTGCGCACGATTAATGTCCAGGCCGCCAGCGCGAACATGCTGTCATCGGTTCAACAACAAATCACCGATTTGTTGCGCCAGCGACATCGCATCACGCCGGGCAAGGATGATGATTTTACGATCCGCACGCAGCAGGAAATCGCCGAATTTGCCACCAGCACGGCAACAACCATGTCCTTTCTGCTGGCGGGTGTCGCGGCCGTGTCATTGCTGGTCGGAGGTATCGGCATCATGAATATCATGCTCGTCAGCGTCACCGAACGCACGCGCGAGATCGGCATCCGTATGGCCGTCGGTGCGCGCGCTCACGACATTTTGGTTCAATTTTTGATTGAAGCCGTCACCATCA
Source organism: Candidatus Acidiferrales bacterium (assembly GCA_035499615.1). Lineage (GTDB taxonomy): Bacteria > Verrucomicrobiota > Verrucomicrobiia > Limisphaerales > UBA11358 > UBA11358. The sequence continues at coordinate 30,081 of DATJYM010000273.1, read as the reverse complement.
GCATCATCGGCGGGCTGATTGGCATTGTTTGCGGTGTGAGCGCGCAACCCACAGTGAAATTGGTCGCTGCTATTTTCACCCAACTCGGAATGCCAATTAATTTCTTGTCCCAGTTTGCCAGCTGGCCAACGTTGACACCGGTCACCTGGATTGCTATTGCGTCCGTCTCCAGTGCCGTCGCCGGCATCATCTCCGGATTTTATCCTGCCTGGAAAGCTTCCAAACTCGACCCGATTGACGCCTTGCGCTATGAATAGCGCGTGATCGCTGAAGTTTTATCGACGCACACGCCGGCGCTTTTTCAAGCCGCCGTGAAACGCGCGGCGGACCGGCTGCGCGCGGGTGAAGTGGTGGCCTTGCCGACAGAAACGGTTTACGGCCTTGCCGCTAACACCTGGGATGAGAACGCGATCGCAAATATTTTCCAAATCAAAGGCCGGCCGGCAAATAATCCAATCATTGTTCATGTCGCCAGTGTGGAGATGGCGAAACGGTGCGTGGCGAGTTGGCCGGCCAACGCTGATAATCTGGCGAAGGCGTTCTGGCCCGGTCCGCTCACGCTCGTCCTGCCAAGAGCAAAAGAGATTCCCGACAATGTGACTGCCGGCGGTGCCACGGTCGGCGTGCGCTGGCCCGGCCATCCGCTGATTCAAGCGGTGATTCGCGAATGCGGCTTCCCGCTCGCCGCGCCCAGCGCGAATCTGTCGGGCCGGGTTTCACCGACCAATGCCGGGCACGTGCGCAATCAACTCGGACATAAAATTTCCCTGATTGTTGATGGCGGCCAGTCACAGGTCGGCATCGAATCCACGGTGCTGGATTTAACGGTTTCACCGCCGGACATTTTGCGTCCGGGCATGATCCACGCCGAATCACTGGCGGCAGTAACGGGCAATATTCAACATTCAACTTTCGACATTCAACATTCAATGCTTCGGAGTCCAGGCCTTTTGCAAAGACATTACTCGCCGAAGGCAAAATTATTGGTGCTGGATTGGAAGGATGACGCTGATTTGCTTGTGCGTCTTGTCACGTCTCACGTCTCACGTCTCACGTGTCACGTCATTGCTCACACTAAAATTCCCTCCGCCGAAAATTTCGCCAACGTGTGTATGATTCCGCATGACGCGGAGGCATTCGCGCGGGCGATATACGGAGAGCTGCATCGGAGCGATGAGGCGGGAGCGGAATGGATTGTGGTGGAAGCGCCGCCGGATTTGCCGGAATGGCTGGCCATCGCCGACCGGCTCCGGCGCGGCGCCGCCTGAGTCCGCGACACGCGCGCGGACATTGGAGGGTTTACAGTCAGATCGTAGCACAGGATTTCCCGTCCCACGTAGCGGGATTCTGCCGGATTTTTCATCTTCGCGGCAGGCCAAAACCTCGCTGCGGCGCAACGGCAGACAGTCGCCACTTTCGTACGGGCGTAACATGGGACAGGGATGTCCCGCCCACCCGCCGACAAGCATGTCCGGGCCATAGGAAAAGTGGAACTGCTCTATTTCGAGAGTTTCCAGCGATCCACGTCCGTCAGGAACAGGCGTTCGGGGAAGAACCCCGGCGGGGCATGGACCAACGGAAAAGAAACCGGAATTTTATTCTGCGCCACCGCCTGCAGGATGAAATTACCCCAGCTGTGTTGATCGGCCTTCACCCAACTGGAGGCAAATTTTGCGTCCATGGTTTCCGGGGTGAGGTAAAGCGCCTGGACCGGCTTCATGTAATCATTGATGGCGAAGAAGTCATCCTGGGCATCCCTCGTCAGCCATACGCACTGGCGTTGCCCGTACCACGCGACCGCCCAGGGAACGTCGCTCATCATCAGCTCGCTGGGGTTCATCCAACCGGCTATCAACTGAATGTCTGGCGGATAATATGGGGGATAAACCACGGGTATTGCCCGGGGGGGCAACAAGGCGAAAAACATCGGGGCGCAGCATAAACCCACAAATACAATTTTCACCACCAAACGCAATTCCCGGAGCGGCAACGTCATTTGATCCAGCAAAACGTAAAAGAGACTCACGCCATAAATGAACACCAGCGGCACCAGGAGCACCAAAAGATTTTCGGAGTTCACCTCGGGTGATTCCTCCGAAAGTTGCGTCCGTCCCAAAGCCTGCACGACGATCAAGACCGCCAGACACATGAGTAAAAAATAGCGCATCCGCCGCACCGCCGGACTGCGGAAATTCAGCAACAGGCCCGTCAGGAACAACATGCTGACCCAGCTGCCTCCCAATCGAGGCAGCGCGTCCTGTAGAATGAGATGCAGATTGCCCAAAAACTTGTGCAGATACATTGACAGCCCCAGGGCCGGCGACAAATCGGGATGAATGGAGCGTTCCAGTTGGAATCCCGGAAAGGCTCCGGTCCCCTCCACCACCGCGAAACCCGCGGTCCCAAAGGGCGTACCGCTGACCGCGAAATTGCGAACAACCCACGGCGCCAGCACCAGCAGGAATGCGACCAACGACACCACCGCACACAAGACCCGGCGCTGCCCGCCAAAGAAAACCAGAAACAGCGTCACCGGTATAATCACCCAGCCAAACGCATATCGGGTGAGAGCTCCCACGCCCGTCACGACCCCGGCGGCGACCGCCAATCCCAGCAGCCGGCCGGATTGCGGTTCCTTGTCGCGTGCCGCTTCTTCGATGCGCAAGATGCACCAGGTCAGCGCAATAAAAATGATCATCAGCAACATGGTCGACAGGCCGGCTACGCTGAATCGCCACAATAACTCGCATCCCAGCACCAAAAAGGCGGACAGCCAGGCGATGTGGGCATCGAACAATTTCCGCGCCAAAAAAAACGTCATGATAACCACAATCAGCAACAGCGCTTCATTGAACATCGCGATCAAAAAATCCGGTTCGTACCGCCAGAAATTTCCGCTGTTGCTCCAGAACGCATTTTTGAGGTTCAGGGGATAATGAAACGGCAGCACCTTCATCAAGCCCGCCAGCACGATTGGATAGACAGGGGGATTGGCAATATCCGGATGCGCAGTTTTGATTTTGGCAAAGTCCGTCCCGGCACTCGTCAGCGCATCCGCGGTCGGCGTCTGATTATGTTCCTGCACCAGATAAAGGCTGAAGGGACGGATGAAGAGCGTGGTATAACCTTTTCCCTCCGCCAGATTGCGTGCCAATTGCGCCGAATCCATCGCTTCGGGTGTGGCAAAATTGCGATAAGCACACAGATTGTAAATGAGCGTCAGGAACAGGATCGCAACGCAGAAGGCGATGATTTTCAGGTATCGCGCCCCCGCGCCTTCTTCGAGTTTATGAATCCAATCTTGCAACGACGGCATAGTTAAAGCCCTTCCAGGTGATAGGTGTGCAGTTTGCGGTGAAATGTCCGCCGGCTCATGCCGACCTTTTTGGCGGCCAGTGTGCGATTGCCTTTGGTCTCTTTCAAGGCAAGAATGATTAATTGTTTCTCGGCCTCCTTCACTGTCAAATCATTTCGCGCAAATAGTTGCGCCTCGTCGGCGTGCCCGGCCGGACCGCCCCGTCCGCCGCCGGAAATTTGCCGGGGCAAATCGCGCGCGGAAATTTTTTCGCCCCGGCACAATACCACCGCATGCTCGATGGCCGTGCGCAGTTCGCGCACATTGCCCGGCCAGGAATGATTCATCAGCCGCTCCAGGGCATCGGGCGTGAAGCCGTTCACCGGCTTGTTGTTTTCCTCCGCAAACTCGCGCGAAAACCTTTGCGCCAGGAGGGGAATGTCTTCCGGCCGCTCGCGTAACGGCGGCAGATGGATTTCCACCACCCGCAGCCGGAAAAACAAATCTTCGCGGAAACTTCCCGCCTTGACCAGTTCCTCCAGGTTCTTATTGGTTGCGGCCACGAGCCGCACGTCCGCGGTCAAGGTCTTGTTTGAGCCAACCCGTTCAAACGTCCGCTCGCCCAGAAAACGCAGCAGCTTCACCTGGAGGGTTGCGTCAATCTCGCCGATTTCGTCGAGAAACAAGGTGCCTCCCTGGGCTTGTTCGAAACGGCCGATGCGCCGTTCGTGCGCTCCGGTAAAAGCGCCTTTTTCATGGCCGAACAGCTCGCTCTCCAGCAGCGTCGGCGCCAGCGCCGCACCGTGTACAATCACCAGCGGCTGCTTCGCGCGGGGACTGAGCTGGTGAATGGCCCGGGCAATCAACTCCTTGCCCGTGCCACTCTCGCCGCTGAGCAAAACCGTGGCCCGGGTCGGGGCAACCTGCTGGACCACTTCAAAAATTTCCTTCATCGCGGGCGATTGGCCGACGATGTTCTCGAGGCCAAATTTGGTATCGAGCTGCCGGCGCAGGGAAACGTTTTCCGTTTCGAGGCCCTGCCGGCGCAAGGCACGCGCAATGCGCATTTCCAGTTCATCAATCTGCAGCCGGCCCTTGGGAACATAGTCGTCCGCCCCGCGTTTCATGGCGTCCACCGCCAGTTCTTCCGATCCGTAAGCGGTCATCAGGATGCAAATGGGGGGCCGGGCCAGTGATTTGGCGCGCCCGATCAATTTCATGCCGTCCTCGGTCGGCAGCCGAAAATCCGTCAGCAAGACGTCAAAGTTGTCGCGCTCCAGCAAATCCATCGCCGCCCGGGCATCCTCGGCCACATAGACATCATAACGATCCTCGAGCGCCGCGCGCAGCCCGTCGCGCGTTGGCTTCTCGTCATCCACGATCAACAAGGTCGGTTTCTCCATCACAGTTTTTCAGCCGGTGTTTCCGTTTTTTCCTCGAGCAGGCGTGGCCGGTGTTCGTGCAGCGGCAACCAGACCCGGAACGTGGTGCCGCGGCCGGCGTGACTTTCCAACTCGATTTTTCCGCCGTGCGCACGCACGATGCGCTGCACAATCATCAAGCCCAGTCCGGTGCCCTTCTTTTTGGTCGTATAGAACGGCTCGAAAATGCGGTTGATTTGTTCCTGGGGAATGCCGCCGCCGGTGTCAACCACACTCACCCACACGCCGTCGGCTCCCTCGCCGGTCTGCAGCGTCAGCGTGCCACCCTTGGTCATCGCCTGCACGGCGTTTTTGATAAGGTTCACCAACACCTGTTGCATCTGGGTTGCGTCCACCGGCGCCGCCGTCAGCCGGCGTGCCAACCGTTTTTTCACGTTCAATCCGCGGTTGGTCAACTCCGGCTTGAGCAAATCCAGCGTTCTTTCCACAATTTCATTCAGGGAAACCAATTCCAATTGCGGCGCCGCCGGGCGGATTGCCTGCAAAAATTGAGTAATAATGTAATCCAGCCGGTTGATTTCGCCCTTGGCAACGTCCAGATACTGGGAAAGCTTGTTTGACATTTCCCGGAGTGACGGTTGCGAGGCGGCGGGCGACGCGGCCCGCCACTCGTCGTTTCTTATCTTTTTCAATTCGCGTTCCATGAGCTGCAAATGAATATGCAGCGCGTTGAGGGGATTCCCGATTTCGTGCGCGACGCTGGCGGCCAGCAAAGTCAGTGCCTGAACGCGCTCGCTTTCAATGGCCTCAAAGGTTTGTTGCCGCGTTTCCGTGGCATCATGCAAAATCAGGGCGACTCCGGAACTGCCAGCCGCTTTGCCGTCGAGGGGCGCGGCGTATAATCGCAAAAAGCGCGGACGCGGATAATTCACTTCAAATTCATGTCGTGCGACGCGGGCCCCGCCTTCACTGTCAAACCGCGAAAGGTCTTCCCAATCAAGTTCCGGCAGGAAGCGGGCGACGTGCTGTCCTTCGGTCCCCGACTGCAGGCCCAGCAAACGGGTAACGGCCTGGTTGAAGTAAATAATCCGGCCCTGTTCATCCACCACCAACACTCCATCTTCAATTGTGTTAAACAACGTCTCGAGAAAACTCCGTTCCCGGGCCAAGCGCTTGACCACGGTCTGCAAACCCTCGGCATCCAGCCGCCCAATACGGCCGAGCACCTTGTCGAGAAAGCTGGATTTAGCCATAAAACATCCATCAGGTGCCGAATTCCTGCATTCGGCAGCGCGCCAACTTGGCACATTTTAATAGTGGCGGCCCAAAAGGCAAGAGCTCAAACGGCACATCATTTCGTCTCGGCAGTCAACGTCAGAAAAACCTCCTCCAGCGGACCGGACTTGCCGCTTTGTTTGCGGAGTTCGTCCCGCGTACCGACGGCGATCAATTTTCCGCTGCTGATGATGCCGATACGGTCGGCCATTTCTTCGGCCACACTCAGTTCGTGCGTGGACATCAGCACGGTCATTCCGGCGCGGGACCGCTCCTTGAACACATCCTTGACCACGCGCGCATGTTGCGGATCGAGTCCCACCATGGGTTCATCAATCACAAAGACCTCGGGATCGTGAAGCAGCGCGGACACAATGGCCACGCGCTGGCGTGTACCATGCGAGAGGCTTTCCAGAGGGAGGTTGGCAAAGTCGGTCAGATGAAAACGCGCGACCAATTCCTTCGCGTTCGTCTCGATTTGTGCCTCCGTCATTCCAAACAGTTGTCCGATAAAGCGGAAAAACTCCGCAGCCGTGAGTTTGTCATAAAGAAATGGAAAATCCGGCACGTACGCGAGCCGACGGTGGACTTCGAGCGCGTCGGCCTGCGTATCAAAGCCACAAACGCACGCGCTGCCAGCGGTCGGTTTCATCAGGCCGGCAAGAATCTTCAGCGTTGTCGTCTTGCCGGCGGCATTGGGGCCGAGCACCGCAAAAAATTCCCCGCGGGGGATGGTCAGGCTGATATCGTTGACCGCGACGAGGTCGCCGAATTTTTTTACCAGATGGACGAGTTCAATCACGGTGCGACTCAGGGGTTGCCGAGTTGGTCGAACGCGGCGGTCACGCCGCCGGGCAATTCAACATGCAAGATTTCGCCGAGGGTGCTGACATAAACGACGATCGGGTGGTCGAGCACACGCGCCTCCAAGCGATACGCCGGCACGGATTCCCGGCCCAGGGTCAAGCGGTCCAGATGCACGTCCCAGTGAATATTTTGCGCGAGCATGTCCGGCGTCCCGGAAACAACCGGCAGATCCAGCCCTTGGGCCCAGTCTCCGCCCAGGTTTCCCGCAAATGCGTGTATCAAACCGTTGGGATTCTCCAGGTCGTCAAAACTGAACACGCGCTCGGTACTGAGCTCATCGGTGGTGATGGTCACTTGAACACTCCGATCGGCCGCCAGCGAGTGGATTTCGACCGTGGCGAAATGCGACGAAACCTTCAGGTTCAATTCACGCCACGCGCGTTGGCGGGTAAATTCGAGGATCCCGTTAAACGTGAGCCGGTTGGTAAAATCGCCCAGGCCGACATTCCCATTAAATCGAATTTGATAACCCGCATGAGTATTGACGCCCTCCGGCACGGGTTTGCCCTCGTCGAGGGTGGCCATTTCCTGTTCGACGCTCGTCGAGAATTCGCAGAAGCCGATCCGGTCGCCGTCCTGGAAAACGGTCAGCGAAGAAATGTCCGGTGCGGTTAAAATTTTCTGCAGGACCAAAGCCAGGGGCACGCGAATACCGATGCCGTTGTGAACATACTCGGCCCGCCACAACAGGACATTCATCGCAATCCAAAACACGGCGATCAGCAGAAAGGCAATTCGTGAAATCATAGGGCGACCTAGGGAGCGGGTATGTTCAAAATCTGACCGACCCGCAACCGCCGGGGCTCCAAACCCGGGTTGGCGGCCAGCAAGGCATCCAAGGAAACGCCATACTCGCGCGCGATGCGAACGGGCGTTTCACCGGCGGCGACCCTGTGTGTACGCAACGCGGCCCGGGTTGCGGACGAATGCGCCACGCCGCGGTCACCCGGCTTTCCCGCCGGAGTAGAGGAATTGGCGGTCTGCGGGGTTGAAGCCGGATTCGCGGCGGCCGGTGTCACACCCGAATCCGGTGCCGGCGCAGACGGATTTTTTACCGTCGCCTGGCTGGCGTAATAGGCGCGCCATTTATTGACTTCGTCCTGCAACTGCTGGTTCTGTTCGATGAGTTGATTGATTTGTTTTTGCGCGGCGGGCGTGCTCGGCAGGGGCAGCACATCGGCCGCCAACTGTTGCTTGCAACTTTCGATGCGTTGCCGGATGACCTCGGCGTTGCCCGCGTTGGGCGAAAGCTTCAGGTATTGCTGATAATGAAAGATCGCCGCGGCCGGATCGGATTCCTTTTCATCATAAAGCCAGCCGAGTTCAAAATGAGCGGCGGCCGAATGCGGATTGGTTTCCAATGATTCCTCAAATGCCTGGACGGCGCCTTGATAATCCATGGCGTTGATACGGCTCTTGCCGAGGACAAAGTGCGGTTCCTTTTCCTCTTCGGACTGATTTTGGTCCGACGGCAGGCAGCCGCTCAACGTGATCCCGATCCAAACGGCAAACACAACGGACCAAAGGCGATTCCCAAATGACATGATGCGAACCTAAACGAACCCTTTAATAGGCGCAATCGCGCGTTGGCTCAAGGCAAAAGGGACTTGAGATTCGCGGGTTCGGGGCGCAATTTGTTGCGGTTGCGCGCGTGGCGGAATGGCAGACGCGCCAGACTTAGGATCTGGTCCCGTAAGGGTTGGAGGTTCAAGTCCTCTCGCGCGCACCATTTTTCATTCGCGATCAACGTTGCGGCGAAGCCTGAAATGTGCTGTCGGGCAACTCCCCAACCTCATCCAGCCGCCTGTCGCACCTTCTCCTTTTTCTCCTCCAGCTCGGCCAGAAGTTTCTTGCGTTCCACAACCAATTGCTCCTGTAGCTTTCCGGCCTTCTCCATATCGCCGGTCCCGCGAGTCGTGTTGATTTCATCTGCCAGTGCAAGTTCTCGCCCGGCGATTTTGGCGGCGTATTGGGAATCGAGCTCCGCCAATTCCTTTTTTTGCGCCCCGGTCAATTTTTTCGATGGCACGCTTTTTTGCAAACGCTCCATCGCGAGTTCATAGGCGGTTTTCATATCGGTAGCAAACCGTAACTGGTTAAATCAGGTGGACGAGTTGTAAGACCTTCCGATATCACTTTCAACCCATTTAACGAATCCCGATGTCACTTCTTCTTCCACGGCTGGCTGGGAAATTTGACCGGCGGCGGTTTCGGCCGCGCCATCTGCAATTCGGCATTGGGTCCGGACTTTGCGTCGGGCTCTTTGGCCTGGGTGGCGTCGGCCCGCCAGGACTCAATCTTCGCCTGCAGGCCGTGCTGCTCGGCCTTTTGTTTGTCGCCTGCCTTCATATAAAACAGGGACAGGTTCGTGTGAACCAGTTGTTCGCGGGGGCGGAGTTGTTCGGCCTTAAGGCCCTCGGCGATGGCGGCGGCGTAATCGCCCTGGCGATAATGCGCCATGCCCAGGGCCAGTTGGGCGTCGAAATGCGCGGGGTCGACGGCCAGCACCGCGTTGAGCCTGGCGATGGCCCCCGCGAAGTCACTGCGGCTGAAATCGAACATTGCCTCGTCGTACTGTTCCTGCAACGTCATGACAACCGGACGCTAACGCACCTGGCCGCCGCCGCGCAAGGGGCGCGAGGCGCAAAAGATAATTTCCAACGCCCGGACAGGGGCATAATTCGGTCTAATCCACATTTTTTGCCACCTCAATGACAGTCATGTAAATTAACGCAAATTATTCATTGGCAATCACATATATAAAGGATTAGAATTTGACACAGTCGCTTTGCGTAGCTTAATGTGGGAAGGCAATGGTGCAGTGTTGATTCACATCCAGTGGTCCATCTCACCCTGCACGGGTTAAATTTAAGTTTGAGGTTTCATGAGTGATACAATGACAACCGCGTCGGCCTCCGGCGGCGCGCCAAAAATTTCGCGCATCAACGAGGCGGTCATCCGCATCGCCGGCAATTCCCAGGACGGCATCCAGGCCATCGGCGGCTTTCTGGCGCGGCTGGCCGGCCGGAGCGAACAGGAAGTCATGACGTTCATGACCATTCCCGCCACCATCTCCGGCGGTCCGTCTATTTTTCAGGTTCGCATCGGTTCGGGCGAGGTCTTGAGCGCCGGCGACGAGGCGGACGTGCTGCTGGCATTCTACCAGCATTCCTACGAGGGCCATATCGGTTCGCTCAAAAAGCACGGCATTGTGCTTTACGACTCCGACCACGTTCAGATGAAGCCGGAATGGGAAAAGGACTACCATCACGTCGGCATCCCGATTTCCAGCCTGACCGTCGAAGCCATCGGGGGCACGGCCAAGGACAAGGGCAAAAACATTTACGCGCTCGGCCTCATCGCGCGGATGTTCGACCTGAACGTGCCGAAACTGGAAAAGCTCATCGCCGAGCGTTTCGGCGGCAAGGACGAGAGTATTGTTAAAAATGCGCTGGCGGCTTTTCATGGCGGTTATGCCCATGACGTGAGCAATTTGCTGGAGACGTTCCAGTTTTCCGAAAGCCAAAAGCGCGAAGGACAACAAGTGGTGATGAACGGCAATGAGGCGTTGGGCCTTGGCCTCATCGCTGCCGGCGTTCGCTTCGGCGCGGGCTATCCCATTACGCCGTGGACGGACATCATGGAGTTGCTCCGGCGTGAACTGCCCAAATACGGCGGCACGTTCGTCCAGTGCGAGGATGAAATCGCCTCCGTCTCGATGGCCATGGGTGCGGGTTATGCCGGGCGCGTCGCGGTCACGGGTTCCAGCGGTCCGGGCATATCCCTCAAAATGGAATCGATCGGCTGGGGCGTGATGGCCGAGGTGCCGCTGATCATTGTGGACGTGCAACGCGGCGGCCCGTCCACCGGCCTGCCGACGAACGTCGAGCAATCCGATCTGAACATCGCCCGCTTCGGCAGCCACGGCGACTCGCCCCGCGTTGTCCTCGCCCCCGCAAACGTCGAGGATTGTTTTTACACCGCCATCGAGGCCGTCAATATCGCGCGCAAATACAATGTACCGGTCATGATTTTGAGCGATCAGTCCATCGCCACGCGCATCGAAGCGTTTCCGGAACCAAACCTGGAAAAAGTTTGCCAGAACATTTCACCCGACCTTTCGCCCGTCCCTGATTTCAAACCGTACGATTTGTCCGCCACGGACGGCGTCGTGCCGCGCGTGGTGCCCGGCACGCGCATCAATAACGGAATCTATCCCATTGCCACCGGCCTGGAGCATGATGAAGCTGGTCACCCCACCGGCTCGCCCAAGATGCACCAGGCCATGGTCGCCAAGCGACGCCGGAAGCTGCTGGCCCTCCAAAAAACGTTGTCGGTGCCGAAAGTTTACGGCCCGCCGGAGGGCAACGTACTGCTCGTCGGCTGGGGTTCGACGCAAGGTCCGATCCGTGAGGCAGTGGATCAGGCCCGGGCCGCCGGCGACAGCATCTCGTCATTACACATCAAACATCTCCATCCGCTGCCAAACGGCCTGGACAATATTTTCTCCGGATTCCACCACGTGTTTGTCGTGGAAATGAACGATGAAGGATTTTACGGTTATGGTCAACTGGCCGGCATGTTGCGCGCCCGCTATTGCGACCCCCGGATCCGGGGCATTAACAAAACCGACGGCCTGACCTGGAAGGTGAAGGAAATTCTCGCGGCGGCGAAACTGAAATTGTCATCGAACGGCCAGGGCGCTAAAACCGTCTAATATTCAAATTTGAAGGATGTTATGAACGAAACGATTGTCGAAAACCCCATGCGTGCGGCTGTGCCCGTCGCCACCCCGGCCCCCGCTGCGGCACCGCCGGTTGTCGAACGCAAGGGTCTGACGAAAAAGGAAATCGCTGCCGATCACCCGACGTGGTGCCCCGGCTGCGGCGATTTTTCGGTGCTCGCGTTGTATTTCAAGCTCATCGAAAAGCGCAAACTATGGCATGAGAATATCACGACCGTCGCGGGCATCGGTTGCTCAAGCCGGTTTCCGTATTTTGTGCAGGCGCACGGTGTGCATTACATTCATGGGCGCGCGCTGCCGTTCGCCACGGGCATTTCGCTTTCGCGGCCGGATCTGCACGTGTTCGTTTTCGGCGGCGACGGCGATGCGTTTTCCATTGGCGGCAATCATTTCAATCATACCGCGCGGAAAAACATCAAGATGACCTACGTGGTCATGGACAACTGGGTTTATGGGCTGACCAAGAAACAGACCTCGCCAACATCGCCGCTCGGGTTCAAGAGCAAGACCGATCCGTGGGGCGCGGTGGATTATCCCATCAACCCGATGAAACAGGCCGTTGCCGCCGGCGCCACCTTTGTCGCCCGCACCACGTCCACGAATCCGAACCACGTCCTGGCGATGATGGAAGCCGCGATGGACCACGACGGTTTCGGCTTCGTGGAATGCCTGAGCGAGTGCGTGGAATTTTACGAAGGCGCGTTCGACGCCGCCAATCCGCGCAAAGGCGGTGTGTTCAACGAAGTCCCGAAGGATCACGACGTGACCGATGAGCTGGCCGCTTACAAACTGGCCGGAGCGGATTTCCCCGGTTACTTCGGTATTTTTTACAAAAACAACAAGCCGACCAAAAACGCCAAGGAGGCGGAAATCCAGCGCGGCATGATGGAAAAGGTCAAAGGCTTGAAGGACTGGCAGATTCTTCAGAAGAATTTCGACAAGATGAAGTGATTTGCGATTTACGATATACGATTGACGGGCCTCCGAGTTTCCGGAGGCTCGCTTTTTTTCTGGCGTGCGTAAATCGTAAATCGTAAATCGTAAATCGAAATGCCGATTTACGAATTTGCCTGCCCGAAGTGCCGGAGGATTTTCAGCTTCCTCTCCAAGCGCGTCGCCCCCGGGCGGCTGCCCGTCTGCCCGAAGTGCGGCAACAAAAAAATGTCCAAGCAGGTCAGCCGGTTTGCCACGACCCGCAAACTGGCCGAGCCCGCCGCCTCAACCGGCTCTGAACCCGGCGGATCGCCGATGCCGGACATGGACGATCCGCGCGTCGAGCGCGCCATGATGGAACTCGAACGCGACATGGAACACATGGACGAGAATAATCCCCGGCACATGGCCCACATGATGAAAAAAATGAAAAATCTCATGCCGCCGGGGTCTGTTCCCAAGGAACTGGACGTGGCCATCAAACGGCTTGAAGCCGGTGAGGACCCGGAAAGAATCGAAGCCGACATGGGTGACGTCCTGGGCGATTTCATGGGCAGCGGAGAAGGCGGCGGCGGCTTCACCCGGGACAGCGGACTGTATGATTACTAAAGGCGGGCGCGAAGTTAAGCGGGCTTGCTTTGCGTTCGAGGGATTGAGCTCCTTCGCAACGTCTCTCAATTCCTATTATCTCTATTTTTACATGCGGGACCGGTTTGGTTTTGACAACAAACACAACCTCGCCTTCGCCGCGCTCAACGGCCTCATTTATACCATCGCCGCCTGGCAGGCCGGTCGGTTTGTCCAACGCCACGGCTGCTTCACCGCGCTTAAGGCCGGGTTCGGCCTGATGATCCTCGCGCTGGCCGCCGGCTCGCAATGCCATTCCGCGTCCGGCGTGGTTGTCGCCACCGGCTTGTTCAACGTGGGCATGTGTTTCCTCTGGCCAACCATCGAAGCCATGGTCAGTGAGGGCGGTGACGCCATTACCCTGCCGCGTGCCGTTGGCACCTACAATCTCGTCTGGGCCTCCACCAACGCGCTGGCCCTGTTCAGTGGCGGGACTCTGGTGGAAGCATTCGGGTTTAAAACCATCTTCTACCTGCCGCTGGCCCTGTGTCTCGGGCAACTGGCGGCAACGTTGTGGCTGGAAAAACAGGTCATTGGTGGGGCCTCGCCGGACGGCGCGCCCGCGCCCGTCATTCCGCCCGACCCCCACCGGCCGGCGCCGGTCCGGACCCGGGCCTTCCTGCGCATGGCCTGGCTCGCCAATCCGGTCGCCTACATCGCCATCAATACGTTCATTCCTGAACTGCCGGGTGTGGCCGCGCATTTTCATCTCTCACCGATGTTCGCGGGATTTGCCTGCTCGTTGTGGGGGTTTGTGCGGTTTGGAACATTTTTGACCCTGTGGCTCTGGACCGACTGGCACTACCGGTTCCGGTGGCTGGTGGCGGCATTTGCGCTGCTCATCGTTTCCTTCATTTCCATTCTTACCGTGCCGAGTCTGCCGGTGCTGATTGTAGCACAAATATTTTTCGGCGGCGCCATCGGGCTGATTTATTACTCGTCGCTCTTTTACTCGATGGACGCCGGCGACACCAAGGGCGAGCACGGCGGGATCCACGAAGCGGCCATCGGCATCGGCAACTGTATCGGCCCGGCGACCGGCGCGGTGACGCTGCAATTCCTGCCGCAGCTCGCCCATGGCAGCGCCTTCGCCGTCAGCGGTCTGCTGTTATGCGGCTTCGGCGCGCTGCTGGGAATCTGGAAAATGGCGCGTTGAGATGATCCAGACAAAACATCACTCCGCCTGAGTACAATCTCGATTGGTTCAGCCGCCAGTTGGAGAACAAAAAGAGGCGGCCGGTGCCGCCTCTGCGAAACTGGAGATATTTGATTTCCGATTAGAACGACCAGTTGAAGAAGGGGAAACCTTTGGAAAGCTTGTCCGGAAATTCCTTGAACCACGGCGTGGTGGTCACGATGTTCACGATTCCAATCTGCACGCCTTTCAAGGACTCGGTATAGTTTACCGTGCCCAATTGGAGACCATGCGCTTCCTTGGCCACGTTAACGACACCGTCCTGCAACCCGACGAACAGGTCGCTGGAGGTGTTTACGAACCCGAGTTGGACACCTTTGTAAGATTCGGCATAGTTGACAATGCCCCAGGAAAGTCCAGCACTGCTGCCGGTGCTGCCGTTGATAAAGCCGAGGGTAAAAGCGCTTTGCGGATTTTCACCCCAGATCGCCAGTGAGATGCCGTTGATACGTGTATCCTTGGATTGCAGCGCAATGTCCGGCGTCAGCGAGGCCTGAAAGAATTTGCTGCTGCCGCTCCCGTCCGCTTGCACACTCAAAGCAGCGGTGGCCAGGATCATGGTAATGAGGATGCGTTTCATATTTTAACCTTTTCGTTTGGTTCAGTTGAACTTGGATTCGGAAGATCCATTTATACTGGCGGAACCCTAAGCGCCCACGAATGATCGGGCAACCAAAATAAAGGCGATTCCCGCTACCACCTTCGTGCGGCAGGCTGTCCTGGATGTCCGGAGGCCTCGGAACGCCAGGGGCCGTTTTCCTCAGGCTGGCTTTCTGCCCGGGCTTTCTGCTATTCTTTTCCATCGAATCTCATGAACCGAACAACCGCAGATAACGCGGATGACCCGATTTCAACCGCAGATGGACGCAAATGGCCGCAGATAAAAGGTAACCGGCGCATGGGATTACGGCTCGCTACCGTCCTGGGTCTGATTGCCTTTACCATTCCGGCGGTTTTGCCGCCTTAAAAATCTGCGTTTATCTGCGTCCATTTGCGGTTAAACTTTTCTAGCTCTATGGAATCTGAACGTAAAACACTCGATGACCGCGCGAAAATGACCGAGCTGGAACGCCTCCGGCATTCCGCCGCGCATGTCATGGCCACCGCCATTCTGCGCCTGTGGCCGGACGCTCAGTTCGCCGCTGGGCCGCCGGTCGAAAACGGATTTTACTACGACGTGGACCTGAAGCACCGCATCTCGCCCGAGGATTTTGAAAAAATCGAGGCCGAGATGAAGAAGGAAATCAAGGCGAACCATCCCTTCGAGAAAATCGTCGTCACGCGCGAGCAGGCGGTCAAGGATTCCGAGAGCGGACGTCTTGGCGGCCTAAGCGAGCGGCCGGGCAACCCGAGCAAGTTCAAGATTGGCAACCTGGAAGCCATCCCCGAAGGCGAGCAAATCACCTATTACAAGAACGGCGATTTCATTGATCTCTGCGCCGGGCCGCACGTGATGCGCACCGGCAACATCGGCGCGTTCAAGCTCACCAGCGTGGCAAGCGCGTATTACAAGGGCGACGAGCGCAACCCGCAGCTCCAGCGCATCTACGGCACAGCGTTCAAGAACAAGACCCAGCTCGACGAGTATTTCAAGATGCTCGAGGAGGCCAAACGCCGCGACCATCGCAAGATCGGCGCGGAGATGGGGCTGTTCGCGATTGACACCGAATACGTCGGGCCGGGCCTGCCGCTGTGGCTGCCCAAAGGCACCGCCATCGTCGAGGAACTGGAAAAGCTGGCGAAGGAAACGGAATTCGCCGCCGGTTACGTGCGCGTGAAAACGCCGCACATCGCGAGGAAGAAGATGTATCTGACGAGCGGGCATCTGCCGATTCTTTACGCGGAGTCAATGTTCCCCCCCATGACCTTGGATCCTCTTAAAGGTAAACCCGAGGAGCGCGAAAAACGTGAAGCGTTGGGAGATGAAGTCAAATCATTGCGCAAAACAGTTATTGAAACTGCAGACGACCTTCGGCACGAAAGCGAAGAACTGAAAAAACTGATTTCTGCTGCGAACTCCAAAAGCGAAGTCGGTGAAGAATTCCTTTTCCAAGGACTTGAAGAATTATGGGAAGAACAAAAACTGCCACGAGGTCTCAGCAGTTTGGTTGGCGAGTTTATTCATAAAGATGGTGAATGGCGGTCTCTACAGCCAGAGTATTATTACCTCAAGGCCATGAACTGCCCGCATCATCACCGCATTTTTGCGGCGGAGCAGCGCAGTTACCGCGATTTGCCGTTGCGGCTGGCCGAATACGGCACCTGCTACCGCTACGAGCAGTCGGGCGAATTGTTCGGCCTCATGCGCGTCCGCAGTTTAAATATGAATGATGCGCACATCTATTGCACGCCGGAGCAATTCGCCGCCGAGTTCAACGCCGTCAACGAAATGTACCTGAAGTATTTCAAGATTTTTGGCATCGACAAATATGTCATGCGTTTCAGCACGCACGATCCGTCGCGACTGACCGGCGACAACGCCAAGTTCGTCAATGAGCCGGAATTGTGGAAGCAGACCGAAGACATGGTCCGCCAGACGCTGATTGATTCGAAGATTCCCTACGTGGAGGTGCCGAACGAAGCGGCGTTTTACGGGCCGAAGATTGACGTGCAGGTCTGGAGCGTCATCGGCCGTGAATTCACGCTGGCCACCAACCAGGTGGACTTCGCCGTGCCCAAGCGATTCGGCCTGGTGTATCGTGACAGGGACAACACGGACAAGACGCCGCTGTGCATCCATCGCGCGCCGCTGGGCACGCATGAACGGTTCATCGGCTTCCTCATCGAGCATTACGCCGGCAATTTCCCGCTCTGGCTCGCGCCGGAACAGGTGCGCGTGATGACCCTCGGCGACGAAGAGCCGCTGGTGAATTACGCCAAGACCATTGTGAACGAATTGCGCGCCAATTTCGTCCGCTGCGAGTCGGATTTTTCATCGAACAAAATCAACGGCAAGATTCAGGAGGCGGAACAGGCAAAAGTCCACACCATGCTCGTCATCGGCGGCCGTGACATGGAAGCCGGCAACGTTTCCGTCCGGCTGCACGGCAAAGGCAATGTCGGCGCGAAACCAAAGGGCGAAGTGATTGCGGATATTTTGACGGCGATTAAAGGACGAAGCGTGTAAGCTTCGCCCGTGATCGAGCCCGGCGTCATCTTAGTTGAAACAGAACGGATGTATTTCCGGGAGTTTCGCTCGGAAGATGCACAACGGTTATTTGAACTCGACAGCGATCCGGAAGTGATGCGGTTCATCTCCAAGGGCCAATCCACGCCGCTAATCAGAATTCAGAATGAATTTATTCCGCGATTTCTCGAATATTATCGGCAGTCTCCTCCGCAAGGTTTTTGGGCAGCGCACTTGCGCGAAGGTGGCGAATTCATCGGATGGTTTCATCTGCGGCCGGACCGGATTTCGCCGGGGGAAATGGAACTGGGCTACCGGCTGAAGCGCAGCGTTTGGAGGCGCGGTTTGGCCACGGAAGGTTCGCGGGCGTTGCTTGAGCGGGCCCTTGGGGAATGGGGCTATGCCAAAGTCTGTGCCCGCACCCTCGCCGGCAACCTTGCATCCCGGCGGGTCATGGAAAAGGCCGGCCTGACGTTCGAGACTGAATTTTATTATGGCGAGGATCTGTTGCCCGGCTGGACCGAAGCAGAGCGGCGCGCTGTCAAATACTCAACCGCAGCCGGGCCGCCTTCGCGGGCTTTTTGAGTGCCCGGCGGGAACAGCGTGAATACAATTTCGTTATGAACGTGAACGTCACTTACTATTTGGACATCGTCTCTTCCTGGTGTTATTGGGCAGAACCGGCGTGGGCGGAGTTGAAGCGGCGCTATGCCAAGGCGCCGGTGGAGTTCGCCTGGAAAATCGCCCTGCTGGACGAAAACGGCATGTCAAAATCGCGCGCGCTATGCGAATGGTTTTATCGCCGGAGCGGGAGCATTGTACGTTCGCCGTTTATGCTGAACTCGGGCTGGTGGGAGCCGAAGATCTTGAAAGAATGTCTCGCGGCAAACTGCGTGGCAGAAGCCGCCAAGGATTACGGCGTAACGGATGACCGCGTGCGCCTGGCGCTGATGGAAGCAGCGATGCGCCAAGGACAAAAGGTTGGAAACTGGGAAATCTCGGTAGCTGTGTCCGCGAAAGCCGGCGGGCTGAAGACCGCTGCGCTTCTCAAGAAAGCGCGGTCAGCGGAAATCGAAAAGCGCGTGCGGGCGACGACGGCGGAATTTCACGCCTTGCAAGTGACCCAACGGCCAACGTTTGTGCTGGAGAGCAACATCGGCGATCGCACCGTGTTTTCCGGTTTTTGGCGGCTTGAACCACTGGTGGCGGCGATTGAATCCATGCTGGCAGATTCAGCTGCCTACGAATCCTGGAAGGCCCATTTCGGCGGTCCGCCGGCGCAGTAAGTTTTTGCTTTCGTCAAGGCACGGGCGGCTTACTTGATTTCCAACGGCAGAAGTCTGACGAAGTAAACGTCATTCTGCCGCAGGGAGAACGTGCGCGTGAACGGCTTGCCGGTTTCAATCCGGATGGTTTCCACCGATTCAGGGTCGCCGCTGCTTTGTTGGCGCAGAATTTCGACCTGGGTCGGCGTCAATTGCGACGGCGAGCCCATGTCAAGATAGCGGGTATAAACATCGTTGGCGTGATAACCGGTCTGGTAAATCTCCAGACTGTAGCTTCCGGCGGGCAGGTTGGTAAGGTTGAGCACCACCCGGCCAACGTCCTTGGCCGGAATCTCGTTTTTATAGAACTGTTGATCGTTCTCTCCCGCTGGCGGCACGATGGGCGTATAGTTCCAAAACAAGGCCTGGACGGAATTGTCCGGGCTTTTGCAGACCCAGGACGCCGGGTCGGCATTGACAAGTTCGGTTGTCCCCAGTTCGTTCAGGAATTTGAAAGCGTAAAAGGCCGGTTTTTTCAAACCCTCGTAGTTAATCAAACCAAAACCACCGTGGAATGGAGTCATCCGCGGGCCGTTCTCTTCGAAAATGTCGGTGAAGACCCAGTAAGACATCGAGTCCACCGACCGATAGGCGGCTTTGACTTTGCTGAGGATGAAGGCCGCCTGCTGGTAGGTATCGTGAATGAAATCGGTGGGCGTGTAGGACGAACTCCACTCGGTAAAATGCAACGGCAGGCCGGGCATCGGGGAACGATCAATCATCTTCCGCTCGTTGATCATCCGGCCCACCACGGAATTGGGATCGGGATCAATCACCGTTCCGCGCTGGCCGGTTTCATCCAAATACCCGCTTTTGACTCCATAATTGTGCGAGGAAACAAAGTCGAGCGGCACGTGGTTGGTGTAACAATAGTTGATGAATGATTCGTCCCACTGGCCCATGGCCGTGGCCGGGCCGCCGACGCGGTAATCCGGCGAAACGCTTTTGACGGCCCGGGCAGTGGCGTCATAGAGCTTGAAATAATCCTCCCGCGTGCCGGACCAGAAGCCGTTATGCAAGTCGGGTTCATTCCAAACTTCAAAGTACCAGGTTTTCACCTCGTCCTGTCCATAGCGCTCCTGGAAGTGGGTCACCAGATGGCGGATCAAGTCGGCCCATTTGTCATAGGATTTGGGCGGGGTGACATTACCCTTCCACCAGAAAACGGTTCGGCTGCCGCTGGCCAGGTCCTTGGGCATGAACGAAAGTTCGACGAACGGTTTCATGTTGATGCTGAGCAGGAAGTCGTAAAGCCGGTCAATGTATTGCCAGTTGTAGGCGGGGTTGCCGTGCGCGTCTTCCTTGTAAACGCCCATGTCATCGGTGAGCAGTCCGTGCATGCGGATATACTTGAAGCCGCACTCGCGTTGCGCCTCGCGCAACTGATCCTGCCAATCCGCCCGCAGCCCTTCGTTGGCCCTGCCGGCGCCAATGCATTCCTTAAAAGAAGTGTCCAGCGGCCCTTGGACGGCGTTCAAATCCACGGTGATCACCCGGTCCGGCGCGGCGGGCGCCGTTGAGAGTGTGTCCCCGCCCGCTGCCATCAACGCGTGAGGCTGTCCGAACAGTGTCGCGACAATCATCATGGCCAAAACATACCGCCCGGGTGAAACCTGATTGTTTGTCATAAAAGAGGTCTTGAATGCGTTCGCGTCCAAGCTTGGATTCTCATGCTGTCCGGGTCTATCTTTAATTTCAAGAACCAATTTCTGACATCCTGTGAAAATGACAAAAGAAGCATTTCGAAAGCAAATCAGACGGTTCCGTCAAAAGCGTAAGTTATGAAAGCTCTCAAACGGCTGGCGTGTCGCTCCGCCAAGGGCGTCGGGAAATTCAAGGGCGCCGCCGATGATTTATAATTACTGGGTCACATTTGTTGCACTGATTGTCACGCCGTTCGAGCACTCGGTGTTGATCTGGGGCATCGTGCCCTTGTACTTCGGGTTGTTCCTGAATGAACTGACGGCGGACAAGGCGAATTACCGGACCGCCATCCAGTCGGGCTTTGGTTTTCTCTGGGCCGGGACTCAATGGTTGTGGCCGTATTTCGTGCCGCATGCAGCGCACGGGCGTTACCTGGAACTGAACGCGATGCTCCCGGTCAATCTGCTGGTGACCTTTCTTACGCTGGCGTTGGGCGTGACTGCGCTCGTCAGCGGGATCCGCAAAAGATTTCCCAGGCATCTGCGTTTCATCGGCCACACGCGCTTCGCGAATTATTTCATGATCGCCATCTTCCCAATGCAAGCGCATTACCTGTCCTGGACGTGGGACCGCTTGTTCGCGATCGCGCTGCTTGCCGTACCCATTTGGCTGGTGTTGCATTTCGGCCTGATGCCGGTCCGCCACCGTTGATTCTCGCCGCGGCGGCGGTGCAGAAGGTTTGCCGCGCCAGCCCTGGCGCCCTGGGTCCGGGCCAGGC
Organism: Candidatus Acidiferrales bacterium; assembly: GCA_035499615.1. Classification (GTDB taxonomy): domain Bacteria; phylum Verrucomicrobiota; class Verrucomicrobiia; order Limisphaerales; family UBA11358; genus UBA11358. The sequence continues at coordinate 8,889 of DATJYM010000273.1, read as the reverse complement.
TTGCCGGCATGGAATGTGAAATTGAACCGGTCGGGAGGGATGTGATATTTTCAGCGCATGGGGCGACAATGGTTACATGCCAAACGTCTTGTGGCCGGGCTGAAGAAAGGCCGGGCCACCAGCAAACTGGTCCGCGAAATTTCCATCGCCGCCAAATTGGGTGGAGCGGACCCGGATGCCAACGCGCGCCTGGCGGCCGCCCTGGAGAAGGCGCGCAAGGAAAGCGTATCGCGCGACGTCATCGAACGCGCCATTAAAAAGGGGGCTGGGACCGGCGAAGAGAAACTCGTGATGGAGCATGTGGTTTACGAGGGTTATGCGCCGCACAAAGTGCCGGTGATCGTCGAAGTGCTCACCGACAACGTGAATCGCACCGCGCCGGAAATCCGCGTGCTGTTCAAGAAAGGCCAGCTGGGAACGTCAGGCAGCAACAAATTCCTTTTCGACCTCGTCGGTTTGGTGGAGGCGCATCACGCGGACCTGAACATTGATCGCGAGGCCGCCGCCATCGAAGCCGGCGCCAACGAGGTTGAAGCATTGAAGCCTGAGCAGAACGACGACATCCCGGAAGGCCGGGCCGGAGCACGTTTCATTTGCGATCGCACGGCGGTTCATGCCGTTTCCAAGTGGCTTTCAAGTAACGGCTGGACGGTGGTGACGAGCGAGCCGGGTTACCTGCCGAAAACTCATCCTGAACTTTCCGAGGTTCAACGGGCGGAAGTGGGTGAATTTCTCCAAAGCCTGGATGACCACGACGATGTTCACCGCATCTGGGCTGCGGTCAAATAGTGTTGGCGGGCCATTACGCCCCATACCATCCGGTCTTCAAAGACCTTGAATGGAAGGATTCCAGAGCCGGAAGAAGGCGCTTGGACCGGGAACGGGAATTGTCACGGTGGCGGCGGTTCCATCGTTTGTGATGACATTACTGACAACGGTCCAAAGGTTCGTGCCACCCAGAGCGGGTATCGTTTGAACCACCCAGCCGGCACCACCCCCGGGCCACGACAAAGCGACCGTGGCATTCCCGGACTCAGACACAGTTGGATTGGGGATGGCTCCATACATTGTGTCGCCGGATAACGCCGTATAATCAATCGCCGCCATGACCGATGTGCCTTGCGAGTTTGGGTGCACATAATCAGGAAACCATTCGCCGTGGCCGGCCAACAGCGTTTGCAGGTCAATGACCTGATGGTTAAGGTTGGTCCCCAGTTGTCGGACGAGGGGTGAAATGTTTGTTGCAATGATGCCCGCATTGATGTTGTAGCTGTTGCTGCCAAATACCGGAGGAGGCGTGCAGATCAATACGCGCGGGATCGAGGTTAGATTAGTGTAGGTGGAAATCAGCCTCCGATAATCCGAATAAAAATTGTTTCCGTATTGCCAGTTCTGCGGTTTTGAATCATTGGTGCCGAGCAGAATGATGACGATGTCTGGAAGGGGCGCATTATGACTGGCAGTGAAGGCGCCGGTGTTCCAGTATGACATGTCTCCAGAAATCAAAAGTGTGGTGCCACTGACGCCGTAGTTGAGCACGTTGTAGTTTGTCCCCAGTAATTTTTGCAGTTTGGCCGGATAACTTTCGAGCGCAGGCGTTGTGACGCCCACGCCGGCTGTAATGCTGTCACCAATACAGGCTACCACGACAGCGGCGCGACTGAACAGAATCCCCGATCCCCAAAAAAGAACGATAACGATGACACGGAATTGTAGCGGAAGCATGCAGTCAAGGTGTCAGTCATAGACCTCCTCGTCAAGTTGCGCCACCTCCTCGTCAAGTTGCGCCCCGGCAGGATTTTGGCAACGACGACTCACCGTGATATCCCGAGGACACGGGGTCAGCACCATCAGCTCAACCGCATGGGCATGACCACATAAAGGAAGGGACCGTTTATCTTCAGTACCCCGGGGCTAAGTTCGTCCGTCAACTCAAAGAAGACCTCGTCTTCGGCCAGAGAGCTGAGCGGTTCGATGAGAAATTTCGGGTTGAAGGCAATGGCGATCTCCTTGCCTTTGTAGTTCACGGCGAGGCTTTCCCGGGCTTCTCCGACTTCCGGTGAGTTGGCTGTTATTGCCAGATTGTTTTTGCTGAAGTTCAACTTGACAGAGTTGGCCTTCTCGCTGGTCATGATTTCAGCCCGGCGCAGCGCGTGGAGGAATTCGTCCCGCACCAGCGGCACGCGCTCCTTGGTTTCAGCCGGAATGACCTGACGATAATTGGGATAATTCCCTTCTATTAGTTTGGTCAAGACAAGGACGGAAAAGCCCTTGTCGTCCTTCAACTTGAAGGCCGCCTGGTTTTCTCCAAATTTTATTTCCACGTCCCCTTTTTCCTGCAGAAGCCGGTTTAACTCATTGACTGCCTTGGCAGGAATGATGAACTCTCCCTGACTTTTTTCCGATATTTCCACCTCTTCATCGGCCAGTGCCAACCGGCGTCCGTCGGTCGCCACCATGGTCATCTTGTGGTCTTTGAGACAGATGTAGACCCCGTTTAACACGTACCGCGACTCATCGGTGGAGATGGCAAACGATGTCCTCCCCAACATGGCCTTGGTTGTTTCCTGAGTTAGTGTCACCTTCTTTTCATCCTTGAATTTTGGCAGGGGAGGAAACTCATCCGCTCCAATTCCGTGTATTTTGTAAAACGAGGTTCCACTGCGAACACTGCATACATTTTTATCATCCACTTCGATGTCAATGTCCGTGCCGCTTAATTCTCTGATTATTCCAAAAAGTTTTCTTACCGGGACAGTCGTTGTCCCTCCTTTTTTCACCTTGGCTTCCACCGAACAAGCCACGGTCACATCCAAGTCCGTGGCGGTAAACTCGACCCGATCGCCTTCCGCCCGTAGTAAAACATTGGAGAGAATGGGGAGCGTCGTTCGAGACCCAACCACGTTTTGAACCGCCTGCAAGCCACTGAGAATTTGCTCCTTCGCGATGGTGAGATTCATGAGCGGTTAATAGTGTTTTTCTTTATAAAAAAGTATCAGTATTAAGGGTTGTGAATAAGGCAAACAACCCACGGTGTCAAGGTTTCATCAATGGAAAGTAACGAAAATAAAGGGTGATTTGAAAGATAAAAAGAAAGTAAATCTCCAAACTCACGGTTCTCCACCACATTAACAAAATCTTCACATAGGAATCGGAACTTATTTGCCAGGTTGTGCACGTTGGATAATGTCGGGAAGCAGATGGCAGACAAGGTTTACTTCTTCCGCACTGGATTTCCTGCCCAGCGAAAAGCGAACGAGGGAATTGGCGCGATCCTGTTTGCCCAAGGCTGAAACGACATGCGAAGGTTCCAGCGAACCGGAGGAACAGGCCGACCCGCTGGAAGCGCAGATTCCCTCAAGGTCCAAGCCTCCCAGCAACATGATGCTGTCGGTGCCCGGAACCACAAACCCGACGGTGTTGACCAGCCGGTTCTCGAGGGAACCGACTAATTCGACAACCGGGATTTTTGAGAGGCAGTCGATCAGTTGGCGGGACAAGGGTTCCAGGTGATTCCTGTCAAAAACCGGTTTTGCGATGAATCTTTCCATGGCTTCCACCAGACCGATGATGCCCGCCAGATTCTCCGTGCCGGCGCGCCGTTCCTGCTCGTGTCCGCCGCCGAAAAGAATCGGGTGAGGATGCAGGGGGGATTTGCAGCACAGTAATCCTGCACCTTTGGGCCCATGAAACTTGTGAGCGCAGAGCGAAACCAGGTCTGCATTAAACTGGCCGACGGTCGCAAATGGCTCCTTGCCAAACCATTGGACGGCGTCGGTGTGGAAGGGAATTCCGTGTGCGCGACAAACTCCTCCCAATTCCGCCACTGGCTGAATCGTGCCGATTTCGTTATTGGCCGCCATGATGGAGACCAGAATGGTGTCCGGGCGGATAGCCTGTTTTAAATCGTCCACCGACACCCGTCCCTTGGAATCAACCGGGAGGCGAGACACTTCGAATTTCTCATTTTTTTCGAGATACTCAAAACAGGACAACACCGCATGGTGCTCGATGGCAGAAGTAATCAAGTGGCGACCCTTGGTTGCCAACAGCCTTGCCGTGCCGAAGACTGCCAGGTTGTTGCTTTCCGTGCCGCCACTGGTGAAAATGATTTCCGCCGGTTTGCAGCCGAGCACCTTCGCCGCCCGGTCGCGAGCATCGTCCAGCAAGGCCCGCGCCCGACGCCCGACGTGATGCACGCTGGAAGGGTTGCCCCAGGTTTCGCCCAGACACGGCAGCATGACCTCGCGGACCGCCGGATCCAGCGGCGTCGTGGCGTTGTAATCGAAATAGATTGTCCGCGGCATGGTTCAATGAAACCCAGGGCGTGAAGCGTTATCGCAACGTTGTTTCCCCTCACTTTTCGCGTCTCACGTTCCGTGGACTGATCGTAAGTCAAAAATCAAAAGTCGTAAATATTTGACTGGATTGAAAATCGAAGCGATTTGCCGACCTTGCCACCCATTGTCAAAAGCCGACGGGCGCAAGCTACCGTTAAAAAACCGCAAGCCGCCGACAGCGAAGATTCGCCACCGCACCTACCTTGTTTCACCATGGCGACAAACGACTTAACGCCAATGCCGGAAACCCGGCTCGACGCATTGCCACCCCGGCAATGTGCCGTCGTGCGCCGCATCGAAACCGACGGTGATGACGTGCAGCGCCTCAAAACACTGGGCATTTGCGTCGGACGCCGGCTGGAGGTCGTCCGGACTGGTGACCCGCTGGTAGTCCGCGTTTTCGGCTCACGCCTGGGGGTGTCCGCTTCGCTGGCCTCGCGGGTCTGGCTCGAAGTCTGCACGCCCGATCATTGCGCGATGCGGGAAGCGCACGAGCATGAGTGATTCCCTTAAATTCGGGTTCGGGGCATCCTGTGGCGACGAGGGTCAGACCGTTGTTTTGCCGCATCACGCCTTTACGCTCGCGCTGGTCGGCAATCCCAATGCCGGCAAGACCACCCTGTTCAATGCGTTGACCGGCCTGCGTGCCAAGACCGCGAATTTTCCCGGCACCACCGTCGAGCGCCGGGTCGGACGCGCGCACCTTGGCGACCACCAGATGGTCGTGGTGGACTTGCCCGGGCTTTACAGCCTGGAAAGCTCTTCGCCGGAGGAAAAAATCGCGAGCGACGCCCTGCATGGCCGGCTGGACAGCCACTCCGCACCCAATGCCGCACTGGTCGTCGTGGACGCTACCAACCTCGAACGGAACCTGTTTCTCGTCAGCCAGGTGCTCGAACTGGATTGTCCCGTCGTCGTGGCGCTGAACATGATGGACACGGCCCGGCGCGACGGTATCCGGATTGACGTTGCGAAGCTTCGCGCCGAACTCGGGTGTTCCGTGGTCCCCATTTCGGCGCGCACCGGCATGGGGATCGGCGAGCTCAAGACCGAGATGGCGCGGCTCATGACCGGCAAGACCGCGAACCCCGTTGCGCACACCAAGCCCGCCTGCGCGCTGGGTTGCAGCGGTTGTCCCTATCAGGCTCGCTACGAATGGACCGAACAGATTTCGACGAAGGTGATGGACGCGGCCGCGGCGCGGCGTTCGGTCCGGACGGAAAAACTCGACGACTTTTTGACGCACCCCGTCGCGGGTGTCGTCGTTTTTCAAATCGTCATGCTTCTGTTGTTCGCGCTGATTTTCTGGGCCGCGGAGATTCCGATGGGTCTCATCAGCCGCCTGTTCAGCACCGGCGGCGCCTGGATTGCGGCGCACACACCGCCGGGCGACTGGCAAAGCCTGCTGGTCAACGGCGTCATCGGCGGCGTCGGCGGCGTGCTGGTGTTCCTGCCGCAGATCTGCATTCTGTTTTTCGCGCTGTCGCTGCTGGAAGACACCGGCTATCTGTCGCGTGCGGCGCTGGTGATGGACAAGATCATGCGCCGGCTCGGATTGCCGGGCAAGGCGTTCGTACCGATGCTCTCGGCACACGCCTGTGCCATTCCTGCCATCATGTCCGCACGCGTCATCGAAAATCCGCGCGACCGGCTGGTCACCATCCTGGTGACGCCGCTGCTGACCTGTTCGGCGCGGATTCCCGTTTACGCCATGGTTACCGCGCTGCTGTTTCCGCATTCGCCACTCAAAGCCGCCCTGGTTTTCACGGCGGCCTACGCGACCGGCGCCCTGGCGGCGGTGCTGTCGGCGGTCGTGTTCAACCGCACCATTTTGCCGGGCGGCAGCCGGCCCTTGCTGATTGAACTGCCGCCGTATCGCCTGCCCGGCCTGCGCTCGGCGCTGTTGCACACGTTTGACCGCGCGAAAATCTTTGTGAAACAGGCGGGCACCATCATCTTGGTGGTCTCGCTCGTGCTTTGGGCGCTTTCGCATTACCCAAAATCCACGCCCCCGCCCGCCGCCGTCGCGCTGACGGCCCAGGCCGTGCAACTGGAAAAATCCGGTGACACGCAGAAAGCCGCGGAACTTCACGCCGACGCCGACCATCTTTCAGCGCAAAACTCGCTGCAAAACTCCGCCGCCGGCAAGCTGGGCCGTTTACTGGAGCCGGTGCTGAAACCGCTCGGCTACGACTGGCAGATCGGCATCGGCATCATCAGTTCGTTCGCCGCGCGCGAGGTCATCGTTTCCACGCTGGCCATCGTTTACGGCGTCGGCCAGGACGCCGCCGAGCATCATAGCGCGTCGCTTTACGATTCGCTGCGCCGAGCGGCTCGTTCTGACGGTACACCCATGTTCACCACCGCCACCTGCGCCAGCCTGCTGGTGTTTTACATCCTGGCCGCGCAATGTCTTTCCACCACGGCCGTCATGCGCCGCGAAACGGGCGGCTGGAAATGGCCCTTGTTCCAGATCGCTTATATGACCGGCCTGGCCTATGTCTGCGCGTTTGTCGTGTATCAGACCGTCAGCCATTTTGTTCATTGATTGGCAATTTACGATTTACGATTTACGATTTACGAGCCGGTTTGCCAGATGAATCGTAAATCGAAAATTGTAAATCGAAAATGAGCACGCGGGTCAAAATTTGCGGTATCACGAATCTGCCGGACGCGCTGGTCGCCGTCGAGGCGGGCGCGGACGCTCTGGGATTCAATTTTTATGAGAAAAGCCCGCGGTTTGTTCCGACAAAAACGGCGTCGGAAATCAGCCGGTCCTTGCCGCCGTTTACCCTGCGCGTCGGCGTCTTTGTGAACCCCCCCGAAGAGCTGGTCCGGCGTGCCATCGGCGAATGCGGCCTGAACCTGCTTCAATTTCATGGGGATGAGCCGCCGGAATTTTGCACACAGTTCGGGCTGATGAGTATGAAGGCCTTTCGCGTCCGCGACGCCGGGTCGCTCAAGGAATTGCTGAAGTATCGGACCGACGCGTGGCTGCTGGACGGTTATGCATCCGACGCGTTCGGAGGAACCGGCGAAAAATTCAACTGGACCCTGGCGGCGGAGGTGCCAAAGCTGGGCAAACCGGTTTTTCTGGCCGGGGGTCTGACGCCCGAAAATGTCGGCGAAGCGATCCGGCAGGTTCAACCCTTCGGCGTGGATGTTTCCAGCGGAGCGGAATCATCACCGGGCCGGAAAGACCCTGCCAAAGTGCGCGCCATCATTAAGGCCTCTAAACTGCAAACATTGTCACATGTTAAAGGATAATTCATCTCGCGCATAAGCCGTAACAATTCGCGTGCAAAGAAAAGCAACATTTGAGTTAACAGCAGAAACCGGGTGTGATAGGTTGCGCGCCACGTTTTTGAGAAATGAAAATTTCCGTACCCAAAGAAACGCACCCGGGCGAAACCCGCGCACCGCTCACGCCGGACAGCGCCGCCAAGCTGGTCAAACTCGGCGCCCTGGTCGAAGTCGAGGCCGGTCTAGGTCTGCACGCCGGTTTTGCCGACGAAGCCTACACCAAAGCCGGCGCGACGATTGCCACTGACCGCCCGGCGCTCCTCGGCTCCGGCGACATTGTGCTGCGTCTGCGCAAACCGCCGGCGGAAGAAATTGCCCTGTTGAAGGCCAATTGCATCCACGTCAGCCTGCTGGATCCCTTCAACGAAAAGGAATTGGTCCAGAAGCTGGCCGAGCGGGGTGTCAGTGCCATCAGCATGGAATTCATCCCGCGCTCGACCCGGGCGCAGAAGATGGACGTATTGTCCTCGCAGGCGAATCTCGGCGGCTATGAAGCGGTCATTCTGGCCGCGCGCTATGCGAACAAGATATTTCCGATGATGACGACGGCGGCAGGCACGATTCTGCCTTCGAAGGTTTTCATCATCGGCGTCGGGGTCGCTGGTTTGCAGGCGATCGCCACCGCCAAACGGCTGGGCGCCAAAGTCACCGCTTACGACACGCGGCCCGTGGTCGAGGAACAGGTAAAATCGCTCGGCGCGCAATTCCTGAAGATTGATCTCGGCGAGACCGGCCAGACGAAGGAAGGTTACGCCAAGGCCTTGACCGAGGAACAAATCCGGAAGCAGCGTGACGCCATGAGGAAAACCTGCGGGGATTCCGACATTGTGATCACCGCGGCGCAGGTCTTTGGCCGGCGCGCGCCGATTCTCGTCACGGCCGAAATGCTCGACGCGATGAAACCCGGCAGCGTGGTCGTGGATCTGGCCGTCGAGACCGGGGGCAACGTCGAAGGGGTGGCCTATGACAAGCTGATTGAGCGCAACGGCGTGAGAATTGTCGGTATCGCCAACCTGCCGGGCCGAGCACCGTTGCACGCCAGCCAGGTGTATTCCGCGAATCTCGTGAACCTCCTCGAGGAATTCTGGGACAAGCAGAACAAAACGTTTGTGCTCAAACTCGATGACGAGATTATCAAGGGTTGCCTCGTCACTCACGGCGGCAAGATTGTAAACGAAAAACTCATCGCCAAACCCAGCTAAGATTTTATGGACACCAACATCCTGTTTATTTTCATCCTCGCGGT
>DATJYM010000272.1:0-11778 GCA_035499615.1 Candidatus Acidiferrales bacterium | reverse complement strand
TGGCCGTTACCGTGTGATGCAATCGTGTCATGACATGCCCGCCGGAATCGGGAGCAGTCTGAAGGTCAAGGTCTGCGGTGGCACATCCGCATCGCCAGCAACATGGTGACTACCGTATCGTCCCCGTCAGGATCGTTTGATGGGAAGTCGCAGTCAACACGGGTGGATGCTGCAATGCGCCCCCAAACTGGAACCAATTCAGGTTTCCGATGCCCGAAGTGGATCCCCGGAACAGGAGATAGAGATTGTGCCGGCCGTTGGCGCCCGAAACCGGCGCAGTCACGGTCCGCCACGTCTGCCAGCCGCCGGTATTCGTGATGGCGACGGAACTGATCAACGGCCCGGCTGGGCTGTCCAATCGAAACTCAAGGGTCCCGCCGTTGCTGGCGCTGGCAACACGAGCGGTTACGTTGGTGATGCCCGTGGTGAAATCCACATTTTGATAGACAGCATAATCGGCGTTGTCCGCATAGCCCACATCGTAACCGCCCAGCGTGTCGGTGGCCGGCTCGGTCTCCAGGCCGGAAACGGAATTAAAGCTGGAAGCCTGAATTCGATTTGTGGCCGGGACCGTATATCCGCCATTTTGGGTCCCTGACCAGGTGAAGGTCGCTCCGGCAAATCCCGGGAGGGTATAGCTGGTTTTTTTGTTCCCCCATTGAATTTCAAAGGTCCGGCTGTCCGGCGTATCGTTGAACGCCACCAGTGTTTTTGAGCGGTCCGGGTTCAAAAAAGCGGCGCTGATGACGCCGGATGCATTGCCCGAAAAAATTCGAGAGGCACCCGGCAGGACAAACTTGCTGAATTGTCCCAGGGTGTAGAAATCGACATCATAGCTGATGGCGCCGGTGTTGGTATTCACGGTCACCAGGGGACTGCAAGTATTGCAACCCCCGGTGTTTGGGCCGTCATCCTGGTTGGCCGCGAGGTTCCATTTGACATAAGTCCTGCCCCCACTGCGCATCACATGGGTTATCTCCTCGAAGTCACTCCGGACCTGATCGTCGACCCAGGCGCCGCCGGAATGCTCGGTTTCATAATTCCCCTTGCCGGGATACTGACCGGCCAGGGCCAGCATGGCTCCCGGTGTCCCACCGTAGCCGTGCCACGCAGTGCCCGCCACCTGACTGGAAGCCTGCACGACTGGATCAGAAAGCACCGTCTCCGGATAATCCGGACGATCCCAATTGTGGTCATAGACCAAAACCCGGGTCGTCAGGTGATTTGAAGCGAAGGCCGGCAGGACGTAATCGCGTAGAACCACGAGTTGCGTGGCCGCGTCCATATACATGCCGGGATAGTCACTGGGTTCGTACCGGGGTTCATTCTGTAGCGAAACGTAACTGATCGGGATGCCCGTCGCGGCGTAAGCCTGGATGTATTTCACAAAATACCAGGCAAACGGCCCGTCCATGCCGGGCAAGAGCGAACCGTCGGTCATTGAACCGGAATTCTTCATCCACCCCGGCGGGCTCCACGGGTTGGCCATGATCTTGAGTTGTGGATTAAGCTGCAATGCTTGCTTGACCAGCGGAATAATGTCGGCTTGATCATGCGCTATGCTGAAATAAATCAAATTGGTATCTGTGCCTCCGGGCGGACTATCATCGTAGGAATAATCGTAACGTGCCAGGTCGGAGGCACCCATGGGGAGACGCATGAAGCCCAGGCCGATGCCGTTGCCGACGCGCGTGAACAAGTTGCTCATGGCCGCGTTTCGGGCGGCCAACGTTGCCACTTCATTAAGCATGTAACCGGACGTATCGGTAAAGGCCGCACCAAAACCTTCGATCGGCTGGCAGGTCTGCGTTTCATCAACGAATATACGATTGCCGCCTCCGCGGCCGATGGCAAACACCACGGGTGGTTGTGGGTGTAATTCCTTGGTCAGATCGTCAGTGGTAAGCCAGACGCTCACAGTTTGTGCGTCCGCCAAGGGGGCACGGCCAATCAACATCAGACAGGCGATGGTCATGGCAACGTGGTTCCGGCTGATTTTGTTCATCTCTAATGGTCGGCCTGTTTTCTCAATAAGACCACGCTCTCGCAGGGTCCACCGAGGGAGTTAAATCAAATTACGGCAGGTCAACGGGCACCTCCCCGTTCCTTACAAAAAACGCGACTTGGCCTCCCGGCCAAGTCGCGCGTCAACATTGAACATTCCTTATCCTAACCGCGCAGGGCTTTTGAGGAGCGGCAGCGGTTCGCGACCAGCAACGCCAACCCAATGCCGGCGAACGCGAAGGTTCCGGGCTCGGGGGCGACCGTGAGATTGTTGAAGGCCACGTCACTTCCATTGCCCGCGGCATTATTGAACAGGTCAATTCCCAAAAGGGATCCGGAAAATGTGCCGCTCCAGCTATCTGTTCCTGCGACCGCACTGTAGGAATTTGCACCAGTGACCGTAAAGGAAATGTTAAATGCAGAATGATATTGATAGCCCATGCTTCCAGCGCTGACATCGCCACCGGATCCGGCATCGCTATAAAAATATCCGTTGCCCGTATAATAGGGATTGGTTGCATCCGGCTCCGCCCCATAAATCCCGAATGTGACTGCAGCCCCAGAGCCATTCAGCAGATCAACGCCGACATCCGTATGTGGATTGGTGGCGGACATCTCAAAAGCGAGGGAAACCGTCTGCCCGATCGCCAGGGCTCCGCCGTCAAAAAGGTGGGTTTCAGTAATAGTTCCGATCACGTTGTTTCCGTCCGGATAGGTATACATCTGCCAATAATTGGGTATCAGAGTCCAGGTGCCAAATCCGCTTCCCGATCCACCGGTACCCTGAGTCTGCTGCCAAACCTGAACCGAAGTGGAATTTTGATCAACCCCATCCGGATTGCTGCCCGGGGCGGCAGTTGCAGTGTAAGAAACATTATTGGAGGCGGATACCAAGCCCGCCGCGCCAATCAGGCCAATCAGAGCTAATACAGCTTTTTTCATAACTTTTAAGGTTCGGTTGACATTTGACTGCTCTCCATTACCAGATTGGTAGCAGAGGACTGTACAAATATTACCATAACGAACACGGTCTTAACACCACCCTTTCGAGTGGGTGTGCCACTCGAGCTCGTTTTAAGTCGGAATTCTGAAAAGCCTTCATCTCGCTTCAATCCTGCAAGCCGCAACAGGTTAAGATTCCTCCATCACCGGTCCTAAGTCTTTAATCTATAAACCGACGGAAGAATTCACGCCAAAAGAGTTCGTCGTCCGCCATTGTTGCCAATCGTTGGAGATTGTGGACGCTGAGTCTGAAGAAATATTTGGCGTCGGGAGGGAACGTATCGGATCATACCAGCCCCAGCCATTTGATGCCAAATCGGTCTTGTAAGCCCACATGGTCCAACTGATGCCGGCGTTGTTATAGAGATAAATGGATTGGTCGTAGCAAGCCGCACCGTTGCCCATGTCGTTCCATTCACCGATATAATCGGGCACATTCCAGGATTGGTGGCTGTTGAAATCATTTACTTGATTCGTTGAGCCGTTCAATACTGCCGCAGTATCACCGCCCCACTGGTATTCATGCATGGAATAGACAACGTTGGTCCAGCCATACACGGACGGGTTGGGCAGCATGCTCCAATTCCAGCTCCCGAACGTTCCCTCCAGGATGATGATATGGCCGGGATCCGCGGCACGGACGGTCGTGTAGAGGTTGGTATAGGCAGCCCAAACCGCCGCGGTGCTTGGCGCGTTATCCGGTTCGTTGATCAAATCGTAACCAGCTACCGTGCTGTTGCCGTTGTAATGGGTGGCAATTTGCGTCCACATATAGGCGGTTTCACTCTGATCCGTACTGCTCGTCCAGTACAGATTCTGATTTTGCTGACCAGTATCGTCGGAAGTGCTTTGGCCGCCGACCACGCCGTGCATGTCAATAACCACATAGATGCCGCGGGAAGTACAATTGGTGACCAGCCAATCAAGCACGGTGAATGCATCCGAACGCCATCCTGAGCTGGTGGTATTGGTGATGGAATAGAAGTTGCCCCACCAGACGGGCACCCGTACGCAATTAAAGCCTCCATTGGTGATGCTATCAAGGTCGGCAATTGTAATCCAATTGGTCTGATACGTTCGGATGAGGCTTTGCTCGGTGGCAACGCCAAAGCCGGGACGGCTGTCCAGCTCAGAGATGATACTGTAGGTGTCCGGCAGGCCGCCACTGTCCGCGGGGCACATCCACGGCTCCATGACGAGCCACCCGCCCAAATTGAGGCCCTTTAACTGAACGACGCTGCCACTGGCATTAACAATCGTGGTGCCACTGGCGTGTAGCATGGTAAAAGCAGTCGTGGTATTGGTTGATATTTGCACTCGATAGAAACGGCTGTTTTGGCTTAACAAATCGCCGATCGACTGAATCGAATCATTGCCCGAAACAGGATTATCCATGGAAGTCCAGGTTGCATCGGTGAGATTGTTCTTATATTGGAGTTGATATGTGAATCCGGTCCGGGTCGAAAATAAGACAATGACATTCGTGCCACCATAGCTCGCATTAATCGTGAAGGGGACGGCTTGAATTTGAAGTCCATTGATATCACCTTCGGCGCTGCCGGTTCCGGTCCAGTTAATAGTCATATTCCCGAGCGCGTCAGCCAGGGTCAGCGGAAAATCAACGTAATCGATTCCCGCAACCAGGGCACTGCTGGAACCATTCCAGGTGCTGCTGATGGTTTTACCATTCACTTTAAAATAGGTCGTGCGGCCGGCCGCCGCAGTATTTGCCGCGTTGTATAATACCAGATTATAGGCCGTGTTTACCGCGAGACCCGACAGCGTGATCGTTTGCGTCGTGCCGTTGTTGTAGAGGTAGTTCTCCATAAGGGCGTTGTAGAGTGTGCCGGCAAAAGGAGTAGAGCCACCGTAATCATTTACATTATATCCACCTCCCGAGGTAAACGCCATCGTAACTGTCGAGTTGCTGCCATTCGCATAGATCAGGGGAATTCCATTGCCGCTGTTTGTGCTTATTCCATTCCACTGGTCGCCCGCCACGCCGAGAACCGCTGCTCCGGACATTGTGGGGCTGGGATTGGGTCCGCCCGTACCGGCGCTGCTGTTGAGCGTAAAGTTGACATTAATCAACTGGGCCTGAAGCAGGCCGCTGCCAAAAGCGACGAGAGCTGCGAACAAAATACCGAGCCGGCGAAAGCCTGAACCGGGTGAATGGTGAAGGGTTGGCGTGTGCATAAAACTTCGCAATCATGGGGCCGGCGCCGATTCTCTGCGGCGCCGACCCGGACGATTGTACCTCATCGCATAGCGATACCGCTCTTAACTTAACACCATTCTTTCGGGTGGACAATTTTCACTGAGCCTCGGCCCGATAAAACCGCACCGTTCCACCGGTCGTGCTGTCCGTAACCGTTTTAACCGTCCCATCTCCGCTGATGCCGGTGGCCAGTGTCTGCCAACTGGTCGGATTCAAGCTGGTGCTGTAATACACCGAATAACTGTGCCCGCTCTGCGTCGGAATCTTGATCGAAACGACCCCGGCACTGACCGTCGCACTGATGGAATATGGAGCAACGGCACTGAATGGCACAAACATGTAGAAGTGCGCGTTCAGGCTTCCCGTCGCGCTTCCGGGCGGCGCCGTCACTTTCAGCGTTTGGACTCCACTCAGCGTAACCGCCACCGGCTGCCCGTTGGTGCCCGCTAACGGCACCCAGTGCCACGATTGGAATCCGTTGGCGTTGGCATCCGAGAAACCGCCCAGAAGCTGGGTCGTCTGACTCGACGTGCCCCGCCCGGCAGTCACCAGGCTCATTGTTGCATTCGTATAGGGTGTCCCATTGGCCAGCCGGCCATAGATATTATATGTGTTGCTCGGGAAGGTTCGCGTGTAATTCAGCCACGTCCCCGGCGGCCACCAGCCCACATCAAAGTCGGTATTGGTATTTGGCACCGGCTGACCCGGCACATACTCAAAGGGCGGCTGTGCCCCCGGTCCCACATTAATCAACTTGCTACGCAGAAAGTCGAAGTTGGTTTCCGTACCAACAGGGGGATTTCCTCCAGGACCGGTGCTTTCCAGCCGGTAGAGGTAGGTCTCCGACGCCGTTACGTTTGTCGTGGTGAAATCCACACCATAGACCGCCCCATTGGCCGGATTGTTCCCCGGATAATAGTAATAACTGTTGGTGGCCCCATTCAGGGTGGCGGTCTCCAGCGGATTATCAATCCATTGGCCACCATTGAAATCGAAATCCCCGGCTTCGATCATGAAATTATTCTGGCTGAAGGTGTCGAAGGTCTCGCTATAGCTGTGGGAATGACCAGCCGCGTCGGTCGCGGTTATGGTAATCGCGTAGCTGCCCTGTTGCGACAGCGGGAGACCAACCTGCCAGTTGGTTGCCGAGCCGGTGAAAGTCAATTGCGACGAAACGTTGTTTCCATTCAAGGTCACTTGGATATTGTTGGTGCTGACGGTGCTGACGGCCGAACTGACGGTGAAGGTCAGCAAATTGGTATTCTGAAACGGCTGCGAACCGTCCGGATAAATGTTGGCAATCGCCGGCGGAGTGTTGGTTCCGGGTGCCAGCATGAAAAAGTTCATGTTGACGCCGCCCCCCAGCGGCCCGGAGGTCACTCGCAATGTGGTCTGTCCACTTAATTTCACAACCAGCGGATTTCCCCAGGCATCCGACAGCGGTATGAAATCAAAACTGTTCCATCCGCGGGCGCTGAATTGAAAAACGCCCAACTGGGTGGTCGTCTGGCTGGTGGTACCCTGACCGCTGGTGACTTGAGCCATAGCGCAACTGGCCAAACCGCCGTTCCCATTGGCCAGCCGGCCATAGATGTTATAAGTGCCGGCCGGGAAGGTTTTGGTGTAATTTACCCAGTTCAACGGATTAAAATACCCCACCAGATAGTCGGGAATACCGGCGGTGGCAAATGCGGCGCGGGGAGCATCATTGGCCAGATCGGTTGCAACTTGATCATTGGTCCGCCAGAGGTGCGGTTGGGTCGCGCTAAAATTGGGCACATATTCGTCCACATTCGACACGCCAACCTGATTGTAGTAACTGTTTGGACTGTTTGTGGAAATCACCGGGTTGTCAATGAAATGACCGCTGTTGAAATCGAAATCTTCCGCTTCCCAGGTAAAATAGTTCGGACTGAAGGTATCGAATCGAACGGGCGCGCTCACGTTGGCGCCGCTGACATTGGTCACGTTGATTTGGCCAATATAGATGGTGTCCGCCAGAAGATTGGTATAACGGGCGGTGACGTTTCCGGTGCCGCCCCCGCTGACCACCAGGTGGCTGGAAACATCCACGCCGTTTAAGATCAACTGGATGCCGCTGGCGTTGACGGCGGCAGATGGTGAATTGATGCCAAAACTTATCGTGTTGGTGCTATTGAACAACGCCTTGGTATCGTCGGGAGAGATGTTGTTGATGGTCAACTGGGGGGCGACCTTCAGCAGATTGTATCCCACGTCGCTGGCATTACCGCCCCTGTGATTGAAGACATCAATGCCGGTAAGAGACCCGCTAAAGGTTCCCGTCCAGGTGTCGGAGCCCGCTACCGCAAGATAGGTGTTGGGACCTGTAACCGTAAAGGCAATGTTGAACGGCACCTGGTATTGATAAGTCATGGCCCCGGCTTTTGCGGCATTGGTCCCCGCATCGTTGTAAAAATACCAGCCCGGACCCCCTCCATAGATGTAGAATTCTATCGCGGTGTTGGTGCCGTTCATCAGACTGACTCCAACCTCGCCGGCCGGCCCATTGGTCGAAGCCGGATCGGTCGCCCGCATTTCAAATTCAATTGAAACGGTCTGGCCCACCGCCAAGGCTCCCCCGGCGAAGGTATTGTAGGAGTCAACGCTTCCGCCCAGGCCAACCCCGTCATTCTGGTAACTATACATTTGCCACACATTGCCCAAGCCTCCGCCGAACGGCGCGCCAAAATAGACTCCCGACCCATCCGCACCACTATCACCCAGGCCGTTGGTTCCACCCGCGTAGAGGGCATTGGTCCAGACATTGACCGGGTTCGCATTTTGATCCGTTCCATCCGGCGTGCTGCCCGGCGCAGCCGTCGCGGTGTATGAGAAATTATTCGACGCCGACGCCAATCGCACGGCCATGATTATGCTGAAAACAATCAAGGTGATTTTTTTCATAAACGTTCGTTCAGGTTGAAATGCTCCCTGCCAGCCATCGACAGCCGAGGGATACATCATTATCGCATAACCATGACTTGGTTGGCACCACTCTTTCGGGTGGGTAAATGGCCCAACTCGTGACGGCAACCATCTCCGGTTCGTCGTTTCTTTTTGTCTGGAATTCTGAGATTTTAATGATAACTTAAAATATCCATTTCAGTGAGAAGACCCATTGTATTGCTGCTTTACGCCACATTTGCGCTCCTCAATGCGGCCCAAATGGCCTCGGCGGAACCTCCCAGCGGACCGTTGACCAATGCCGCCCAGGTCCTTTCCCTCCCAGCCGAGGAGGCCTCGCGTGGAGCCGAGATTTCAATCAAAGGCGTGGTTACCGCTGCGGAACGGGATTGGGGCGGGAGATTTTTTATACAGGATGACAGCGGCGGCGTTTTTGTTGAGAACATCAGCAACGTGCAGCCGGCACCCGGTGATGTGCTGGCGGTATCGGGGATAAGTTACCCGGGCGGCTACGCCCCCATTATCAGCAAACCCCAATGGAAGAAATTGGGGACCGCACCCCTGCCCGCAGCCAAGCCGGTGGCCATTGAACAATTGATGTCCGGGGCCGAAGACAGCCAACGCATTGAAATCTCCGGCATCGTGAGAAGCGCGCAAATCAGCGGGGCGACACTTGAATTTGAACTGGTTTCCGGAGGATACCGCATTCACGCTTTTGCGCCCATTCCGGCGGGCATTGATCCACAATCGTTGATTGGCGCCCGGGTTCGCCTGAAAGGCACCGCCGCCACCGCCTATAATGCGCCATTAAGACATCTCGTCGCGGTCGATGTTTATGTCCCATTCCTCTCAGATTGTATTATTGAAAAATCTGCCGCGCCGGATCCTTTCACGG
This sequence comes from Candidatus Acidiferrales bacterium, assembly GCA_035499615.1. Taxonomy (GTDB): domain Bacteria; phylum Verrucomicrobiota; class Verrucomicrobiia; order Limisphaerales; family UBA11358; genus UBA11358. Next base: position 2,734 of record DATJYM010000272.1, on the reverse strand, counting down.
AACCATTAAGCCCCATTAATAAAATCGGCCAATACCAGGCAGGCCGTTCGCTCGGTTACCGGATCCATGTCAAAGGCGTGGTGACCTATCAAAGAAAAGGCCAGGATGTATTTATAAGAGACTCCACGGGGGGATTGCAAATCAAGAGCAGCCAGCTTCTCTCCCTGGCCCCGGGCGACGTGATTGAAGCGATCGGATTTCCCGGAGTTGAGAATTATCTGCCCGTGCTGGAGGATGCCATTTTCCGAAGGACGGGTGAGGCGCCGGCAAAAGTGCTGCCAGGAGATGTCCCTATAGCAGAATTGTTGATGGGCTTGCACCATGCCGACTTCATAACTCTCCAAGGCAGACTGTTGGATCGGTTGACGGAGGCGGTCCCATCACCCGCCGGCGAATCGAATATGGTAAAAACCACTCTGGTGCTTCAGACCACCAACCTGCTCTTTACCGCCGAAGTGGATGCCGCCAACCCGGATCCAGCACTGACGTCGATTCCTCTCGGCAGCCGCATTCGGGTCAACGGTGTTTGTTTTCTTCAGAGCGAAGCCAACGGGACCATTAAGTCGTTTCAAGTCCTGCTTCCCGGCCCAAAGGACGTCAGCATCATTGCCCGGCCGGGTTGGATGACGGCGCAACACCTGTTAATCATTCTGGCGGTTACCCTGGTCCTCATTACCATTGCCGCCAGTTGGATTATTATGGTCTCGAAGAGAAATTCGGCGTTGAGACACTTGATTCATGAACGGGAATTGGACCAACAGGAGCTGCAAAAGGCCCACGATACCCTCGAAGAACGGGTCAAGGAACGGACCCAACAACTCAAGTTCCAAATCACCGCCCGAAAGGAAGCCGAGGTGCAATCCAAAGCCATCCTGGCCGAACGCACCCGGCTGGCCAAGGAACTGCACGACACCCTTGAGCAAACGCTGACAGGCATCACGCTGCAGCTGAACACGGTCGCCAAGCTGTTTCAGCAAAACCCGGAGACGGCCGGTTACCATCTTGGTCTGGTCCGGAACATGTTGCGCATGAGCCGGGTGGAATTGCGCCGATCCATCTGGGACTTGCGGAGCCGGGAACTTGAGGAGTTTGATCTGTCCGAGGCACTTTTGATCAGCGCGAATCGGATTGGCGACAGCGCCGGGATCCGGCTCGAAGTCGAAACCAAAGGAGACATCCGGCCTTTGCCGGAAGTAGTGGAGGAAAACCTGTTACGAATAGGTCAGGAGGCCATTACCAATACCGTCAAACATTCCGGCGCAACGTGGGCGAAGATTCAACTGGAGTTTGCGGCCGACCACGTCGTGTTGGAGATCAAAGACAATGGCACCGGTTTCACTCCGGAAAATTGCGCCGGTCCAAACGCCGGACACTTCGGGTTGCTGGGAATGTCGGAACGAACGAAGCGTCTGGGCGGGCAAATTGTAATTTCAAGTGCTCCGGGAAATGGGACCACCATCCGTGTCGAGTTGCCGGCAGGCCAGACACCGGCGCCAAAATCAGTTCAGGAGCAAGCCGATTATGAAGAAAGCATCACCGATTCGGATTCTCATCGCTGACGACCATTACATCGTCCGCATGGGATTGATCGCCATGATCAACAGCGAATCCGACATGGAGGTCGTTGCGGAAGCCACGGATGGCGCCCAGGCGGTCGCCCTTTTTGCAAAATTGAATCCGGACCTGGCACTGATGGATTCGCGCATGCCGGTCAAAAATGGCATCGAGGCCACCGTTGAAATTCGCAGACACAATAACGCAGCCCGGATTTTAATGCTGACCGCCCTCGATGGGGATGAGGATATCCACAAGGCGCTGGAAGCCGGCGCCGCCGGCTACGTGCTGAAGGATTCCACGGAAGAAAAACTCATGCCCGCCATCCGCGCCGTGGCCTCCGGCCGGCGATGGATTCCCGAAGACGTGGCCAGCCGCCTCACGTCGCGACGTTCCTTCGAAGACCTGACGCCGCGCGAATTGGAAGTCCTCCACGAACTCGCCAAGGGCATGGCGAACAAACAAATTGCCGATGTTTTAAACATCACCGAAAACACCGCCAAATGGTATCTTAAAAACATTCTGGCAAAACTTCGCGTCGCCGATCGGGCCGAAGCCGTCGCGGTGGCCGTTCGACGGGGCATCATTCATTTTTGACCCGAAGGCCATGACGAATCTCACATTTCACAAACAGCACAACCATCGGTGGCACTGCCCTGATTTGAAGCTGCATTTTTCATTTATCAATTACGGACCTGGCTGTTGGGGAATGGCAAACGTGTTCAGAATCAAGGATCACCCTCACAATTACCCACGCCACCATTCTTAAGATCAGTATAATGGGTTTTTGGAATCATATGTCCTCCCCGGCTCAGTTTGATGCTGCGCGGCGTTTCCCGGCCTCCGCCATAACTGAAGCCCGGACAATGGATGTCCCAGTTTGTTCTTGCCTTCGCTTTCACTCGGGTTTTATAGCTTTAGAGTCCCCCGCCATGGGGCGTGAACGAAGCGACCGTCAGGTATGAATAAAACCCGCATACTCGTGGTAGATGATGAGCCCGAAATCCTAAGAGTCTTTGGTTTGGTCCTCGGTTCCGCTGGCTACGAGGTGTGGATGGGATCAACGGGTCGGGACTGTCTTAAATTAGCACGCGAAAAAAAACCCGACATCATACTGCTGGATGTTTTACTTCCTGATCTCAATGGAATGGAGCTCTGCAAACAAATCAAAGGCGATACG
>DATJYM010000271.1:0-30645 GCA_035499615.1 Candidatus Acidiferrales bacterium | reverse complement strand
CAAGAGCAACGTGGCCCGGTTCCAATTCAAGCGCCGATTCATTCTCGTCGGTACCGAGCAGGAGATCGCAAAAATGCGCTCCCAACTGAAGGAACAATCTGACGAGAGTGTCGAAATTGTCGCCGACCTCAACCTGCTCGAAACGCCCGTGCAACAAATCGTACCCATACTCCACCAATATTCCGTGTACGGCGTGATTCTCAGCGCCAAGCACACCTACTTCGAACAGGTGGAATACGTCATCCGGGCCTGTGAACTGGAAGGCGTGGAGGTCTGGTTAATCGCGGACTTTTTCGCAACGCAGATCTCCCGCACGAGTTTCGATGAATTATTCAACCGACCGTTGCTTGTTTTCCGCAGCACGCCGGAAGCTTCCTGGCAAAGTGTCATCAAACACGTCATGGATCGGTTGGGGGCGTTTATCCTTCTGATAGTGCTTTTACCGCTGTTTTCACTGATTGCCCTTGCCATCAAACTGACCTCGCCCGGCCCCGTGCTCTTCCGACAGCAACGTTCCGGCCAGAACGGTGCGCCGTTCACGCTCTACAAATTCCGTACGATGGTCACCAATGCGGAACAGTTTAAACAAGAGCTGGAGGCCTTGAACGAAATGACCGGCCCGGTGTTCAAGGTGACCAATGACCCGCGGATAACCTGCATCGGCAAGTGGCTCCGCCTTTACAGCCTGGATGAATTACCACAGTTGTTCAATGTCTTGCGGGGCGAGATGAGCCTGGTCGGCCCGCGCCCGTTGCCTGTGGACGAAGTCAAGCGTTTCAGTGATCTGGCCCATCGCCGCCGTCTCAGCGTCAAGCCCGGCATTACTTGCCTTTGGCAAATCAGCGGACGCAACCAGATCAAGGACTTCAAGGATTGGGTGCGACTCGATCTCGAATACATTGACAACTGGTCGTTATGGCTCGATCTCAATATTTTGCTGCGCACCATTCCCGCCGTGTTCGCCGCCACAGGTGCCAAATGAAGGACGGATGTTTTAATCATTGTCTGCTCGCCTCATTACATTGCGCATCCTTTGCGCAGCTGTCGCAGCGTTCGGACATTTGCCTTTGATGAAGAAGAACCATCCCACCTCCGTGGTCACGGGCGCCGCCGGGTTTCTCGGGTCTCATTTAACCGATTTGCTGATCGCGCGCGGCCATAAAGTCATCGGCATTGATAATTTTGTCACCGGCACGGTGGACAACATTTCGCACCTCGGCGGCAATCCGGATTTCAAGTTCATTCAGCAGGACGTCTCCGAATTCATTTTTTTAAATGAGCCGGTGGATTTTGTGTGGCATTTTGCGTCTCCGGCCAGTCCGGTGGATTATTTGGAACTCCCGATTCAGACGCTTAAGGTCGGCTCGCTCGGCACGCACAAAGCGCTCGGTCTGGCGCGGCACAAGCGGGCGCGCTTTTTGCTCGCCTCCACCTCGGAAATCTACGGCGACCCGCTCGTGCACCCGCAAACGGAGAATTATTGGGGCAACGTCAATTCCATCGGCCCGCGGGGTTGTTATGACGAAGCCAAACGATTTGCCGAAGCCATGACGATGGCTTATCACCGCGAACACGGAATCGAGACCCGCATTGTCCGCATCTTCAACACCTACGGCCCGCGCATGAGATTACACGACGGCCGCGTCGTCCCCTCCTTCATCAGCCAAGCCCTCAAGAACAAACCCATCACCGTCTTCGGCCGGGGCCGGCAAACCCGCAGCTTTTGCTTTGTGTCCGATTTGATTGAGGGCATTTATCGGTTGATGATGAGCCGGTACGACCTGCCGATGAACATTGGCAACCCCGCCGAACTGACCGTGCTCGAATTCGCCCGAAGAATCATCCGCGCCACCGGTTCGCGCAGTAAAATCGCGTTCAAACCGCTGCCGCAGGATGATCCCAGACAGCGACAACCCGACATCGCCCGCGCGAGAAAAATTCTCCATTGGATGCCCAGGGTGCCGCTCGAACAAGGTCTCACTGACACTATTGCCTATTTCCGAACAAAGGTTTAGGGCAATTTCGGCGCATTTCTCATTTATGATTGGTGATTGATGATTTATGATTGGTTCAGGTTGTGCGGCGTCTGGCCGCCAATCACAAATCATCCATCATAAATGTTGTTCCGCGCTCGTCAATTTGAGTTCGTGTTCCCCCGCCCGGCGCTGGTCATGGGTGTCGTCAACGTCACACCCGATTCGTTTTCCGATGGCGGAAGATTTTTGGATCCCGGTGCGGCCACGGCCCACGCGCTGAATCTTGTTGTTCAAGGTGCGGAGATCCTCGATATAGGCGGCGAGTCCACGCGGCCGGGCGCCAAACCCGTCAGTGAAGCGGAGGAGTTGCGCCGGGTTCTGCCCGTCATCGAACAACTCGCCGGTCGCGTCAGTGTTCCCGTTTCCATTGACACGATGAAACCCGCCGTAGCCCGCGCGGCGCTTGCCGCCGGGGCCAGTATTGTCAATGATGTTGCGGCCCATCGCGAAGAGGGTTTGATGTGGCAAATTGTGGCGGAATCCCAGGCGGGGTATGTTTGCCTGCACGCCCGCAGGACACCCCAAACCATGCAGGATAATCCGGTTTACACGGATGTCATTAGCGAGGTCGGTGGGTTTTTTCAAGAGCGGTTGGGGCGGATGACCGCCAACGGTGTTTCATCCGACCGGGTCGTGTTGGACGTGGGTATCGGTTTTGGCAAGACACTGGAGCATAATTTGCAGTTGCTTGCGAACCTGCGGAGTTTTACAACGATGGCACGTCCACTGCTGATTGGGGTTTCGCGCAAGTCGTTTATCGGAAAACAGCTGGGAGCGGAGTTGAATGCGCGGTTGCCGGCTTCGCTGGCGTGCGCCTGCGGAGCGGTTGAGTCCGGCGCTCAAATCATCCGGGCGCATGACGTGTCGGAAACAGTCCAGGCGGTGAGGATGACGGAGGCCTTGTTGGCCCGAAAAAGAATGTAATGTGGATCTACCTCCAGGAAGGATGGCGGCCCGCGTTGGAAATTTTGATCCTCGCGGTGATGATTTATTACGCCTCCCGTTTTTTGCGCGGCACGCGCGGCTGGCCCGTGGTGGTCGGCTTTGTGGTCGTGTTGCTGGTCCTGGCCTTTGCCACGACGCTCCTGCAATTGAAGGTCTTGAGCTGGTTGCTCGGCACCTTTTCGGCCTTCTTCGCCGTGGCGGTGCTGATCATTTTTCAGCCGGAATTGCGCCGCATGCTGGCCGAACTCGGCAACCTGCCCCTGTTTTCCAGTGCCCGGGAACAGCGCGAAAACATCGAGGTGATCATTCAAACCGTGGAACGACTTGCCGACGTGCGCATCGGTGCTCTCATTGCCATCGAACAATCCATCCAGCTTTTTGAAGCGGTTGAGTCCGGCGTGCCGGTGGATTGCGAGGCAACGCCCGAAATGCTCGAAACCATTTTCTTCCCGAACAATGCCATTCATGACGGCGGTGTCATCATCAAGGGCGACCGCATCGCCTACGCGGCCTGCATTTTCCCGCTGACGCAAAGACAGGATTTGAATAAATCCCTGGGCACACGACATCGGGCGGCGATCGGTCTGACGGAGGAAACGGACGCGGTGGTCGTGGTGGTGTCCGAGGAAAACGGCAAGATTTCTCACGCCTACAAAGGCCAGCTGGTGCGGGGCGTCACCCTGGAAGAATTGCGCGCCTTTCTCACCTCCCTGCTCATCCAGCCCGCCAAGTCGCACTCCGCTATTGACTGGCTTCGTTCCCATTTGAGCGAGCGAAACAAACCCAGCTCGGCGGTCATTACCAAAAACGAACCCCGCCCCGAATTCAAACAGACGAGCCACTGAACTTATGCCGAATCGCGACTGGATGACCAAGGATCTGACGTGGAAACTGTTTTCCCTGATTCTGGCCGTGGGACTTTGGATTACCATCCATAACCTGCGCGAAACGCCGGAAGCAGCGGTCACCCCCTTTGCGACGGTCAGTACGGTTACCTTTACCAACCTGCCGGTGCTCGCCGTTTCCACCAGCGGGGATGTGCACAGCGCCCAGATTGTGCCCAACACGATCACCGTCAAGGTGAGTGGGCCATCCGATGCCATGGCGGCTTTGCAGGCAAACAAGCTTCATGCCACGGTGAATCTCACGGGCATTGAGGCCGCCCGCGGCCTGCGCCTGGATGTTGATGTTTCTGCCCCGCCGGGGCTGGCGCTCGATACCATCGACCCTTCCCGCGTGAGTATCACCATTTCGCCTCCCACGGAATAATGTCATGAGCACGCCACAGAAAATTTTCGGAACGGACGGAGTTCGTGGCACGGCCAATGTCGAGCCGGTGACCGCCGAGACCGCGCTTAAGCTTGGCCGCGCCGCGGCGCACGTTTTCAAAAACGTGGAACTCCGGCCCCGGCACGGGAATCGGGGCAAACACAAAATCGTCATTGGCAAGGACACGCGGCTCTCCGGCTACCTGCTCGAAAATGCGATTTCTTCCGGCATCCTTTCCATGGGCGTGGACGTATTGTTCATCGGCCCGCTGCCGACGCCCGGCGTCGCCTACGTGACGCGCAGCCTCCGCGCCGATGCCGGCATCGTCATTACCGCCTCGCATAATCCATATGCCGACAACGGCATCAAATTCTTCCGGGCCGACGGTTACAAGCTCGATGACAAAATCGAGGATGAAATCGAACACCTGGTGTTCAGTGGCGCAATTGAAAATATCCGTCCCACCGCCGATGAAATCGGCAAGGCGGTGCGCATCGATGACGCTTTGGGCCGATATATCGAATTCGTCAAGGCCTCCTTTCCGCGGGGTATGACGCTGGAAGGTCTCCGGCTGGTGGTGGATTGTGCGCATGGCGCTGCCTACAAATCCACACCCTGCGTCCTGCGCGAACTGGGCGCCGAAGTCGTCGTCTGTGGCGACCAGCCTGACGGCATGAACATCAACCGGGATTGCGGTTCGATGCATCCGGAAAATCTTTGCCGCAAGGTGGTCGAGCACAAGGCACACGTGGGCATTGCGCATGACGGCGACGCCGACCGTGTGCTGCTGTGCGACGAAACCGGCGCGTTGATTGATGGCGATGACATCATGGCCATCGCGTCGCTGGACATGCTTGCCCGGAAAACCCTGGCGGGAAAAACCCTGGTGACCACGGTCATGAGCAATGCCGGCCTGGAAGCCGCCATCAAATCCGCCGGCGGCAAAATTGTTCGCACCGCGGTGGGTGACAAGAATGTGATTGATGAAATGCTGAGGCACGGCTTCAATTTCGGTGGCGAGCAGAGCGGCCATTTGATTTTCCGTGATTACAGTTCCACCGGTGACGGTCTCGTGGCGGCGTTGCAGGTATTGCAGATCATGCGGGCGAAGCAGACGCCACTGTCCAAACTGGCCAAATGCTGGACGCGCTTCCCGCAACTCGTGACCAACGTAAAAGTTCGGGAGAAAAAGCCGTTCAAACAACTGGACGGCCTTAATAAACTGGTGGCCGAAGCCGAGGCGGAATTAATGGGGCAGGGCGGGCGTGTTTTTCTGCGTTACTCGGGCACGGAACCAAAGGTACGGCTGCTTCTGGAAGGCCGCGACAACAAAATTTTGGAGAAATGGTCGCGGAAAATCTGCGGCGTCATACAGAAACAGATCGGTGTGTAAAAGTCCCTGCGAACGATTAATGGTTCGCGTCGAGCCGGTACGCTTCGTCAGTATGAGCCACCACGAGTGAGAATGGGGCAACTTGAACTTTGTTCGTGACCGTCGCCAAAGTCTCCGTGCCCGCCACCTGGTCGTTGGCCACGATGCCCCAATCGCCTGTCACGTTTAAATCTTTTGGCACCGGGTTGCCGTTGTATATCACCAGGATGGTCTTCCAGTCGTCTCCGTTCGCATGGTTTTTGAGCACATATTCGACGACGTTCGCCGGCACAGCCGGCGCGAATTCCAAAGCCGCATCCACTCGTGCCCGGTCCGTCATACGGAAGGCGGGATGTGTGCGGCGCAAGGCGATCATGCCCCGGTAGAAACTGAAAGCGGCCTTGTGCCGGTCCTTGAGCGACCAGTCTATCGGATTTACGCGCGGGCCGTTGTCGTTGTAGCTGTTGGGATTGAGGTTCTTGGACCGTAAAAATTCGTCGCCGGCATGGATGAAAGGAACTCCCTCGGCGGTCAGCACAATGCCGGCGGCCAGCTTGTCCATGTTGATGCGCCGGGCTTCCGACGCGCCCGGTGCGGATAATGTTAACTTGTCCCAGAGACAAAGGTCGTCATGAGCGGAGTCGTAATTGACCGTCTCATTTGGAGAAGAGACTTCGATGCTTTCTGTTCCCCTGCCGGTGCTTTGGCCTTTGATTTCCAGGTGAAATCTCGTCATGCCGCCGAAGGGCGGCCCGGCGCCCTGAACGAAGCCGGCGTCCGACGCATTGGCGTAATTTCCCTTGATGTTGTCGCGGATACCGTCGTTAAAGGCGGCGATGCCTGTGCCTTGGACGTTGGCTTGCGTCATCATTTCATCGGCCGGCAGCACCTGTTCCATCTGCCAACCTTCGCCGTAAATGATGGCGCCGGGATTGATCTTCTTCGCTTCGCGATACACCTCCAGCATGGTTTCGCGATCGAGGATCCCCATCAGATCAAACCGGAACCCGTCCACGTGATATTCAGTCATCCAGTATTTGATGGAATCCACGATGAATTTCCGCGCCATGGGTTTTTCCGAGGCGAATTCGTTGCCGCAGCCGGTGCCGTCCGCGTAACGGCCGGACTGGTCCATCCGGTAGTAGTAACCCGGGAATACCTTGTCGAAAATGGACGCCGGACGCGAACCGGTGGCGGCGGTGTGATTGAAAACGACGTCCATAACCACGCCGATGTGATTCCGGTGAAAGGCCTGAACCATTTCCTTGAATTCCTTCTGCCGGGCGTTGCCGTCAGGATTTGTGGCGTAGGAACCAGCCGGCGTGTTAAAGAGAACCGGATCGTAGCCCCAGTCATACCAGGTGTATTCATCCGCCTTCTGCCGTTCATCGCCGCCCGCATAATCAAAACAAGGCAGCAGATGAACATGGGTCACACCCAGCTCCTTCAAATGATCCAGGCCGCTGGTCTCGCCGCCCGGCGTTTTGGTGCCCGATTGCACCATGCCGAGGTATTTTCCGCGGTTACCGTCAGCGACCCCGGAATTATTGTTGATGGAAAAGTCGCGAATATGCGCCTCGTACAGCACGGCATCCGTATTGTTTTTCAGGGTGACAAAATGATCCTGATCCCAGTCTTCAGGATTGGTTTCCCGTGGGTCATAAATCAAAGTCCGGCCGGAATTGGCCGAACAGCCGCGGGCGTAGGGATCGTTGACACGATAAACAACCGGCTTGCTTGACTCCTCGAGCAAATGGGTGACCTCGTACAAATAATATCTGCCATCCATGTTGCCTTTCAGGTCGGCAGACCAAATGCCACCGGAATCGCGCGTCATGGGAATGGTCTGAAAGGATTCAGTGGTCGCGTCGTTGAACAACAGCACGCGGACCTGTTTGGCGGTCGGCGCCCACACCTTGAGCGAAGTCGCTTCCGGCTGATACACCGCGCCCAAATCGTCGTTGGTATAGCAATACGACGGGTTGAAATCGCTTGGTATCATGTGGTTTTGCGCTCGCGCCGCGGGGTTCAAAATCAACCAGCTGAAGCCGGCGACACCCAGGGTAAGCAGGCGCGAACGCATCATCATCCGGACGATACCATTTCCAGGTCAATCACCCAATTGAATTTGCGCCGTTAAGTTATGGGATCACCAGAATCTCCGATCGCAAGCGCCCGACCTGCTGGCTCGGTAATCGTGGGTCCATTGAACCGGGCACCGGCTTTTCCGAATCCACGTGGCCATCACAAAAAACCACATTGGCTCTTTGATTATGGCGGAAATGGCCATTTGGGTAACTCGTGCTGGCGTCCACGTAATACCATTCCTCCAGCATCGGATTTGAGGGCGAGGCGGGCGCCTGGAAATCGTTGACCTGGGCGGCGTCGGCAAAGAGCACGCATTCCGTCGGATGCGAGATTTTACTGACGCCGACCGGTGGCTTGGTTGAGGCCGCGGAGAGATTGAGATTATAGCCATAACTATACACCACACCGTCGGCCTTCAATTTGAACTGCGCCAGGGCATAATTTAACGAGGGACAAATCCGAACGCGGCTGTCGCCGAGGTAGGAATGTAGTGCGCCCGGCGACAAATCGTACGGTCGCTGGCCTTCGGGGCCCGGCCCAATCCAGCCGAACCAGTAGATCTGTCCGTAATTCGTCGTGCCGAAAATGTATCGGAAACAATTTCCCTCGTTGTCGTCCCAATACAATTCCGTGGCCATTCCCAGCTGGCGCAGGTTGCTTGTGCATTGAGTGCGCCAGGCGGACTGTTTACTTTGATTCAGCGCCGGCAGAATCATCGCCGCCAGAATCGCGATCACGGCAATGCTGACCAGTAGCTCGACGAGCGTGAACGCTGTTGGTCGGTGCTGGACTCTCGACTCTTGACTCTCGACTGTTCTGTTCATGGCCTTTGAGCGCTGATCCGGTAAAGCGCCATGGCGGTTGGCGGATTGGTATCCTGCAAAACAAGGTTCGTTGCGTTGCCCGGCATCGCTGACGAGATGTTGAGCCACGATTGGAAGTCTGCCGAACGTTGCAGCGCATAAAACCAGTTGCTCTGACTGAGGAATTGGGTTTGCCAGATGCCGTGGGTGAAGTTGCCGGTGAGATTTTGTACCGGTGGCGGCGGAACATTGACAACAATGTTATCCACCGCACCGTGCGCCAGGATCGAGCCGGTGGCGTTCTGGTCGCTGTAACTGTTCACCGAGATGGCGGTGATACGGAAATCGAAGTTGGTCGGAACGGAAATGGTCTGGGTCATGCCGTATTGGCCGCCGTTGTTGGTCACGATGGTGGTGAGCATTCGGACTGAGCCGGTGTAATCCATGTCCACGTGGAACCATTGTCCGGGAGTCAGGTCGAGGAGATCATTGTTGTTGTACAACCAGGTGTTGTTGGTGGAGACGATGACCTGGCTGATGGTGGGCTGGTAGGTGGCAAAGGCCGGAAAGAAATCGAACTCGACCAGGTTTTCCGGGCCATACATTTTATTGATGCCAGCGCCACGCGAGAAATTTGTTTGCATGGCATTGGTGAAATTTAGAAAACCGATTGCCGCCTCAAAGTCGTACGGCTTGCCCGGTGTGGTGCCACTGGCATAATCCTGAAACATCAGGTCAAAACTCAGATGAAAGTTGTCGTCACGGGTAAGAATGGTTCCCAATGCATGATAGAAGTAACTGTTCGTTTGCGACGAATCCCAGGTGACATCGAGATTGTGATTGTTGGCATCCCACTGGAACAGGTTGGTGTCACCAAAGATTTTCCAGCCGTCCTGTTGCGGATTGCCGGAGAAATCCTCTTCGATGGTTGCCGCCCCGCTGATCGAGGCGGCAACCAGGCTACACAAAATAAGCAGACTGGTGCGCATGTTATCCGGCGCGTCGTCGCAACGAGAAGAAGCCGGCACCGGTCAGGATCAACATCCAGTTTGCCGGCTCGGGCACCACGGAAATCGCGTCAATGTACGCTGGCGTTCCGTCATTCAGCACGTCCAGCCGGACATAATCAACGGAGGACAGGAACACGCTCTGGCCATTCGAGTCGATGGCCCAGCCCAGGCTGAAACCGGCGCCGCCGGCCGAGCCGTTATAAAGTGCGCGGATTCCGGTTAAATCCTGGCCGGCGAAATCAGCCGCGGTCAGGGCAGGGTTTACCGGCAGAAAGGGATTGCCGCTGCCGTCCGTCGGGTACAAACCATCCACCTGCGGCGTGAGCAAAGGGTTCAGCGTGTAAAACGTGTTGCCGTCGGCGCTCACGGATACGCGCACATCGCTGGTGCCGCCGGTGTACAGTGAACCGTCCGCGGCGGTGCCGTTGCTGAAATCTTCCACAAATCCCGCATGACCGAAGACGATGAAATCCAGGCCTAATGGATTATTCGGATTGTTTTCAATAGGCGTGTTGAATTGCAATGTCAGGGAACCGCCTGTGCCGACGCCCACGATCTGGCCGGACAGATACGGTGCATCAAACGGGTCAACGGGAGAATTGCCGTAAATTGGGTCCATCGTCTCGGTCGAGGGAGCGCCCAGAGCAGACGTTGGGTCGTTGTAACCGGATTGAACACCGCTGCCTTCGGCGTAGGAAACCACGCCACTGGCGAACTGCGCGCGCGTGAGGGTGGGAATGGCGAACAGGCCGGCCAAGGCCAGTGAAACGAACCACTTCATTTTCATGTGCTGATCTTTCGATTTGGTTCTCCAACAGTTTTCGGAGAACGGTTTTACGGTTGAGAGACCAGCGCGGAATTGAATCGTCCTTGTTCTCATCCTTCATACTCGTCCTCGATGGTGAATACGAGGACGACGACGAGGACGATAAAACAAAAACGCCTTCACTTCCGCAAAACGGAGAATGAAGGCATCCAACGAATCCTGTCGAAAACTGTTCGGCAGGCTGGCCTCATCCTTCTCTTTGACGGAGAAGTGGCCCCGGATACGCCCGGAGCCCGACGAGCACAATCAAACCGGTATCCTGACTTCGGCCTCAAACCTCATTCCGCCTTCCCGCGCCGCTCATGCAAGCATGGCGAAGCAGTGGCCTGGGAATTTGTAGCCGTTACAGTGGCGCAACCGTCCCGGATTTTCACCGGGTTCCCTGACATTTGACTGCGAACAGCGGACGGCCAACGCCGTCCGTTTCAAAGAACCATCCGTTTCTACTCCTGAAACCGAACTCTGCCAAGAACAATTCGTGAAATTATTCAAGCGCGCTGGAAACAAATTTATGGCGTTCCAGTTCGGAGGAGCAAGTTACGCGAGTCCCTGTTTCCTTTTGAGCTTTTTGGACCCGCAGAACCCGCCCCTCCGAATACAGGGCATGACCAACGAATCTGCAGGCTTTACGCCCGGGCGGGCGGGTTGATACCCTGAACGCGCCTAAATCGCAGAGTAACCCAACGCCAACCCATGGTCCAGGTCGATGGCCTCACCAAACTTTACGGCGAACTCGCCGCCGTAAGTGAACTCACCTTTTCCCTCCAGCCCGGCGAAGTGCTGGGCCTCGTCGGTCCCAACGGAGCCGGCAAGACAACCACCTTGCGGTGCCTCGCCGGCATCATTCCGCCCAGCCGCGGTACCGTGCGCGTTGACGGTCATGACATTGTCCACGACACCATTGCCGCCAAGAAACAACTCGCGTTCTTCACCGATGAACCGCGTCTGTTTGATTATCTCACCGTCTGGCAGCACCTGAATTTCGTCGCGCGAATCTATCAGGTCGCCGATTACGAACGAATCGGCCGCGTCTTGCTGGAAGAGCTGGAAATTGCGAACAAGCGGGATGCATTGCCCGGTGAACTGTCCCGCGGCATGAAGCAGAAACTCGCCATCGCCTGCGGCCTGCTGCATTCGCCCCGGGTGATTTACTTCGACGAACCACTCACCGGTCTGGATCCGCTCGGCATCCGGCGGATGAAGGATTCGATTTTGAAACGGGCGCGGGACGGCGCGGCCATCATCATCAGTTCGCACCTGCTGCATCTGGTCGAGGAAATATGCACGCGCATCCTGATTTTGAAGAACGGCCGGAAAATCGCCGACGGCACGCTGGCGGAAATCACGCAAACATTTTCCGAGCAGCCCGGTGACGCCAATCTCGAGGAAATTTTCTTCCGTGCCACCAGTGAAACCAACGCCGGTGCGGCTCCTCCTCCGTTGCCACATTGAAACGGCCATGGTCTCCGCACTGCTCTATCTGCAATACCACACGTTCCGGAACCGTCTGGTCTCCCGGTTCAAGCGGCTGAAACAGCCGAAATACCTCATCGGCGCCATTGTTGGCGGACTCTATTTCTATTGGTATTTCTTCCGCTACCTGTTCCACGGCTATACGAATGGCCGGCGACCGGGGGCTAACCTGGCGTTCCCGGCTGGACACCTGCTGCTGTTTGAATTGCTCGGCGCTCTGGTGCTTTTCGTGATCGTATTGGCGGCCTGGATTATTCCATATGAACGAGCGGCCTTGACCTTTACCGAGGCGGAAGTGGCCTTCCTGTTCCCCGCGCCCGTCACCCGGCGCATGCTGATCCACTTCAAACTCCTGCGTTCTCAGTTGCGGATTTTTTTCAGCGTGCTCCTGCTGACCTTGGTCTCCCGGCGGTTTGGCGGCAACGTTTGGATCCATGCGTTCGGCTGGTGGCTCATACTCTCGACATTGAACCTTCATTTTCTCGGTGCCTCGTTTGCCCGGACGATATTGCTGGATCGCGGCATCTCCAATTGGCTCCGGCGGCTGTTCGTAGTGGTGCTGGCCGGCTCGATGGCCGTCGGCGTTTGGATCTGGGCGAAACACACCATCCCGCAATTGCATTCCGCCAATATAACCGATTTTGGGTCGGCGCTGGATTATTTGCAACGCGTTTTGACCACCGGTCCGGCTTTGTATTTGCTTTATCCCTTCCGGCTGGTCGTGCGTCCGTTCCTCGCCCCGGATGCCATGGCGTTTCTGGTCGCCCTGCCTCCGGTGTTGCTGATTTTTTTGCTACACTACCTGTGGGTCGTCCATTCGGACGTGGCGTTTGAGGAAGCTTCGGTGGAAGCCTCGCAGAAACAGGCTGCGCGCATCGCCGCCGTCCGGGCCGGCAACTGGCAGGGTGTGAAGAAAAATCAGAAGGCCAAGCGCCCGTGGTTCAATCTGACGTTCTCCGGTCCGGCCGCCACGGCGTTTCTCTGGAAGAATCTCATCGGCGTTGGCCGGGTATTTTCCCCACGCCTGTGGATTGCGCTCATTTTCGTCGTCGTGGTGTTATGCCTCAGCCTCGGTAACGCCGGATTCCATCAGCATCTGTCCTGGGTCGTCGGAATTTTTATCGCCATTGCCCTGGGCTATTCCATGCTGCTGGGACCCCAGCTTCTGAGGCTAGATTTTCGGCACGACTTGCCGCTTGCGGACGTGCTTAAGACCTTTCCGTTGCGTGGCTGGCAGATCGCCCTGGGCGAGATTCTCGCGCCGGTGGCCGTGCTGGTGCTGTTCCAATGGTTGTTGTTGTTGATCGAGATCGGGCTCTTGTTTTATCTGCCGGCTCCCCAGAAAGCCCTTCTGTTGGCCATCGCCCTGGGCGCGGCGGTGGCGCTGCCGTTGCTCGATTTGCTCCTGCTCCTTGTCCCTAACGCCGCCGTGCTGCTCTTTCCGTCGTGGATTCAGACCGGCAAGGACAGTCCGCGCGGCATCGAAGCCACCGGCCAGCGGCTGGTCTTTGCATTGGGACAATTACTGGTTTTGGCCCTGGCACTCCTGCCGGCCGCCGCCGCTTTTGCGGGCGTCTTTTTTCTGCTGAACTTCACCGTCGGCCCGGTTGCCGCCATCCTGCCGGCCTCGCTCGCAGCCGCGGTTGTCGTGGCGGTGGAGGCAGGTTTCGGCGTGATGTTGCTCGGCAAACTGTTTGAGCGGTTTGATGTAACCGAGGAAAACACAAATTGAAGAATAAATCGCCCTCGTGGTCGAAGGGAAAATTCGAGGACGAGAACGTCGACGAGAACGGGGGAGGATACGGTTCCGCACTTGCGCCGGATTGATGACGACATCTATAATCGCGCCCCGTTTCAATTATGAGCCAGACACCCATCCGAGTTGCAGTCACCGGCGCCGCCGGCCAAATTGGTTATTCCCTCCTGTTCCGCATCGCCTCCGGCGCGATGTTCGGGCCGGACCAGCCGGTCATCCTCCATTTGATTGAAATCGAACCCGCGTTGCCCGCGCTCGGCGGGGTGGTGATGGAACTCGACGACTGCGCGTTTCCCTTGCTCAAGGGCATTGTGGCCACGGCCAACCTCGACGAAGGTTTCCGTGACGTAAATTGGGCGCTGCTCGTCGGCAGCGTGCCGCGCAAGGCGGGCATGGAACGCAAAGATTTGCTCGGTATCAACGGCAGGATTTTCATCGGGCAGGGGAAGGCGATTCAAAAGAACGCCGCGGCCGACGTGCGCATCCACGTTGTGGGCAATCCGTGTAACACCAATTGCCTCATCGCCATGCACAACGCGCCTGATATTTCACGCGACCGGTTCTTTGCCATGACTCGCCTCGATGAGAACCGCGCGAAAGCCCAGCTCGCGAAAAAGGCCGGTGTGGACATCACTGAGGTCAGCAACATCGCCATCTGGGGCAATCATTCCGCCACGCAATATCCCGATTTTTACAACGCCAAGGTCAGCGGCAAACCGGCCACCGGCGTCATCACCGACGAAACCTGGCTCAAGGGTGAGTTTATTTCCACCGTTCAGCAGCGCGGCGCGGCGATCATCAAGGCACGCGGTTCCTCCAGCGCCGCCAGCGCCGCGAATGCCGTCGTGGACAGCGTTCGTTCCATCATCACGCCGACGCCCGCCGGCGATTGGCATAGCGTCTGTATCTGCTCCGACGGTAGTTACGGTATTGAGAAAGGTTTGATTTGCTCCTTCCCAGTCCGTAGCCACGGTCAGAAAATGGAAATTGTTCAAGGCGTGCCGGTCAACGATTTCAGCCGCGCGAAAATTGACGCCACGGTGAATGAATTGAAGGAAGAGCGCGCGCTGGTGGCTGATCTGTTGCCGAAGTAAACGGCGGTCTGGTCATGTTCACCTGCCCTAATTGCGGAAGCGTACTGACTCGCAAACAGGGCGAGGTCGGCTTGATCTGGAGTTGTGATTCCTGCGGGGGGAGGGCGGTCAGTATTGCGCTGCTTCGCCGGCTGATCGGGAATGACCGAGTATCGGCAATTTGGTCGCGCACCATCAATGTAGCTGGAACGGGCGGCCGGCCCTGCCCGATCTGTTCACGGGGCATGACTGAGGAATCCGTAAGCATCGCGGGGCAAATGTTAAACCTGGGGGTTTGTACCCGTTGCGAATTTACCTGGTTCGACACACCGCAGTACGAATCCATTCCGCCACCGCCAAAACCCAGGGTTCCGGGCGAGGTCGATGAAAAGGAACTGCCTCAGGCGGCGCGTGAAGCGCTCGCTATTTACAAGGTCCAGCAAATGGCTAAACAGGAACAGGAGGAAGACCCTGAACCGGACGCAACCTGGAAAACCGTGCCGGCTGTTTTGGGTTTACCGGTGGAAATGGATTCAGATCCCTTGACTCGCGTGCCTTTGGCGACCCTGTCGCTCTCAATCCTGATTGCTGCCGTAAGTTTTTGGGCGTTCTTTGATCTGGAGAATGTCACCCAAAAATTTGGGCTGATTCCCAATCAGGCGTGGCGTTACGGCGGATTGACTTTCTTGACTTCGTTCTTTCTGCATGGCGGAATTTTTCATCTGGTCAGTAACTTGTATTTCCTGATCGTCTTCGGTATTCACGTCGAAAATTATCTTAGTGCGAGACGCTGGCTGCTTTTGGTCTTTTTATCGACAATCGTCGGAGATCTTTTGCACATAGCGGCTGATCCTCGCGGAGATATCCCTTGTATTGGAGCCAGCGGTGGCATCTCGGGGCTGATTGCGTTTTACGCCTTCAAATTTCCGCATGCGAAACTGGGTATTTTATTTCGTTATTACTATGTTTACTTCAAATGGCTTCAGTTTCCGGCGTGGTGCGCCTTCCTCTTCTGGCTGTTCCTACAAGGCATAGGTACTTTGGAACAAGTCTCCGGATTCAGCAATGTTTCTTCGCTGGCACATCTCGGGGGCACGGCCGTCGGCATCGCGCTTTGGGTTTTCTGGAGAAAAATTGAATTGGTACCTGGATCGGTTACAGCATGACCGGTTACCTGCTCCTGTTTTCTTAGCGGCGCATTGCCAGCCGTGCCATTTTGTGCCAGCCTCGCGCGCGTATGGCTTTTGATTCCTTCCGCGATTTTATCGGGCAACTCGACCGCGCCGGCGAACTCAAGCGGATCGCCCAGCCGGTCGCCACCGAACTCGAAATCACTGAAATCGCCGACCGTGAAATGAAATCGCCGAACGGTGGCAAAGCGCTGCTGTTCGAGAAACCGACCGTCAACGGAGAAGTTTCGCCGTTCCCGCTGGCTATCAACACCATGGGTTCCTGGAAACGCATGGCCATGAGCATGGGTGCAAATTCCGTGGACGAAGTCGCCGCTGAGCTGGGTTCGCTCATGAAGGCCAAACCGCCGACCAGTTTGCGCGAAGCCATCAAGTTGCTCGGCCAGGCGCTGGATCTCCGCCACGCAAAGCCTAAAGTGGTGAAGGACGGCCCGTGCAAGGAAGTGGTGCATCGTTTCGATGCCGCAAATGGAAGTTCGCAGATCGCAGTTGAGGGGAAACCCAACTCCCATCTCCCAACTCCCAACTCCTCGTCACCACCGACGTTATTGAATCTTCCAATCCAGAAGTGCTGGCCATTGGACGGGGGCAGATTCATAACTTTGCCATGCGTGGTAACGCGCGACCCCGACAGCGGCGAACGCAACGTCGGCATGTATCGTATCCAGATTTACGACGACCGCACCACCGGCATGCATTGGCAACTCCAGAAGGTCGGCGCGCGCCATGGCCGCCGCTATTACGAGACCCGCACGCGCATGCCCGTGAGCATTTTCATCGGCGGCGACCCGATGTTTCCCTTCGCCGCCACCGCGCCGTTGCCGGATGGTCTCGACGAATTCCTGTTGGCCGGTTATCTCCGCAAAAAATCCGTTGAGTTGGTCAAATGCGAAACGAACGATTTGGAAGTTCCGGCCAATTCGGACTTCGTCATCGAAGGTTATGTGGACCCGAAGGAACCGTTGCGCGAGGAAGGACCGTTCGGCGACCATACCGGTTATTACACGCTGCCTGAGCCGTACCCGGTCTTCCATGTCACCGCCATCACGCATCGCAAAGACGCGATGTATCCGGCAACGATTGTTGGCATGCCGCCAATGGAAGATTTCTACATCGGCAGCGCGAGCGTGAAATTGTTCCTGCCCATCTTCAAGATGAACTTCCCGGAGATCGTGGACATCGCGCTGCCGGCGGAAGGCGTGTTCCACAACCTGGTTTTCGTGAGCATCAAAAAGACCTATCCGATGCAGGCGTACAAAGTCATGCACGGCCTCTGGGGCATGGGCCAGATGATGTTCACGAAATATATCGTGGTGGTGGACGGTGACGTTAATGTGCATAACACCAGCGAGGTGCTGTTCCGTCTCTGCGCCAACACCGACCCACAACGGGATTCAATTTTTACCAAAGGCCCGGCGGATGTTTTGGATCATGCTACGTCGGAAATGGCGGTCGGTTCGAAGCTGGGGATTGATGCCACCAAAAAGTTGCCAGGCGAGGGTTTCAAACGAGCCTGGCCGCCTTTAATCAAAATGACCGAAGACGTCCGTCGAAAAATTGAAGTGATTTTCGGGAACAAACTGTAGCCGTTAAGGCTGGCGCCAGCTCAAGGACGAAGAGATGAGATTCCTTTCGCGCATCACCCAAGCGTGCACTTGCGGGAGCTCCGGTCAGGCGCGCAAAGTTGCGGCACTCTTTGAGATTCTCGGGGTCCTGGTCGCCGGGAGCCTGGCTGCTTTCTATCTGATACCGGGACTGGGCATCAAACCTCTGGATCCAATCGTCCAGGCGGCACTCCACGCGCCGGCGCCTGATTTCGTTTCATTGAGCGTCGATTTCTTTCAGACCAAGTCGGTTCAATATGGTTGCTTGTTGCTGTTGGCGTTTGCGGTTGGCTGGTGGCGCCGCCGGCTTCGTCCGCGAAACTACGGTGTAACAACGGCAGGGCAATCTGTTTGGAATCTCGTTGCGCTTGGCCTCTTGACCTTCGCGTTTGTTGCCCTGCCGATAAAACTACTTTGGGTCGCCAAACAATTCATGGCGCTCGGCCAGGGCTCGCCTTTCTGGTTGTTGCTGGAGAAAAAATGGACGGCATCCTTCTGGCTGTTCATGGCTGTGGCGAGCTTCGCTTATCAGCCCGTGATCGAGGAATTGTTTTTTCGCGGGTATTGCCAGACTCGACTGGAGGAGGATTTCGGCGGCATAGGGGCGGTCAGTATCACCGCACTCTTCTTTGTTTTGGGACACGACCAATACCATCACCTGAGCATTCTGAGTATCGGCAATATGATTGCGCTGATTCCGTGCGCGTTTGGCCTCGGATATGTCTATTTGCTTACGCGTTCGCTGATTCCCGGCATAATTCTTCATGCCGCTCTAAACGTTCCGACAAAGGGCATCTATGATTTCTTGCCACCGGCCATTATGATCATCGTCTTGATTTTTTATTACCGAAGATGGCTCGGCCTGGTGCGGGACTTCTGCCGACAAGTTGCTTCGACGGGATGGAAACGCGCGGCGTCAGCCGGAACATTGGTATTGGTTGTCACCAATTTCTGTTTTGAACGATGGCCGTTCGTGTGCGCGCCCGTCGTGCTCGCCGGTTCTGCCATCATACTGCTGTTTGAGTTTCGGTGGCGGAAGGGCGCGCTGGAGCCCGGTATTAAATAATAGGAAACCGAAGAAGGAACCAGGCAAAGGTGAAATTCCCAAGTTCCAAAACTCCTGAATGCCTATAAGCTGCCATACGTTGTGTGGCAGGAGATGGACGGAAAGCCTGACATAGACGCGGAGAACAAAGCCATTATTGATCTCCTGAACAGGAACAAACGTGTTGAATTGCCAGCCAAGCGCGAATCTTTAGTCGGCCTTGCTGCACATTTCAAATATTCCTTCGCCGCGAAACAGTTTTTTGGTAATCCGGCGAATATCAACGCGGCAATGGAAACCAAAGTGGCTGATTTATTCAAATAAGGCAATTTGCCTTTCACCGCCCAGCGCAGTGGGAGGATTTCCAGCCCGGATTTTTTCGCAATCTTATTTCTGTGGCGGGGCGGAAATCAGCCCATGCTGGTTCATCATGCATGGATCGTTTCCAATCCCTGCGGGCCGCCGGTTTGTCCTCCCGGAACGCATTCCGGATTGAAGCCTACGTTGCCGAAATTTCGCAGAGCTAGGTGATAGCCCGCGTTTCGCGCGATGTTCCACCACAGGCCCGTCCGGGAGCGGGCCATTCGTTCGATGATGGAACCCAGGGAATAGAACCGCCGGGCCGCCCATTCCATGCCCATCAGCAATTCGTGCCGCGACATCAGCGCCGGCTGAAAGACCACGTCTTTCTTGCCGTTATACCTTGACCAGTCCCGCGTGAGGATCCGTCCCTCCGCATCGAGCCGCCGGAACAGCGGGGTGTTCGGAAACGGAATCAACACGCTCACCGTGGCGGAATCCAGCCCGGCCGAGCGATAAAATTCGACCGTCGTCCGGAAAATCGAGCGGTCGTCATGATCGAATCCGAAGACGACGCCGGCCTGCACCGCCATGCCATGATGATGAAAACGCCGGATGACCTTGCGATATTCGTCCGCGCGGTTGTGCCGCTTGTTGGCGATGTTCAGGCTTGCCTGGGAAATCGTTTCCAGACCCAGGAACAGCGCTTTGCATCCGCTGCGAGCTGCTAGAGACAGGAATTCGTCATCGAATGCAGCGTCCGCGGTGCATTGGCTCGTCCACCAGCGTCTCAGCGGTGCAATGGCTGCGAACAGTTCCTTTGCGTAGTCGCGATGGGCGCCGATATTGTCGTCCCACAGGATCAGGGCGCGCCCGGGCATCCGCCGGATTTCGTCCACGACTTCGCCCACGGGCCGGTAGCGCATGCGGCGCTGATACATCTGGGGAACTGTGCAATAGTCGCAGGCAAACGGACAGCCGCGCGTGGCAATGGTCACGCCTTTGCCGTAACCGCGGCCCTTGATCAAATCCCAGCGTGGCGCCGGCATCTTCTTCAAATCCGGCAGGGCACAGGACTGGTAAATGCGTTTGAGTTCGCCGCGCTCAAAATCCGCCAGAAGTTCGGGCCAGACCAACTCGCCTTCGCCAATCACCACCGCGTCGGCATGTTCCATTACCTCCTCGTGCAGCAGCGTCGCGTGCGGCCCGCCAATCACCACCGGCACACCGCGCCGGCGAAATTCCCCCGCCAATGAATAAGCATGCGGGGCGGCCGGGGTGTTCGCGGTGATGCCCACCAGATCCATGCGCTTGTCGAAATTCACGGGCTGGACGATCTCATCCGTGTGGCTCACCTCCCAGTGGTCTGGCGTGCAGCCCGCCAACAGCGGCATCGTGAGCTGCGGAAACCGGATCAAGCGCCGGTGACGCACGAAGCGCGATGTCTCGGATTCCGCGGTGATCAGCTCGACGCGATACCGCCGGGATGAGGCAGCTTGTGAAGTCACCTCTATTGCTCCGGCGGAGCAGGAATTAACCCGTGCCGGTTCATCACCGCTTTGATGTTTTCCAGGTTCGGCGGGCCGCCGGCGTTGAGGATGGCAGCAATGTCGCGAAAAAATTCCGGACCAATGAGCGCCGGCGCCGCGACCGCCAACGCTTTGGCCGTGGCGGAAGTGAGGTTATTAAAGCCATGTACCTCGCCGCGGGGAATAAAGCAGGCGTCGCCCGGGTGGATGTCGGTCGGCTGGCCGTTGAGGGTGAACGTCATCACGCCTTCCAGACCGTAAATGGTTTCGTCGTAATGTACGTGCGAATGGGGCGCCGGAACTTTTACGCCGGCCGGGACGGTGAATTCGAACATGGCGAGATGGCTGTTGGTATCCTTGCTTTCCAGCAGGAAGCTGACTTCTATCTGACCGAGGCGGATGATTTCGGTTGCCATATTTTCAGGGACGCGATGCGAGGGAATCATGCGCCTGGCGGCGGCAGAATTTCCAGCCTGAATTTTTTGCAATTTACGTCACATTGAAAAAGAGGATTTATGGTTTACTCTTCGATCTATGAAATATGTCAGGCTTGGCTCGACAGGCCTTAAAGTTTCGCGGATTTGTCTCGGTTGCATGACTTATGGCGTCGCCGAACGCGGCTCGCATCCCTGGGCCCTTCCCGAAGAGAAGAGCCGCCCGTTTATCCAGCGCGCGTTGGAGCTCGGCATCAATTTCTTCGATACCGCCAACGGCTATTCCGGCGGCACCAGCGAGGAAATTACCGGACGCGCTCTGCGCGACTTTGCGAAGCGTGATGAAGTCATCCTGGCGACAAAGGTTTTTCTGCCGTGGCGGGACAAACCCAATACCGGCGGCCTGTCGCGCAAAGCCATCTTCGCCGCCGTGGACGACAGCCTGCGCCGGCTGGGCATGGATTACATTGACCTTTACCAGATTCATCGTTGGGACTATGACACGCCGATTGCGGAAACACTGGAAGCGCTGCACGACGTGGTGCAGTCGGGCAAGGTCCGCTACCTCGGCGCCTCGTCCATGCACGCCTGGCAATTCGCCCAAGCGCTCTATTTGGCGGACGCGCACTGCTGGAAGCGTTTTGTTTCCATGCAACCGCATTACAATCTCATTTATCGCGAAGAAGAGCGCGAGATGCTCGGCTTGTGCAAGGCCGAGGGCATCGGCGTGATTCCGTGGAGCCCGCAGGCGCGTGGCAAACTGGCGCGGCCGTGGCAGGAACAGCCTGCCACCGACCGCTCACGCACGGATGATTTTGCACAAAAACTCTACGCACATACCCAGGCTGCCGACCGCGCGGTGGTAGAACGGGTGACGCAACTTGCCGCCAAACGCGGCCTGCCGCAGTCGCAAGTTGCACTGGCCTGGCTGCTCCATAAACCGGCCGTGACCGCGCCCATCATCGGCGCGTCGAAGCCCGGCCATCTCGAAGACGCCGTGGCGGCTGTGGAAGTGAGTTTGTCGGCTGAGGAAATCGCGTTGTTGGAAGAGCCTTACGTGCCTCACGCCATCGCCGGGTTCAACTGATCCCGGGAAACAATTCCGGCCTAACTCATGCCCCCCGGCGAAGGCGGAATTTCCAACCCGGATGTTTTCGTGATTCCCATCCCGGGCGCGCCAATTCGGTTGGCATAATCAAATCCATGTCTCGCGCACTCCCATCCGCGCCGGTCGCAGGTTGATGTATTGCACGATGCGGGGCTGCGTGGCGCGATTCGGCCGGCTGCCATGGGGCAGGGCCTGATGCCAGATGATGAGATCACCCGCGCGCCCGGCGATGGGCTTTGAGCCGAGCCGATGCAAATCCTGCTGACGCGGGTTCGTTCCGGGTGGCAGGCTGTCGAGCCACGCCTCAATCCGGCGGTGAAATCCAGGTACCAGGGTGAATGCCCCTTGCTCCGGCCCGGTGTCCGTGAGGTAGAGAATGCCCTGCGTGCCGAAGGGAATCGGTCGCGCGAGGCTCACATCCCAATGCAGATCGGGGCCGCGAAACATCCAGCCCGGCCGCTCCGGCACATTGAAGCCCGCGCGATCCGTGCTCACCCACAGGTCCGCCGTTTTCCAAATCTGGGCGAACGCTTTGTGGAGCCGTCGTGACTGGCGATTCGCCGTGAAAGCCGGATGTTGAAAGAACTGCACCATGATGCCGTGATCGTTGGGTTTATACCACGACTCCGGATCATCCGCCCGGGCTCCGACATGATCCAGGATCGCCTGCGTCGCGGCTGCACGGCTCGATTCCGGCACCGCGTTGGGCACGACCACGTAGCCATGCTCATCCCAAAACGCGAGATCCTCCGCCGAAAGCACCGGCATATCCGCTTCCACCTCCGCCAGCCAGCGCGTGATTTCAGGCGGACACTTCGAGCCAGCCACCATGGCGTTGATGCGCGCCACCTGTGTCCGGGAAACACCACCGGTGGTCTCGATAATCCATTGCTCGAAATCCGCGAAGGACGGTTCGGCTTGAAACAGATGCTGCATGGTCTGCTCCAATCCCACTCCCAGCGCATCCAGGACCACCTGTTCCACCTGGGCCTCGGCGCCGGCGTTTGCCGGCTGCCCATGGCGCTGCCGCATAACGCGCGACCAAAGTCGCTTCAGTTGAAACACGCCGAGTTCGCCGGTTTCCGCCGGTCCGGCAAGGGGGATGGCTGCTTGCCTCATTTCGCTCAACGCCATCAGGAGACGGGTGGTGGCAGGATTTCCAGCCCGAATTTTTTCGCAATCTCCATCACGCGCGGAATGTCCTGTTGTTGCGGCGGACTGAGCGCACCGATTTCCTCGAAGAATCCTTCGAAGCCCGCCGGAGTGATAACGCACATGAGCCGGCCGGGCGTCCGGCCGAGGTAACGGTAGGTATGCGGTATTCCACGCGGCGCAAAAATCGTCGCGCCCTTCTTGGCGACGAACGTCTTTGCGCCAACGGTCCACTCGTATTCGCCTTCGAGAACCTGAAATGTCTCATCCTCGCGGTGATGGATGTGCGGTGGCGGACCGCCGCCGGGCACATCATGCGACTCGACCGCGCTGACCACGCCACCCGTGTCCCGGCCGTGGATGCGAATGACCATGGGAATGCCAAGAATGTTTACCTTCTTCCCGCCGTCGTTAGAAATCTGGATTGGGTTCATAGAGTTGTGGTGATGTTCTATTCCTGCGCGGCGTCTGGCAAGTCAGCAAACCGCCATACGCCGCAGATTACGGCCTGGCAACGGTCCTTGATGCGACAAAGAAACTGTCCGGCTGGCAAGATTGACTTGTCAACAGAAACTGTCTTTGCCTAAATGACGTTATTGCCTTCATGGACTACCATTTACATCGCAATGGGCAAGACCTGGGGATCTTTCCGCTGGAGGAATTGCGTCGACGTCGTCAGGCAGGTGAATTGACGGGAGAAGAGTATGTTTGGTGTCCCGGGATGCCTGATTGGCTGCCTTTGGATCAGGTGCTGACCGGCAGTTCCTCCACTGCAACCTCCGCCGGCAAGCCGTCGCCACCGCTGTCTGGCGCAAAATCGGGAACAAACCTGGTGCTGATTGTCGTGGTGGTGGTGGTAAGCATCCTCATTTTGGCCGCCGCGATTATCGCGGGGGTTTCCATCGTTTGGTTCACGCAACGGGCCCAACACACCTGGCAAAAGACAGACCAGGGGGTTTCGGAGGAATCCACCGGATCACCGGCGGTAGAGTTGGCCGGCAAACCAGTGATTTGGACCACGAATACGATGACGGCTGCGGATGTCCGGAAGAAGGGCCGGGAGTTTCGAATTCGCCAGTATTTGGAAGGATACGAAAAGCGTGGTCAACACAACGCCGCCTGTGATGCGAAGTGCATTGGATTCATTAAAAATTGGATCGACGGCAATTATGGCGGTCCGGTTGACACAAACCTGCCTTCGATATCCCGGTTAAGTGACGAATTGGCGGACGATCCCCAATGCACGGACCCGCTGATTCTGACCGTGGCTGCCGTTAACACGGTCGAGTTGCACGAGTGCGACCGCCGGCTGGAACGGGCCCTGCGCGGTTTTGAAACTTCCAAGCACCGGGCCTATCCAAAATTCTACGCCACGGTGATGCTTGCCAGCAAACTGATCGTGGACCGGGACAACCGGTTGCCGGTCCTGGATGCGACCGCCGTGCAACGGTTGCGGGAATCCTTTCAGGATGGAAGCCTTGGCCCCGGAGATCAGGCGGAAATCGCCGATGTTCTCGTCATGGGTTGGGGACGGCAATTTTTTGACCGCAATGGCGCGGTGATTTATCCCTTCATCGCCGCCCAGGGAAACGACTTCCAATGGCTGGCGTTGGTTTTGGAAGGGCAATATGAAATCAATGAAGCGTGGAAGGCGCGGGGAGGTGGTTACGCGGACACGGTGACGGACGAAGGGTGGAAGGGTTTTCGACAACATTTGGCCCAGGCCCGCAAATGTTTTACCCGGGCCTGGAACCTTCGTCCGGATTTGCCGTTGGCGCCGGACCGCATGATGACCGTGGCGCTGGGGGATTCCGGACTCGATGAAATGCGATTGTGGTTTGATCGCACCACGGCGGCACAGCTTGACTATGCGGATGCCTGGTCGGAGATGCGTTGGGGGCTGCGTCCACGCTGGTACGGCAATCTGGACGCGATGCGCGCGTTTGGCGTGATGGCGGTGGATACCAAACGGTTCGACACGGATGTTCCACGCGTGTTTTTTGATGTGATTTCTGACATGGAATTGGAGCTTCAATCGCCGGGCGGCGAACACATCTATGCGCGGTCCGACATCTGGCCGCATCTGCAAGAAATGTACGAAGGGTATATCGCGGCTCCTGCCCAAGCGGGCTCACGGAATGGCTGGCGCCGGACTTATGCCTCGGTGGCCTATCTGGCGGGACAATATGAGACTGCCCGGCAGCAATTGGAAGCGCTGCACTGGCAAACCGAACCGCGGAACCTTTCGGGTTGGGGCACGGACCTGTCCCTCATGACGCTTGAAGTCGCAGCGCGCACCGGCCCGTTGGCGGGACAAATCAACGCTGCTGAATCCGTTCGCAGCGAAGGGGACATCGCCGGCGCCTTGCAGCATTACACCCGGCTGGCCGCCATGACGAATGCCGACGCGCGGACCCGCGCATTCATCCAGGACCGGCTGGTCACGCTGGGCATGAAAAAGCGGTTGGACCTGGGCGAATGGGTTGATTTCATGCCCACGGGTACTAATTTTCCGGGTTGGTATGTGGAACGGGGGCAATGTCGGCGCCTGCCCGACGGCGCGCTGGAGGTAGAGTCCGATGAGGGTGGGCACCTCCTTTATTCCCGGGTGCCCATGGGCATGAATTTTGAAGTAAAAGGCGGGTTTACGGTGGTGCACTCCTCCACCAGGGCTTTTCAAGCCGGTCTGGTCATGGGGCTTCCGGCTTTCGACACTTACGGCTGGGACGCCTTTCGGATAAAACGCAACGACGACGAAGGTGATGTGGTCACTTTTTCGGAACATTGGAGCAGAAACCAAATCCTCAGCCCGATGTCGCTCGACAGCCGGACCAACTCATTCGACTTTCGTCTTCAAGACAACAAGGTTACCGCCTTGGTAAACGGCCGGGAGGTCTTCAACCATGTCAATCCCCCGGAAAACTACTATCTCTCCACGAACGTATTCCTGGTGGGGTTGGGCGCGTTCAACGACATGAACAGTTCGGTAATTCGTTACTACGATGTAAAAGCCCGGAAGCTCTCGTCTCCTTGAGCCATCGGGAAAAAATCCCGGTGAAGGCCGCAAGCGAGGCCGGCCGCCGCTGATTAATATGGATGCCGGATGTTCAGATCGGGCATATCTCAACACTCCGCAACACCCCCCGCGAGCAATCGTGGTGGCATCTGCCGCGCCTGAATAGTCGCGGGGTCGTTTTCGGAATGTTCCGCAGTGCTTCACGCATCACTCGGCACGGTTACTTCCCGGTGAGAGGGCGATCCGTGTTGACTCAGGATAAATGTTACCGGGGCGTGGGGCTGGACGAGGGGTTTGGCTCTTCGTTGACTCAAGATCGTGGTTACCCAAACAACGAACATGAGTCTGCCCAGCAAACGGGAGTATTTAGCCTGAGTCAACACAGATCGCCATCGTGGCGGTGTCAGTCGGTCTTTTTTGATTGAAAAGCGGTTCGGGATTTATTAGAATATCTTAGTCATTAAAAAATTAGCGAATAATTATTTCATAATTGTATGGATGCTTCCCCCACCACGCGCCGGGATTTTCTAAAAAAAGCCATCGCCGGCAGCGTGGGCCTGGCGGCCGGCTGGCGGGCGGCGTCACTCGGCGGCACCGCTTTCGCGAACGATGACATTTATACCGCCACCGTCGGCATTACCAAGGGACCGGACCGGGCGGACAATGCGTTCCGGGCGATGCAGTTGTTCAAGAATCAGATCGCCGCGGCGATCGGGAACAAGCGCGTGGTCATCAAGATCAATTTTGTCTCGATCACCAACGCCTGGGCCTATACCCGGGCGGAGCACGTTGACGGGATCCTGGAGTTCTTGAAGTCCATCGGCAAGACCGACGTGGTCATCGCGGAATCACCCGCCGGTGGCAACACGATCGCGGGTTATGAAACCCTGGGTTATTGGAGCCTCGCCAGGAAGTATCCTGTCAAATTCATGGACCTGAATCAGGAAGGATTTGCCAACGCCAATATTTGGCAATATGGGAGTTCAACGGATCCTAATTATAACGTGCAGAAGACGATTCGCATCTGCAAAATGTACTTGAATCCCAACAATTTCATCATCTCCGCGACGCCGCTCAAGACGCACAACACGGTCCTCGTGACGTTGGCCGGAAAGAATATCGGCATGAGCGTGCCCTTTATTGACTACGGCTTCAATTGGTCGCAAGGCAACTCGCTGAAGGCGAAGCAGTGGATGCACGGCCACACGAATTCTCCTCCCGGAGACTATCAGTGCCTGAACGATAACGTGTACAGGATGTTGGCGATCCTTAATATCCGCCCGCATCTGGCCGTTCTCGATGCCTACCAGGGAACGCAGGGAAATGGTCCGGTCAGCGGCACCGGCATCGCCACGCCCCAGCAACTCGCCGTGGTTTCCCCGGATTGGCTGGCGGCGGACCGCGTTGGGCTGACGTTGATGGGCACGAATGTCTATCAGGTGCTCAACCATACGACGGATGGTCACGAAATGCCCTATCCAGCCGTTTTGAACTACTGCTGGCAGGCGGGCCTGGGTGAATGGGACGATAGGAAAATCCAAGTCATCGGTGACATCGGCTCCATGACCGCCTACGCGCTCAAGTCGAGCCCGAGCGTATACAATTACCAGGCCAGCCCCACTCAAAGCAGTCAACTCGGAATGCGCACAACTCCGCGGGAAGGAATTCTGGTTAACCAGATCACCTGATCCATCGGCCGACAGCGATGGGTTCGGCCTGCTCATCGCCAATAGATTATGAAACTGGACTTCTTTCTTACGAACCGGGTGCTCACGACTCTCTTCGCCGCCGGCGCGGCAGCGGCTGTTCTTCCCGCCACGGTCGAAGCTTTACCCGCATCCACGTGGATGCAAGGCGGACACTCAGCCAGAATCACCAGCGTGGCCTGCTCGCCCGACGGCACCATGATTGCGTCCTCGAGCGAGGACGGCACCGTCAAGCTGTGGTCCACGAACGGGACCTTTCTAAGGACGCTGATCGCCCAATCCTGTCCGCTTACTGCGCTGGCCTGGTCGCCGGATGGCACGAAGATCGCCGTTGGGACTTACTACGGTGGTTACTATAATTACGCCGCAGGTATGGGTCTGACCTATCTGTGGCAGGCGCCGGGCGGCTCGCAGGGCGCGTGGACCGGCGCCAGCGTCAGCCTGGTGCGCACCACCACCAACCTCTGGGGCAAAGTTACCGCCCTGGCTTTCTCGGCCGACAGCCTACGGCTCGCTTGCGGGAATGAAACGGGCAGCAATATTGTTTTCCTGGTCGCGAACGGATCCGTGGTGACCAACCGGCCGGCCTTCAATACCTGGGTGGAACCTTCGGCAGTGACGAGCTTGGCCTTCTCCTCCGGCGGCCTGATGGCGTCTGCCTGCGAAGACAGCACGGTTCGTGTCTATAATGCCAACAATTGGAACCTGCTGTGGACATCAACCAACGTGGTCAACGCGCAAACGAGCAATGTCACGGCGGTGGCCTTCTCGCCGGACGGTTCGTGGCTGGCCACGGCCAGCCTGGATCAGACCGTCAAAGTCTGGTCTACCGGTGATTGGTCCCTCCGGCAAACGCTTGCCGGAGATACCAACGGCGTGACTTCCGCGGCCTTCAGTCCCGACGGACAAGAGATCGTCTCCGGCAGTGTTGACGGAACCGTCCAGATGTGGAATTGGTCGGGCGGCAGCTGCCGGTGGACGATTGGCGCCCATGCGCTCCCGGTGACGGGAACCGTCTTCACACCAGGCGGCTCGCTGGTGATTTCCGGGAGCGACGACCACACGATCCGTCTCTGGTCGGCTGCCGACGGGTCCGCAGTTCTCACCCTGGGCGGCCATACGGATTATATCAACGCCGTGGCCGTTTCTCCCGACGGCACGCTTTGTGCCAGCGCCGGCAACGATTCCTCCATCCAGATCCACCGCACCACCGACGGCCTGCTGCTGCAGACCCTGGCGGGCACCACCGGGTTGGTCAGTTCAATTGCGTTCGCGCCGGACAGTACAGTGTTGGCCTCCAGCGGCGGCCCGCTCGATCCCGCCGTCAAATTGTGGCGGTTGAGTGATGGGACGGTATTGAACACCATCGCTGCCAACACCAACGGATCAATGGTGCTGGCCATTTCACCCGACGGCTCGACCCTGGCTTCCGGCGGAGATTGTAGTGAGCAGGCGATTCAGTTGTGGAAACTGAATGACTGGTCGCTGCTGGGAACGTTGGCCGGTCATTCCAACGGCGTCACCGCCCTGGCGTTTTCGCCGCATGGCGATTACCTGGCTTCCGGCGGCCGGCGATTTGACCATGCCATAAAAATCTGGTCGCTGACCAACTTCAGCCTGGTCCAGTCGTTCTATGGTCATTCCAACAATGTGGAGTCGGTCGCTTTTTCACCCGACGGAAATACGGTCGCTTCCGGGAGCAGCGGAACGAATTCCCTGATCGTCTGGCGGATTTCGGATGGCTCGTGGCGGAAATTTGGCACCGGCACCAACCCCGTTTTCTTCGTCGCCTTTTCACCCGATGGCAGCACGCTGGCCTCCGCCGACCAGGACGCCATCAAACTCTGGGATGTTGCCACCGGCACGTTGACAACCACCCTCACGCAGGAAACTTTCAAAGCATCGTGTTTTGCGTATTCGCCGAATGGGAATGTGCTGCTTTGTGGCCGCGCTGACGCCACACTGGTGTTGGCGACCAACGCCCTCGGTGCTCTGGGCCAGGCGCCTCTGCGCTTCAGTTCGATCGTTATCAACCCAGGTTCACCCGCGATCCTGAACGCGACCGTGCAACCGCGGACACATTATGTGATCCAGTCCTCCACCAGTCTGTCAGACTGGAATTTTCTCGCGCTCGGCGCCAGCGGTGCGAATGTGTTGTCCATTGCCGATTCCGCGACCAATGGCGCGCCGATCCGATTCTATCGGGCAATTACGCCACCGTAAGTTATCTTATCCGCTCTTCTACCAAACGAATGCGTCATTGGGAACTGATGCGGTAAAATCGGCTCGGATAATTTGTTGCCTGAGAATCGCTAAAATAAGCAACTCCGCCGATGAGGGTATTGGTTTGTAGCGGCTGCCAGACGGGTTTGCTAAGATCAGTACACGCTTCCACCACGACAGCCTCACCGTTGGCCCAACTGATGTTAAATCCAAATTGATTCGTCTGCACACCGAAGCTGGTATCGGTTGTCAGGATTTTCGGTTGCCACACCGCCGTCGGACGGCCTCCGAACGTTGAACCCCAACCTGCAGTACCAAGTAGATAGTAGACGGTCGCGCTGAGGTCATTGGTAAATACGCTCGAATTAGCAGAAGGAGCATTACCCATGAAATAAACACTAAAGAGGTTTGAACAGGAGGCAAAGGCGAAGCTGTTGATATTGGTGACCGAGTTGGGGATGATGACACTGGTCAGACTTGTACATAAACGGAAAGCGTTTGTTCCAATTTTAGGGACACTGGCGGAAATTATAACGCTCGAAAGGTTGGTACAATGGTCGAATGCATTAGTGCCGATGGTGACGACACTGCCGGGAATGGTAATGCTTGGAAGACTGTAACAAGAGGCAAAAGCACCTCCAGAAATATTGACCACTCCGCTCGAAATCACCAAGCCAACAAGGTTCG
>DATJYM010000270.1:0-6724 GCA_035499615.1 Candidatus Acidiferrales bacterium | reverse complement strand
AGGATGTGACCATGGAATATGTTCGCTCTTTCGCATGGCATTCGCATGAACAAACGCGCGCTCATCAAAAAGATCGTGGCCCGGCTGGCGGACGAACTGGAGGTTTATTTCCGGGCAGCCCAGGCCTCGCGCGCGGAAGCCACCCACGAACAGAGCAAGGCCGAAAACAAATACGACACCCGCGGACTCGAAGCCTCCTATCTGGCCCGGGGCCAGTCCCGGCAGGCGGCGGAAATTCAGGCCGCCATTGCCGCCTTCGAAAAGCTGGACGCGCGCAAGTTTGGAGCCGGCGAGCCCATTGATGTCGGGGCCTTCGTAGAACTGGAATTTAACGCGGAAAAATCGGCTTACTTTATCGGCCCCCGCGCGGGCGGCACGGAAGTATTACACGACAAACGGGAAGTGCTGGTAATTACGCCGCAATCCCCGTTGGGGGAACAACTCCTGGGCCGGAAACAGGGCGACCTCCTGAAATTGAACCTCGCCGGCGTTCAAAATCAATATCACGTGACGGCGGTGGTCTAGCCCAAACCATGAAGAACAGGGAACGGAAACATGAATCTACCGCAAAGAACAGATATGCGGTTAAACCATCTATGAAAAGACCCTGCTGCCCTGACAACCACGGGATTATCGCCCGCCATTTCCGTATCCAGGATTATGACGCGGTCATCAGGCTGTGGCGGCGGACCGAAGGCGTGGGGCTGAACGAATCCGACACGCGTCGCGCCATCGCATTGTATCTCCGGCGGAATCCGCATTTCAGTTTTGTGGCGGAGAAGGATGGCAGCCTCATCGGCGCCGTGCTGTGCGGCCACGATGGCCGGCGCGGTTACCTGCACCATCTGGCGGTGGCCAGGCGGTACCGTCGGCGGGGAATTGGCCGGCGACTGGTAAATGCCTGTCTGAGTAGACTTCAAAAGGCCGGCATTTCAAGATGCAACATTTTCATCTTCGCCAACAATGCGGCCGGCATGAAATTCTGGGCGCGGGCCGGCTGGACGCTGCGAATGGAATTGCGTGTGATGCAAATCCGCCTGGACGGAACGCCCGGTTTGGGAAGCGATTGCCCGTGTTGATTTCCAGGGCCGTAAATCGGTCGCCTGACCTGCCACGAACGTACGTGTTGAATTGGCGTTCAGCCTGCCGGCGCGGGTTTCGCCCGGGAGATGATGGCGTGGATCGCCGGATGTGTGCGTTTGCGCTCCGCCGTGATGGCGTAGAACTGCTGCCGGCACTCCTCGGTGCGGCCGATAGCGCGGAAGCCAAACTGGGTCATGGTCTCCTTCGCGACCAGCGTCGGTACCACCATGAAACCCAGTTTGTGCAGCGCCAGAATGTTGACAAAGGCCGGATCCTCCATTTCCCCGACCAATCGGGGGCGCACGCCGGTGGCATGAAACCATTTTTCGAGGGAGCGACGCAACCCGCTGTCCGACATGGGCAACAGGGCCGGCGCTCCGTTCAATGACCCGGGAAAACCGCGTTGCAGTTTCGCCGCCAGATGCGGTTCAGCGCAAAACACAATACCGCATTCGCCGAGGAAGTGATTGAAGACATTGGCCGGCACGCCGCTGGAAGCCGGTTGATCCGCCAGCACCAGATCCAGCCGGTGCGCCGCCAGTTCGGTCAGCATGTCCGACACCTTGGTCTCCCAACACGAAATCTGCACCGGCTGCGGAAGCCGGAAGACGGGTTCGAGGATGCGGTAGGCCACCAGCTTGGGCAGCGCGTCGGCCACGCCCAGGTGTACGCGCACCGGATGCAAGGTGGGCCGCTGTTTGATTGAACTTAACAGGTCCTGTCCGAGCAGAAAAATCTCCTCCGCGTAGCTGAACACCTCCTGCCCGATATCCGTCAAGGCCAGGCGGCGGCCCGTGCGCCAGAAAAGTTTTTCGCCCAGCACGTTCTCCAATGCCGCGATCTGGGCGCTGATGGTGGGTTGGGAAACACGCAGCTTTTCCGCCGCCTTCCGCAAGCCGCCTTCCCGGGCCACCGCCCAGAAATAGCGCAGATGATGATAATTCAGGAATTCCACGCCGGCAGACTATTAGTTTAAATCTATCAGTCAATTATAAAATTCGTAATAGTCGAAGTACAGAAAAGGCCGCATGCTGTCGGCATGAAAATGAAAATTACGTTCAAACCGTTGCGGAATCTGGCCGCCAAACCGGTCCGGATTATAAACAAAAGGGCGCGGGCCGTCGTAAGGCCGGTCGCCCATCTCAAACGCGTGATCTGGCGGGGCCGCCGGATCCACCTGGGCTCGTGGAAGAACTTCCGCGAAGTGCTGTACCGGCGGGCGACCGCCCCGTTCCACTTCACCCTTCCCGGCCTGAAAGCCGGGAAGGCCTGAACGACCAACAAACCAGCCCTGCCAGGGAACAATTCATTTTCCGTGTTCCTCGGCGGGCTGGCCTTTTTTGCGGTTGAATGTCCAAGGTGGACACGGGCTGGGTCCTCCGAGGCCAAATTTTGGTGCGTTTCTGATAAGCCATGGTTAGCGGTGACTGACAGGGAAGTTAGATTGGGGCCATGCTCGGTGATGCTGCATCTTCCCGTCCAGCCACCCCGGCGCCGGTCGTATCCCCGTCTCACCCGGAAATTCCGGGCAGCGCCATTTCGTTGCTGGGCGTGGATTATGTCCACATGAAAACCCTGGATGGGGGCGACCTTTACATGACACAGATGGGTTTGCCGTTCTGGGAGAATTTGCTGCCGGAAAACTGGTACGCAGCGGAATGGTTTGAAACCAAGCGCGAACGGCTGGAAGGCACCAGCACGGTTTACAAGGTGCCGACGCGGCGGGTGAACGGCGTGACGCTGCATCTGGTGGTCAAATGGTCGCGCGTCGGTGAGGGTGTACCGTTGGACACATTCACCTTCAACAAATTCATCCACGCCGAGTTCAACAGCCCGTTCGAAGAATTCTCGCTGCTCATGGAATTGCGCAAGGGCGAGGCCGGCCCGGAGGGCATCCATATCCGGACGCAAAAGCCGCTGGCAATCTACATGCCATCCGAACGGCTGCAACTCTGGCAGACGGGCCGGTCCGAGGACAAAATCCGGGCCAAAATCGTCCGTCATCCGGGCGTGGAGATTGACATCCTCCGGCAATACGTCGTGCTTTACGGCTGGGTGAAGGGCTGGGACGCGGTCGAGGCGGCCGACCATTACAAATTGCAGCAACGGGAACGTGCGGAATTTCTCGCCCGGGTCACCTGCCTGGCCACGCATGAACTCTGGCAGAAGGGTTACCGGGTCGTGGACATGAAACCGGCCCACATCATTTTGCGGCCGGACCGGAACCAGGCGTTGTTGCGCGACCGGAATGGCCAGTTGGTTTACGCGCTGGTAGATTACGAGTTGCTGGAACGCACACCGGAGCATGAACAATCGGTGCGCAGCGCCAATCGCCAGATGTATCTCAAGCACATGGCCCGCCGATTCGAGGCGGACACGGCCAGCCCGTTGCCCGCCCACCTCCAGGCCGCCAATATCCTGGGCGTGGATTATATTTTCGGTCGCGCCGAAAGCACCGGCGGTCTGTTGTGGGTCGTGGGCAAGGATCCGGATTTGTTCAATTATTTCCTGCCCGAACGCTGGCGGCGCACGCCGAAGAAGAAATTGTCCTCGCACAACCAGGTTTTCCGGACTTCCACCAAGGACAACATCAACCTGGTCTGGCGGGTTTCGCGCATGGGCGAATCCCCGTGGCTGGCCGGTCCCGAGGGCAATCAAAACGCCGTCCAGGAACACGGTTTCAACAGCCCGTTCGAGGAATTTGCATTTGCGCTCGCCTTGAGCCGCCGGGGCGTAAAGACGATTTATCCCCGCGCCATTTATATGACCGGCAGCAACCGCGAATCCGACCAACCGGCGGCGGACGAACGGCGGTTTACGGCACTGGCCGGCCTCCTCACCCCGGAAGGCGAACCCATCCTCCAGAAAGGCCGCAATTACATCACCATTTGGGGATTTTGGAATGGACCCGACGAATTGCTGGCGGCGCAGGATACTCATCATTACACGGCGATGAACGCGAAGTACGCGTGCGCCAACAACCTGATTTCCGAAAAAGTGATGGAGGAATTGATGCAGGCGAAGGCGAACAAGCTGGCCCAATGCGGCCTGGAAGACTTGAATCTCAAACCGGACCATTTATTGATTTCTTTCGACTCCCAGAACAAACTGTTGCGCGATTCCTCCGGCAAACCCGAAGTGCGCTTGTGCAACTTTGAGCTCGTCCGCCAGCGGGCAAATGGCAACAGGAATTAGCCGGAATACCCCGTGAAATGTGCGGTAAAGACCTGTATTCCATTTCGACGTGTCTGTTTATAATTGCCCGCCAACGATAATTCAAAATTTTACCGGCCACCCGGGACATGCCCACGTGACTTTGTCGTAACACAAATGTCACATTTGGCAAATTATATGCTATACTCACCCCATGGGTATTTTACTGTTTGCGTAGCCCTTCGTGGTGGCGCTGGTTTTTGCCTTCCTGACTTTCCGCGAGGAAAGT
Organism: Candidatus Acidiferrales bacterium; assembly: GCA_035499615.1. Lineage (GTDB taxonomy): Bacteria > Verrucomicrobiota > Verrucomicrobiia > Limisphaerales > UBA11358 > UBA11358. The sequence continues at coordinate 2,199 of DATJYM010000270.1, read as the reverse complement.
CGCTAATCTTTTCAAAGGCCTTCAGTCCGTCGCGTCCCGCGTGACGCACAGGGTGGTGCGGTGAGATTGACACAGGTACGCGTTGGGCTACGCTCCGGGTTGTGAATTGCCCCGATTCCGTTTCAATCCTGAAATCATCCCTATGAAAAAGGCCCTTTGCTTTTACCTGGCCACGGTTTTGTTTTCCTTCGGAGCCTTGGCCCAACCGAGTCACATCAGTGTGCAGGGCAATCATTTTGTGACCGCCGACGGCAAGGCGATCGTCTTCCGGGGGCTGGACGCGAGCGATCCCGACAAATTGCAGCGCAACGGGGAATGGAACCAACATTATTTTGAAATGATCAAATCCTGGGGTGCGAACATCGTGAGGATTCCCGTACACCCGGCGGCCTGGCGCATTCACGGAGAAAAAGATTACCTCCAGCTGCTCGACCAGGGGGTTGCATGGGCCAGGGCCGAAGGACTGTACGTCATCATTGACTGGCACAGCATCGGCAACCTGTACGGAGGTAAATTCTTCCCCGCTACGTCCGAACTTTATCCGCCCACGGCTTACAATACCACCGGGGAGGAGACGCTCGACTTCTGGACCATCATGGCCAGACATTTTCGCGGCAACAACACTGTCGCTTTTTTTGAATTATTCAATGAGCCGACCACCAACCCCAATCTGGGAACCTGCACCTGGCCGGAATGGAAGGGTTTGCTGGAACAAATCATCAAAACCATCCGCGCGAATGGTGGCACCGCCGTCCCGCTCGTCGCCGGTTTCAATTTTGGCTACGACCTGACACCGGTCGCCCGGGACCCGATTGACGCCGAAGGCATCGGTTATGTCGCCCATCCGTATCCGATGAAAGCCAGGCAACCGTGGGCTGCCAACTGGACACACGATTGGGGCTTTGTGTCCGACAAATATCCGATGATTCTCACCGAAATCGGCTTCCTTCCGCCAGACGAACCGGGCGGCTACAATCCCATCATCGGCGATGAAATCTACGGCGACGCGATTACGACCTATTGTGGCGAGCACGGAATTTCCTACACGGTCTGGTGTTTTGACCCGCATTGGAGCCCCTGCCTGATCAAGGATTGGGACTTCACACCAACCCGGGCGGGGGTTTATTTCAAGAGAGCCCTGCAAACGCCAACGAAGAGCCTGATTGATTCACCGGTTTTCCCATTAACAACTCCAAATTAGCATCGGGCTTTACCATCCCAGCCGGCCAACCGAATACGGCTCAACCGTTGATATTCGCAATGTTTTAGAATTTCCGCCAGCTTCGCTGCTTGCGTTGGTATGTCGAGTTATGGCTTAATTAAAGCCCGTGAATATCGTTGGCATTGTCCCGGCCCGGTACGCCTCGACACGGTTCCCCGGCAAACCCCTCGCCCTCATCGCGGGCAGGCCGTTGATCCAGCACGTCATCGAACGCTGCCGGCAGGCAAAATCCTTGAACGAAGTCATCGTCGCGACCGACGATTCCCGCATCGCTGGAGTCGCCCAGAAGTTCTGCCGCGTGGAAATGACGCGCCCGGATCATCCCAGCGGCACGGACCGCATCGCCGAGGTGGCGGCGCGTTGCCCATGCAACGCCGTCGTTAACATCCAGGGCGACGAGCCGTTGCTTGACCCGACGGTAATCGATGCCGTGGCTGGTGTGCTGGTCCAAAACGAAATGTCGACCGCGGCCACCCCCATCAAGAATCCCGCAGAATACGACAACCCCAATACCGTAAAAGTCGTTGTCAACGCCGCCGGTCAGGCATTATATTTTTCACGGCGCACGATTCCGTATTTGCGCGAGGCCGCCAGCCCCGAAGACGTTCGAGGACAGTTGGCGGCGTTTCCTTTTTTGAAGCACCTCGGCATTTACGGCTACCGGCGCGAGACGCTGTTGCGGCTGGTGAAATTTCCGGTTTCACCGCTTGAAAACGCGGAGAAGCTGGAACAATTGCGGGCGCTGGAAAATGGCATCCCGATCGCCGTCGTGCAGGTGAATTACGACAGCGTGGGCGTGGATGTACCGGAGGATGTGGCGAAAGTGGAAAAGATTTTAAGCCACAGATGAAACACAGATTGGGCACAGTTTTTAAAACCCAGCTAACTCAAAGAAAGCATGAAATTCTTTACTTGGATCAATGATCAGCAACAAGGTCCCTTTGAGGAAGAAGAACCTTGGAAAATGCTTTCTGAAA
>DATJYM010000269.1:0-2576 GCA_035499615.1 Candidatus Acidiferrales bacterium | reverse complement strand
TTGATGAATGGGAAGGATTGCGTTACCTGGTGATGGAACTGGCCGACCGCGGCAGCCTCGATACACGCATCGAAAAGCAGACGCGCGTGGACGAACTGGCCGTCCTCGATATCGGCATCAAAATCGCCTCGGCGCTCGATCTCGCGCTCAAGCACAATTTGATCCACCGCGACATCAAGCCCGGGAACATTCTCTTTGACTACGACAACGAGCCGAAACTCGTGGATTTCGGGCTGGCGCGCAAGGCGGATGCGGATCAGGAATACGGCACGGTGGTGGATGGCACGCCGTATTATGTCGCACCGGAAAAAATCAACCGCGAGCCGGAGACCTTTTTGTCCGACATGTACAGCCTGGGCGCCACGCTGTATCACGCGCTGACCGGGTCGGTGCCATTTGACGCGCCGACCGTGGAGGAGTTGGTGGCCGCGCAGGTCCGGACTCCCTTGACGGCGCCGAACCTGGTGCTGCCGGAAATTACAACGCCGACGAGCGACGCGCTCGTCAAGGCCATGGCGAAAAAGCCGGAGGCCCGCTTCTTGAGCTACGACGAATTCATCATTGCCCTGGAGGCCGCGCGCAGCTTGCTGCTTCGGGAACGGTCGGCTTCGCCCCAAAGCCAGAACCCCGCCAAGGCGAAGGGTCTCACCAGTTGGTGGCGGCGTTAAAAAATAAAAATGGCGGGCGTTGCCGCCCGCCGAATCTTGCCAAAGGCAGCAGCGTTAGTTGGGTACGTTGTTGGTCGAACTGCCGCTGCTTTCAGAATTCGCCTTTTTCTTCTTCTTTTTTTCGCCGTCAGGTTTGCCGCCAAGGTGGATGCTCATGGCGGTCAATTTTCCGCTGGCATCCTTCTTATAAGTGCCACTGACGGGTTCGCCCTTGACGCCATCGGACAAGGTAGCCGGCAGGCCGTCCTTGGTGATTTTGGTTTCCGAGGTGATTTCGAAGGTGCGACTGCCCACCTTCAGCGTCATGGCACTTGTGTCCACGTCGCTTAACGTGCCGGTGAACACCGAGTGATCATGTTTTTTGGGCTTGTGCGGGGGTGGAACTGGTTGGGTGGCGGGTGTTGGCTGAACGGCGGGCACCGACTGGACGGGCGCCGGCGCGGGTGCGTTGGTTGCGGATTCCTGCGCGCGGAGCGCGACCGGTGCCGCGGCGATGACGACCGCCATCAGGCTGGCGGCGGTGACTTTTCGGATCATGGTTTTCATTTGAATGTAATGGTTGTGACTTCGATTGTAGGACGGGACAGGATTAACATTGGTTTCAAAATCTTCAATTAATTTTACCAGGCGCCTTCGGTGATTAGTTCGGAGATGTTTTCGGCCAGGTCTTGCGCCAGCAGGGGCGTGGCCTGTCGTTCGGCGGAGGCCAGGTCGGGGCCAACACTGACCAGGGTGTAGGCGCTCACATCCTTGTCGAGCAACATTTTGCCGCTGGCACGCTCGCGGGCGACAACGTGGGAGGTAATATTGATGCGGTAACTCTGGGCGGTGGTCACGTCGGTGTTCAAAAATGTTTCTGGAATGCGTTGATAACGCGTGATGACTCCGGTGACCACGACATCGGCGTTACCGTGTGTGTCCAAGTGATAGGTGCCGTCCGTTTGCAACCGCTCCCGCAAGGACTGAGTGACGGCATCGCCAAGCCGCGGTTGCAGCGTCTGGTTGTTGAACGGGAGAATTTCGATGGATTTTCCGCCGGCAGTCTCACCGTTGACGGGACCGAGCTGATAACCGGCACAACCGGTGAAACACACCGCCACGCCAATCAAAAAAATTGCAGGCAGGCGCATTTTAACTGGAAGGTGAATTTTGCAGCAGGGGACGCAATGCTTCAATCCGCTGCCGGGCCTGCGCGGCGTAGGGTGAGTTCGGATTGAGCTGAAGCACTTCGTTGTAATAAACAATGGCCCCTTTGCGGCGCTGGGTGGGGCTCAAGGTCTTGCTGTTTTCATAGAACTGCGCCACGATGAAACTGCCGCGCACCTGTTCCGCTTTCAGATCGGCAATGGCCTTTTGCGCGGCCGGCACCCGTTTGTCGTCCGGATAAATGGTGATGAAATCGGTGAAAACGGCGATGGCCTGGCCTGCCTTGCCCTGGTCATAGTCGGCCTTGGTGGCCTGTTTCTGGTAAGAAATCGCCCAGCGGTACATGGCGTCGGCGGCAATGACCGGTTCGTTGTGGTAACGGTCCGCGGCGGTTTCATAAGCCTTCACCGCCGCTTCGTAGTCGCCGTCCTTTTCCCGGGCGGCGCCCATTTGCAATTGTGCATGGGGCGCCACATCGCTGTACGGCCCATTGTCCACAATTTTGCCGTACATCTTTGCGGTCTCATCCATCGACCGGTAAAGCGGCAGGGTGCCCCAGAAAATGCGGAAGAACTGTCCGGCATAAAACCGGTTTGCAATTTCATACTGACGCCAGAGAACTTCGTCATAACTCTGGCTGCGAGGATATTTGCGGAGGAGTTCCTGGTAACGATCAAACGCCGCCTCATCCCGATGCTGCTTTTCAAGGCAGCGCCCGACGAGATATCCCGCCCGGGGTGCGTAATCTGACAAGGGCCAGAC